>QZKK01000054.1 GCA_003599475.1 Desulfobacteraceae bacterium
CTTCGGCAAATGTCACGGCGCCGGCCCTGCGTCCCATGTGGGGCCTGAGCCCGAAGCGGCCGGCATCGAAGAGCAGGGTCTCGGCTGGAAGAGCAGCTTCGGAAGCGGCAAAGGCGGCGATACGATCGGCAGCGGCATCGAGGGCGCCTGGAAGCCGAACCCGACCAAATGGGACATGGGCTATCTGAACGTGCTGTTCAAATACGAGTGGGAGCTGGTCAAGAGCCCGGCCGGTGCGCATCAGTGGCTGGCCAAGGACGTGGCCGAAGAGGACATGGTGGTTGACGCGCACGACCCGTCGAAGAAGCACCGGCCGATGATGACCACGGCGGACCTTTCCCTTCGCTTCGATCCGATCTACGAGCCGATCTCGCGGCGCTACCTTGAAAACCCCGAGGAATTCGCGGACGCGTTTGCCCGGGCATGGTTCAAGCTGACCCACCGCGACATGGGCCCTCTCTCGCGCTATCTCGGCCCGGAGGTTCCTGCGGAAGAGCTCCTTTGGCAAGACCCCGTCCCCGCAGTCGATCATGCGCTGATCGATGCCCAGGATATCGAAGACCTCAAGAGAAAGATCCTGGGATCGGGACTGCCGGTCTCCAAACTGGTCTCGACCGCCTGGGCGTCGGCGTCCACGTTCCGCGGCTCCGACAAGCGCGGCGGCGCAAACGGGGCGCGCATCCGTTTGGCGCCGCAAAAGGATTGGCAAGTCAACGAGCCGGGCCACCTGAAGGAGATCCTGGAGACCCTCGAGGGAATCCAAAAGGAGTTCAACGGCGCACAGACCGGCGGGAAGAAGGTGTCGCTTGCCGATTTGATCGTCCTGGGGGGATGCGCAGGGGTCGAGCAGGCGGCAAAGAATGCCGGTTCCGATGTGACGGTTCCCTTCACACCGGGACGCACGGATGCCTCGCAGGAGCAAACCGACCTGCAAGCATTCACCGTACTCGAACCGGCTGCAGACGGATTCCGTAACTACCTCAAAACCAGATACGCCGTATCGGCAGAGGAACTGCTGGTCGATCGTGCGCAACTGCTGACGTTGACCGCTCCTGAGATGACGGTTCTCATCGGCGGCATGCGCGTCTTGAATGCCAACTTCGGACAGTCACCGCACGGCGTCTTCACCAAGCGGCCGGAGGCGCTTACAAATGACTTTTTCGTGAATCTGCTCGACATGGGAACGACGTGGAAGGCAACCACAGAAGACAAAGACGTATTCGAAGGTCGAAACCGCTCAACGGGCGAGCTCAAGTGGACCGGCACCCGGGTCGACCTCGTCTTCGGTTCGAATTCCCAACTCCGGGCTTTAGCGGAAGTCTACGGATGTGAGGATTCCCGGGAGAAGTTCCTGCACGATTTTGTCGCGGCATGGAACAAGGTAATGAACCTTGATCGATTCGACCTCGCCTGATCGCAGCATAAGCGTCTTCAGGATGTGGAAAAGGTAAAACGACGCCTCCCGGCGGGCCTGTCGGTGAACCGGAAACCAAAGTGTCCACCAGGATAAGACGGTAAGGCAATTCTCGTCCAACAAGCCGATGCAGCCGGGTGACCATTTTAAAAGCCGGTCACCCGGCCAATGATAGCAACATACGAGGCACCAAGGCACTTAGAAGAACATGAACTTTGGGCGGCCGTCGACGCAAGGGATGTCTCCATGCCCTTCAGCCCATCGCTGGTGGTGTACACCGGCAAAGAGGTCGAGCGCCTGGCCGAACCCGACATTTGGGCTGTTCCTTCCCACCGCCTTTTTCAGCCCCAAAAGACCAACTGCTTGAGCGGGGGGTCTGCGACACCTGCGAGAGCGTTTGCCGGAAATCCTGCACGACCATCTGCAGCAGTTTCTGGTTGACGGGAAGTACTCATCGCGCAATTTCGCCCTCCCCTTGGGTGTGGATTCAAAGGGCTCCCGCAGCCTCAATGAAATCCTGCCCAAACGCACCCGGAGTGGTATCCAAAGCCAGTTCTTTGGATCAGGATTTTTCGTTTGCATATAGCACCAAAACTTAATATAGTTGCATATATGGCACTAAAAAGAATTGTCATTGACACCTGTGTGATCGAATCGGCCCTTCGGAGTCGCCTAGGTGCGAGTTTTCAAATATTGAAAAATATCAATCGGAATCGATTTCGTTTTGGCATATCGGTTCCACTCTATTTAGAGTATGAATCGAGAATCGAGATGCTGTTTAATTCCCATCTTCTGAAGGTTTCACAGAAAGCCAAAGATGCCATTCTGAAAGCATTAGTTTTCTATGCCGATGAAGTACCGATTTTTTACAGAATCAGGCCGAATTTAAAAGATGAAAATGATAATATGGTCTTTGAATGCGCGGCGAATTATAACTCCGATTATATTCTCACCCATAATATCAAGGATTTCAGAAAGAGCGAATTGGCACTGTATCATTTTATGGTCATTTCACCGGGAGTCTTTGTAAAGGAGGTGCTCCATGGCTAAACTGCAACTGCGTTTGCCGGAGTCAATTCACAGCAAAGTACGGAAAATTGCGAACAAAGAGAATATTTCAATAAATCAATTATTGGTAAACTCGATTTCAAACGAGATTATCCGCTACGAAACCATGCAGTTTTTTGCGGATCGCTCTCGGGGCTTCGATGAGCAGCACTTTCTCGATGCCCTGAAAGAGATTCCTGAAGTTGAACCCGAGGAACAAGACAGGCTGATTCAGGAAAATCCAGCGGAAGAAACCCGATAGCTCGCAGCGCGTGCATTCTTTTGCAACCGAGCGGCGCGGCAGCGGAGGGAGAAACCCTATGAATCGTTTTGCGCCGGGCCGCTGCTCGGCGGATACCGGATCAAAGCGGCATTCAGCGCCCTGCACTCCTTTTCGAGTGCGTTGTTTGACCTTGGTCCTGCCTTAGCGCCAATTTCATCCCGTTCCCAAGTTTCAAGTGTCACCCGCCTAGTTGGTATCATGGTTTGTTATCATTGCAAATTCCTCATTGTGCTGATAGTCTGACCCAATAAATAACGGGTGCACAACCGATTCGATTCCGGTTTATTCCTTCCTTCCGATTCAGTGCGAAGCGCGACAGTTGTTGAGGCAACCACCCGGGAAAGCGTAATCGAAGGGGTGGTGATCACCTTTGTCAATATCGATGTCCAGAAACAGGCGCAAAAGAGGTAGCGGGAAAAAAATATGTCCGAGAACGAAAGGATGCGGAAAGGAAAAAGGCGATCCAATGATCCCATCATTGAGCTGAGAAAGCGTGCCGAAAAGATCCTAAAGGAGCGGGGAGGGGGGATCGAAGAATCGGATGCCGATCTTTTGCACCTGATCCAGGAGCTTGAGGTCTACCAAATCGAGCTTAATCTCCAGAACGAAGAGCTTACGAGGGCGCAAAAGGAGATTGAAGCCTCCCGGAATGAGTACTACGAGCTGTACGATTCGGCGCCTGTCGGCTTTGTGACCGTAAACCCCAAAGGCCTTGTGACAAGATGCAACCGGGTCGCCGAAGAGATGCTCGCTTTCCCCGGCAAGGTTTTGACCGGAAGAGTCTTTTCAAATCGGATTCATGCCAAAGACCAGAGCCTCTATTTTTCCTGCTTGAAAAAGGTGGTCGATTTAAAGGGCAGGCACACCTGCGAGGTGCGCCTGTGCGGCGAGGGGAAAAGTCTTTTGTATGTGCGCATCGAGGCGGGCGCCCATTTCGATGAAGCGGGAAACTTTACCGAATGGCGCCTGGCACTTTCCGATGTCACCGACCTCAAGCGGGCCGAAAATGAATCCCGGGTAAGCGAGCAGCATTTCCGGCTGGCAGCCAAGGCGGCCAAGATCGGCGCCTACTCCCGCAACCTGAAAACCGGGGAAGACGACTGGTCTCCTGAATTCCTGGCAATCTTCGGTTTAAGCCCCGACGATTCGCTTCCTCTGAAAGACGGAATTCCTGCAGCCGTCCATCCTGCGGACAGGAAAAAGGTCCTGGACGAGGCACGGAAACGCCTCGAGCGCGCCATCGGGGCCGAATTCAGCAGTCAACATCGAATTTTCCTGCCCGATGGGGAGATTCGCTGGGTAATGATCCGGGGGCAGATGGAATTCGATGAGCAGCAGCAGCCGGCCCGATCGCACGGGATTGTCATAGACATCACGGAACAGAAACAAACCGAAGAGGAGCTCAAAATTGCCAAGCAACGTCTTGAAGCGCACCTTGGCAATTCGCCCCTGGCGATTGTCGAATTCGATCCGGCATACCGCGTGCTCCGGTGGTCCGGGGCCGCAGAACAGATCTTCGGCTGGAAACCGGAGGAGATCATCGGAAAATCCTTTTCCGAGATGCGTTGGGTACACGAAGAAGACAGGGAAGCCGTCGGCAGATTATCCGAGGACATGCTGGCCGGTCGCCTCCCCCGGAACGTCAACGTCAATCGAAACTACCGCAAGGATGGCACAATCGTATCCTGCGAGTGGTACAATTCGGCAATCTATGACGAGCATGGACGGTTGACCTCGGTCTTTTCGCAGGTGCTCGACATCACCGAACGCAAACACGCCGAGGATGCACTGCGGGAAAGCGAGATACGCTTTCGCGTGCTGGGTGTCGGCCAGTTCCGAAGTGCTGTATCGGATGAGCCCGGATTGGAGCGAGATGCGCCAGCTCCACAGCCGGGGCTTTCTCGCCGACACGGAGAAGCCGAACCGCAACTGGCTTCAGGAATACATCCCACCGGATGAACAGCCGCACGTGACCGAAGCCATCCATGAAGCCATCCGGATCAAGGGTATTTTCGAGCTGGAACATCGGGTGCGGCGATCGGACGGCACCTTGGGCTGGACGTCTTCACGTGCGGTTCCGCTCATGGATGCAAATGGCGAAATCATTGAATGGTTTGGTGCCGCAAGCGACATCACCGAACGCAAGCGGTCGGAGCAGGCGCTTCGAGAATTGAATGAAACTTTGGAACAGCGGGTTGCCGAGCGCACAAAACTGGCCGAGGACAGGGCCGGACAGCTCAGCCGGCTTACATCGGAATTGGCTCTTACCGAAGAGCGCGAACGGAGGCGGCTTGCGGACATTTTACACGAGCATCTCCAGCAGCTCCTGGTCGGTGTGAGGCTCAACCTGGATGCTCTTTCCGGGCATGTCGCTTTGGATCGAAAGCCTGTCCTGGATGCGGCCCGAAAGCTTCTTGCCGATACGATTCAGACCTCGCGCTCGATTACATCCGAGCTTTCCCCCCCGATTCTCTACCAGAACGGGCTTGTAGCCGGGCTGGAGTGGCTGGCCAGGTGGAAGCAGGAAAAATTCGGATTTTCGGTGGAACTGCAGGCGGAGCCGGAGGTGATCGCCCTCAAGGAAGATATGATGGTCGTTCTTTTCCGATCGGTGCGAGAGCTTCTTTTCAACGCAATCAAGCATTCGGGGGTGGATTCCGCGAAAGTGATTCTTTCCAAAGACGGGCCGGATCGGCTGCGGATTGCAGTCTGTGATTCCGGAAAGGGATTCGATCCGACCCGAATATGGGAAAGCAGCCGACAGCAAAGCGGCTTCGGCCTGTTTACCATCCGCGAGCGGCTGGAATTTTCAGGCGGCCGACTCGAGATCGAAAGTGCTCCGGGCAAAGGGGCTGCCCTTACCTTGATTGCACCGGTCGAGAGAGCAAAGGTTCGAAAAAGCGCCGCAATTCCGGAAACGATCTCGTCGAAGCCTTCGGAAAAGAAAGACCATAAATTTCGAACCCTCCTGGTCGACGATCATGCGGTGGTTCGGCATGGCTTGTCCATGATCCTGGATACTCAAGAGGATATCGAGGTTGTCGGGGAAGCCGCAGACGGAGAGGAAGCCGTAAAGCTTGCAAGAAAAATGAAACCGGATGTCATCATCATGGATATCAGCCTGCCGGGGATAGACGGGATCGAGGCGACCCGGCGCATCCATTTGCAGATGTCCGGCATCCGCATCATCTGTCTTTCCATGTTCGAAGATCACGAAATGGCCTCCTCCGCATTCAATGCCGGAGCCGCAGCCTACCTGACGAAATCAGGAGACACCGATAACCTGCTATCTGCGATTCGAGGCGAAGGGGTTTGTTGCGAAAGACAGTCGTAATATGGATTCAGCCTGCCAAAATTAAAAGGCATCGAAGTCCGCCAAAGGAGGGTGACCTTGCTGCCGAGTTGTTGTTAAGTGACCGAAATCATGGTATACTTCCGTTGCTGTCTGAATCAAGAAAGCAAGGGGTCTGGAGGAGTAAATTTTATGAAGATAAATATTGTATATAAAGAGGAAAAAGGATGGTTTGTGGGGCACATCCAGGAATATCCTGACTATGAAAGTCAAGGGAAAACTTTGGAGGAATTGAAAGACAATTTAATTGAGATCTACGATGACATCAGAAAAGGTTTGGTGGCCGATGCGGAACCTTTTCAGGTGTTGGAAGTAGCACTTTGAAGAGAGAAAAGCTTCTTAAAGTCATCAATTCACTTGGCTGTGTTTTTGTACGTCATGGTGCCAACCATGATTGGTACAAAAATCCGCAAACGAATAAAAGTCAACCTGTTCCAAGACACAAAGAAATTGAAGACGGTCTCGCTAAAAGAATCATTAAGAGATTATCGTAAAGCGGAGTCACCCATTATAGCTAAAAGTAACAAATCGGTTATCTATAAAGCTCCAGTTTGCACATAGACGTTCCCGTTTATGCAGCCGGCGAGACCTTTTCGCCGGTAAGCTCCTCCGGATTCCGCTCCGATTTCCGACCACCCGGTCCGGAGCACCACCATTGAAATCCTACGGTCAAGCTGATAGTCTATCGGTTCTATGCCATTCACATTTGAACCGGACAGCGAGCGCATTCCCTGCAACTTACTGCGGGGGGTTAGCGAGCGAATCCAAATTAGACAAACTTCCTTGCGGAGGAATCCCGCCTTGGCGGGACTGCAGCTTGTCGTAACGCAGCGGAGATCCCGTTTTTCGGGGCTGCAGGGTCTTCAATACAACTGAAAAAGAGACTTCTCATGAACTATGGCTCAACCGCACATCGGCAGACTCCGATCCGCAGGGTTCCCTTCGAGGCCCGATTGCAGTCACTGAAGCGTTTTTCCCTTCTTCCCCTGGCAATTCTCGCAATCCTGACAACCGTGGTTGCCGTTCTCGATATTCGGGTAAGCCTGTTGCCTCCTTTTCTCTTCCCTCTTCTCCAGACCGTGCTCGTATTTGTCGTTTACGCCTCCATATCGTACCTGGCGGGCGTGGGATTTCAACGAACCGGCTCCTGGGAGATCCTGCTCTTCGGCACCACCCTGCTGCTCTTTGGCACCGCCCTGATGCTTGCCGCCTATCTCTCTCGTTTCGGGGGCCTGAACACGAATACGACGATCCACAATACGAGCGCGCTTTTAGGCACGATCGTGCTGCTCGTTTCCATGTTCTTTGCCACCGGCAGCGCTCCCCCCGCAGCGAAGACATCCCGGATGCTTCTCACGGTCGTTTTCTACGGAGCGGCGATCGCCTTCATGGCGACCGTAGCGATCTTGACGCTGCTGGGTCTTACGCCCTCGTTTTTCACCGCCTCCGGTCCCACGGCACTGAGACAGGTCCTTTACGGAACCGCTACGATCCTGCTCGCGATTTCCACCACCTGGATGTCGATCCTTTATTACCGGTATAGGGCCGATTTCCTCTATTGGTCCTTTCTCGGCTTCGGGCTGATCGTCCTCGGGTTCGCAGGCGGGCTTTTCGTCCATGTCTTGAGCGATGCGGTAAGCTGGCTTTGCCGTCTTTCCTGGTATTTCAGCAGCTTTTATTTTTGGATTGCCGGTCTGGCGATGCATGCGGAGGCTCGAAAAAAATCGATGGGAATACCGGAGCTTTTGGATCGATTCATCAGACACGGCAAAAGGAACTACGAGTTTTTCCTCGAGACCGCCTCGGATGCGATTATCTCGATGGATCGACGCCACAGGATTCTCCTGTGGAATGCAGCCGCTGAAAGGCTATTCGGGTATTCTAGCGACGAGGCCCTCGGACAAAATCTCTTCGATCTGATCGTGCCTCCCCAAGGCACTGTTCCTTTTGAAAAGACGGTCGAGAACCTGCCTCTTCTCGAAGACGGCCGATCTCCGATCGTACTCGAGCTGACGGTCAGGAAAAGAAGCGGTGAAACGTTTCCCACGGAAATCTCTTTGTCGGTCAGAAGACTTTCTGTGGGTCACTTCGCAAGGACTGCCGAGATCATTACGACAATGTCGATCCGGGATATCACCGAGCGCAAGCGGGCCGAGGCGGCGGTCATCCGAAGCCGGATGACGTTTGCCGAGTTGGTCGAGCGCGCCCCCTTCGGCATCTACGTCGTTGATTCTGAATTTCGCGTCGCTCATATGAACGCCGGCTCGCAGACCGGGGCATTCCGAAACGTGCAGCCCGTCATCGGGCGCGATTTTGACGAGGTGATGCACATCCTCTGGCCCGAACCCGTCGCAGAGGAGATCATCGCCCACTTCCGACACACCCTCGATACCGGCGAACCCTACTACTCGCCGAGATTCATCAACCCGCGCCACGACATCGCAGTCGTTGAATCGTACGAGTGGGAACTCCATCGCATGGCGCTGCCGGACGGGCGATACGGCGTGATCTGCTATTACTTCGATTCCACGAAGCTGCGAGAGGCAGAGGCGGCGCTGCGGGAAAGCGAGGAGCGCTTCCGTCTGGCCGCCAAGGCGGCAAAGATCGGTGCCTACTCCCGTGACTTTAAGACCGGGCAAGACTACTGGTCGCCGGAGTTTCTAGCGATATACGGCCTGGGACCCGGCGAACCGCTGCCGATGAAAGAAGGAGTTCCAGCGGCTGTCCATCCCGAAGATCGGCAAATCGTTCTAAACGCGGCCCGCAGCCGTATCGAGTGCCCGCCTGAGAACGAATTCAGCAGCGAGCATCGGATCATCCTGCCCGACGGGGAGATTCGCTGGGTGATGATCAGAGGTCGGATGGAATTCGATGCTCAGAAACAACCTCTGCGATCGCACGGGTTTGCCATGGAAATCACCGAACGCAAACGGGCCGAGGAGGAGCTGCGGAAATTGAATGAGACCCTGGAGCAGCGGGTGGCCGAGCGCACCGAGCTTGCCGAGTCCCGGGCAAGACAGCTTGCCCGGCTGACTTCGGAGTTGGCGCTCACAGAAGAGCGCGAGCGGCGGCGGCTGGCGGAAGTTTTGCACGACCATCTCCAGCAGCTCCTTGTAGGGGCAAGGCTTAACCTTGATATCCTCCATCATCAGGCCGAAGACGGCCAGAAGCAGGCCCTGGAGGCGGCCCGAAGCCTGCTTGCCGAATCGATTCAGACCTCGCGCTCCATTACAGCCGAGCTATCGCCTCCGATTCTCTATCAGAATGGTTTAATAGCCGGGCTGGAGTGGCTCTCGAGGTGGATGCGGGAAAAACACGGGTTTTCCGTAGAAATGCAGATCGAGCCGGATGTCGTCATAGAGCGGGAGGCAATGCTGGTCGTTCTCTTTAAGACGGTGCGCGAGCTTCTTTTCAATGCCGTCAAGCATTCAGGGGTAAACACCGCGAAAGCGAGTCTTTTCAGAGACGGGCCGGATCGGCTGAAGATCGTCGTCAGCGATACCGGAAAGGGGTTTGATCCCGATCGAAAATTGGAACATGGTGAAGAGAAAGGCGGATACGGGTTGTTTGCCATCCGGGAGCGGCTGGAGTTTCTGGGCGGACGATTCGAGGCGGAAAGTGCTCCGGGCAAAGGGGCTTCCTTTACGATCACCGTACCGGTTAAAAAAGCCGTGCCTGCTCAGAAATCCATCGTTTTTCCGAACGCTCCGCCCATGAAGTCTTCCGAAAAGAAGAGCCCTACATTGCGAGTCCTTCTGGTAGACGATCATGCCGTGGTCCGGCAGGGGCTGTCCATGATTTTAAGTACCCAGGAAGATATTGAGGTCGTCGGCCAGGCCGCAGACGGAGAAGAAGCCGTAGCGCTTGCAAGGGAGGTCCAGCCGGATGTGATCCTGATGGATATCAGCCTGCCGGGGATAAACGGCATCGAAGCCGCCCGGCGCATCCACGCGGAACAGCCCGGAATCCGCATCCTCTGCCTCTCCATGTTCGAAGACCATGATATGGCCGCTTCCGCTTTGCAGTCCGGAGCTGCGGAATATCTTACAAAATCCGGCGACACCGAGGTCCTTTTATCGGCCATTCGGGGCCAAGGGAAAGGGGCATCGCTGGGGGGAGGGCAATTTGTGAATGGAGACTCGTGAAAGATGCAGGAAACAATGAAACCCCCAAAATCTTTTGTCGAGCTGAGACAGCATGCCGAAATTAGACGGGCTGGAGGCGACCCGGATCATTCATTCGGAATTTCCACACATCCGCATCATCGGTTTGTCGATGCATGGAAAAGAAGATAAGGCAGCTCGAATGATCGAAGCCGGCGCGTCCGCCTATTGCACGAAAGACGGCAGTACGGAAGTGCTTTTGTCTGCAATCCGGGGCAAAGTCGGAGGATCTTTTTGTTAGTCATTGTTCGCGAGCAAGGATAATGGCGGACGCTTCGCCACGACCAAGTTCTGCGGCAAGCGCGTCCACAGCGAGTTGGTCTTGGGGAGCGGTCTGCCCGATCCAGAGAGCTTCACGCACGTCTTTGCTGCCATCTCGTTCCTCGCCTCGCGTGACAACTTCTTCGTACACGGCAGGTGGAATGACCACCTCGGGGTAAAACCGTTTGAGCAACTCGAAACGCTGAATGCGAGCAAGATTGATTAGCGGTGATGCGTTCGAAACAGTGATGCTCACCCTTCCACCTCGCGCCTCAGTTCGTCGGGAGAAAACTGAAAAATGGAAACCTTGTGCTCCGCAAGGAAGGCGATGAACTCGGCCTGTCCGATCTCCAGCAATTCTGCCGCTTTGCTATAGGTCAGCGCGCCTTGTCGCACTAATTCCACCGCGAGAAGCTGCTTTAGTGCGTGCGGCAAATCCTTCTCTTCACGCCCTGTGAGAACCACCACTTCTTTCGGCAGTTCCACCGTCAGTCTCACAATCTCGCTCATTTTTATCTCCTGTCCAACAATGGCATAGTGAGCACATCCCTCACACTTAAACTTTATTTTGCCACAAAGGAGGCGGACAAACAATAACTGATGATGCATAACTGATGATGCTGACCATTGCTTCATTTTCCGGATTTAGTTTGTATCATGGCTTGTTATCATTGCAAACCCGTCATTGGCTGATAATCTGAGCCAATCCTCATGGAAATCGAAATTCATCGGGATAACCGTTTTGCATCGAAGGAGGGATAAAACGTCGTATACGGCAAGGTTGTTTACCAGTAGAGGTTGAGCCCGTATCGTTGATATTCTTTGAATTCCTGGTCACGGGAAATCAGCTTCATCTTGCGCTGGATCGCCTGCCAGATGATCAAACGGTCAAAAGGATCTCGATGGGCCAGTTTGGGAAGCTTGTAAAAACTCGCGACCTCGCCGGGGGTTATGGAAAGAATCTCAATCCCTGTTTCTTCTGCGATACCCGGAAGTGCATCCGGCTCGATATTGATCAATTCAAGCTTCCCTAAACCGTACTTCAGCGAAATCTCCCAGAAACTGATGATGCTGACCGCTACTTCATTTTCCGGGTCACCCATTTCCTGTTTAACCGATTTGCTCAGTTTTCCAGGATCGAAAATGGTCCAAAGCAGGGTATGGGTATCGATCAAATACTTCATGAAAGAAGCATCTCTTCATCGGTTATCTTGAAGTCTTTGTGGATCACACAGGAAGCACGCCCTTTGAGAAGACCCAGTTTTCTTTTCTTGCCCTGACCGTAATGCGAAAAAGGAAGAAGAACCGCGACTCTCTCTTTTTTTTTCCCATAACTGATGACGACTTCTTCCCCTTTTCGAACCATTTCGAGCACCTCGGAAAAACGTGCCTTCAATTCTCCTACCGTCATCGTTTTCATGATCGCCTCCGAAGAAATTCTTCACGTCAAGATACCCATTTCTTGACAACTTGTCAAGAAAACTCTATCCATTCGGGCTGTTCCTTCCGGCCGCCTTTTTCAGCCCGGAAAGAGCGCACGTTGAACGTTCGAAACTCAGGTTTTCGATATACCGGGGATAAGCGGGTCAAATACTCACCAAACCCGTTGCATGTGGTGTATGTGGGTCTCGCACTTAAACCATGACCGGATTCCGAAATTATTCGTTTCACTCGATCCGCTGGACCAATGATCGATTTAACATTCCGGTAAAAATCGGTTATACTCCTTCGGATTTCAAACTCGGTAAACCTTTGTACGCCTTATTTCGGACAACCCCGGGGAACTCTGAAAAATTCGAATGGTTTTTATCGGAATATGGATCAGAAAAGGAATATTTTTTCTATACACAACGGATACCGCTTTTTTTCAACCGTTCGGGGAAGGCTCGCCTTTCTTCTCCTTGCGGTTCTTGCCCCCATCCTGATCGTTCAGGTCCTCATTTACCGGGAGCGGTTCGAGATGCACCGCCGTACGGAGCTGAAAGCCAGTATGGAAATGGCCCGTGCGGCAGCGGAAACCTTCCAGGAACTGATCAAAGACCTCCTTAACCAGGAGCTCACAATCGGCCTTGCGCTGACGTCTTCCCAGCCGCTTCCGCCAGAGGATATCCACCGGCTGTTTACGCAGACCGAAACGATGTATCCATATCTGCTCGATATCCTGTGGGTGAGCCCTGCGGGCAGAATCATCGCCGCAAGCGGCAATCGACCGGTCGATACGGATGTTTCCGATCGACCCTTTTTCGGTGAAATCACCTCCGGCAGCGAGTGGTCGATCAGCGATCTCAGCATCTCCGAGGAAAGCGGTTTCCCTGCTTTTACCGTCAGCCGTGCAATCCGCGATCCCAGGGAAGCCTTCTCCGGAATTGTCGTCTTCACCGTACTGGCGGCCAATCTGGATTCTGTTTTCCCCATCGAGCGGCAGGCGGGAGGTGCGATCACGATCATCGACGGCAGCGGAAGGGCCGTAATCCGAAATCCGAAAGTACATTGGAACTGGGAGAGCCGCAGCCTTCTAAACCGGATTCCTTCCCTAAGGGCGGCATTGGCAGGAAGCGAGGTTACGGAAGCCATTGGCGACGCTACAGACAATGAAAAACACATCTTTGCGCTGGCCCCGATCCGGTCGATCGGATGGGCGGCAGGGGCAAGCCGTTCGGAGGACCATCTGTTTGCGCCCATCTTTACGCTCCTTGGACGGCATGCCATGATGTTCTCGCTGGTTGTTTTTCTCTCGGCAGTGGTGTTTTTTCGGATTTCCAGTTCCATTTCAAATCCCCTGAAACGGCTGCAAAGCCATGCACTGGCGCTTGGAAAAGGAGAGGCAAAATCCCCGCTGGACGTCAAAAGCCCGCGCGAGCTTCTCGATCTTTCCCAAGCACTGGATTTCATGGCCAAGGAGCTGAATTTAAAAATCGAGGCCCTCGCCGAATCGGAAAACCGGTATCGGATGATGGGGGAGATTCTTCCCTACGGGGTCTGGCTGTGCGACAGCGATGGCCGTGCGGAATATGTAAGCCCCTCCTTTCTAGAGCTGCTCGATATGAGCCAGGAAGAACAAAACGGGTTTGGGTGGACGAAGCGTCTGGTTCCGGAAGATGTCGAGCCGATGATGAAGAAATGGCTTCATTGCGTACAAACGGGAACCTCCTGGGAGCACGAGCACAGGATTATCGATCGCAATGGAAAGATTCACATCGTTCTCAGCCGCGGGCTTCCGGTAAAGGATAAAAGCGGGCGGATCAAAAAATGGGCGGGTATCAATCTCGATATTACGGATCGCAAGCATGCGGAGCTCGAGCGCGAGGAGCTGATGAAGCAGCTCAAGGCTGAGCTCGATGCGGCCCGGCACCTTCAGCAAATCAGCACTCAACTCATCCAGGCCGGCGACATCCAGACGTTGTACGAGCAGCTTCTCGACACGGCGGTAGCGATTCTGCAGGCTGATTTTGCAAGCATCCAGATCCTCTATCCGGATCGAGGCGCCACAGGGGAGCTTCGGCTCCTCGGCAACCGCGGATTTGACGCGCAAGCCGCTGAATTCTGGGAGTGGGTGAGCGCGGATTCCCGGAGCGCCTGTGGGATAGCCCTGAGCACCGGTCAAAGGGTCTTTACCGCGGATGTCCGGAGGTGCGATTTCATGGCCGGAAGCGAAGATCTTGCAATGTATATCGAGACCGGCATTCTGGCGGTGCAGACGACTCCGCTGATTTCAAGATCCGGCACCGTATTGGGGATGTTTTCCACTCACTGGCGCGAGCCGCACGAACTGTCGGAAAGAGAGCTGCGCATGCTGGACGTTCTGGCCCGCCAGGCCGCCGATCTGATCGAGCGTTCGCAGACACTGGAATCGGTAAAGAGCTTAAACGAAACTTTAGAACAGCAGGTGGCCGAACGCACGAAACTGGCCGAAGATAGAGCAAAGCAGCTTCAGGCGATGGTATCGGAGTTGACGCTGACCGAGCAGCGGGAACGAAGACGTCTTGCGGAAATTCTTCACGACCATCTGCAGCAGCTTCTGGTTGCGGCCAAGATGAACTGCGAAGTTTTATCCGCCCGAATCGGCGCGGAACTGAAACCGGCCGCTGAAAATGTCATCGGCCTCATCGCCCAATCGATTCAGACTTCACGTTCTTTAACCGCCGAGCTCTCTCCTTCGGTTCTAAGGGAGGGTCGCCTTTCCGCAGCCCTCGAATGGCTTGCCGGCTGGATGCAGGAAACCCACGGAATTCGGGTCGATCTCAAAACAGAACGCGGTATGGATCCGGAACGGGAAGACGCCACCATTCTCTTGTTTCAATCCGTCCGTGAACTGCTTTTCAATGTGGTGAAGCATGCCGCCGTAAAATCGGCGCGGGTCGAGATGTCCGAAGACGAGAAAAATGTTCTCCGGCTGTCCGTCATCGACGAGGGTTCCGGATTCGCGCCGGACACCATCCGGGAAAAGGGGCAATCCGGAACCGGCTTCGGGCTTTTCAGCATCCGCGAACGCCTGGCGCTGATGGGCGGAAGGTTGGAGGTTGAAAGTTCACCCGGAAGCGGTTCCTGCTTCTCCCTGGTTGTCCCGCTGCAGAAAGCAGCGGAAGAAGATGAAAAAAAGATCCGAGTCCTTCTTGCGGACGACCACTCGGTGGTCCGCCGGGGGCTCACCTTCTTTCTTGACTCCCATTCCGGAATCGAGGTCATCGGGGAAGCATCGGACGGGGAAGCCGCGGTTCGCATGGCACGGGAGATGAGTCCGGAGGTCATCCTGATGGATATCGACATGCCCGACATGGACGGACTGGAGGCGACCCGGATCATTCATTCCGAGTTTCCGCACATCCGCATCATCGGCCTGTCGATGAGTCCCGGCGGGAAAGGCGATGAAATGATCGAAGCCGGCGCATCAGCGTATGTGTCCAAATCCGGCGATCCCGATGTTCTCATCGCCGCGATTCGGGGCAAGGGCAATCGAAATTCATCGGGATAACCGTTTTGCATCGAAGGAGGGATCAAACACTATCGAGAAATGAGCTTCTGAGAAATGAGCTTCTTGACATTTAACATCCGGTTTGACATTTTTTCCCTATCTCAACAGTCCCATTGAATCATCCTTGGGGTGACAGAGTGAAAAAGATTCCATCCGTAATCCTTGCTGTCCTCACAGTACTTTCGTTCGGATTTGGAACTTCGGCCTGCCGGCGCACCGAATCCGGATCGGTCGAACCGATCACCCTCGGGAAGATGCCGATCGCAGCCCATCTCTTGATCTACATCGCGGAGGAGCAGGGGTTCTTTTCGAAAAACGGCATTGCGGTCGCCGTCCGGGATTTCGATACGGGGCCGGAGGCGTTGAGGGCGATGTTTGCCGAAAACATCGATATCGCACACGCAGGAGAGTATGCAGCCGTTGCAAGCATTCTGAAAGATGACGATCTCCGCATCCTTGCAAGCATCGACCGGTACCGGTTTTTTCATCTTGCCGCGCGCAAAGACCGGGGCGTCCGAAAGGCCTCGGATCTCAGAGGGAAAAAAATCGGGGTCTCCCCCGCAACATCCGGGGAATTTTTCCTGGGAAGATTCCTCCAGCTTCAGGGGTTAAGCCTTTCGGATATCACTGCCGTCGATATCCGGCCGCCTGAGTTTGTGCAGGCGATTTCAGACGGCAGCGTCGACGCCGTCGTCTACATCCGGCCCTATGACAAAGAGATCCGGCAGAAGCTGGGTGCCGATGGGGTCTTCTGGGATCTGCAGGGCACCCAGGACCTCTACAGCGTCATGGTCGCCCGCAGGGAATGGACCTCCGGGCATCCGGAGACGCTTAAAAGGCTTTTGAAATCCCTTCTCCAGGCCGAAAAACACCTGATCGCCCATCCGGCTCAGGGAAAGGAGACCTTGCGCCGTGCGCTGGATCTGGATGCTTCGTATGTTGAAGAAACCTGGACGGACCACCTGTTTTCCCTTACCCTGGACCAGTCGCTGGTGGTCGCGATGGAACACGAGGCGCGCTGGATGATCAAAAACCGAAATTTCGGTGAAGTCCGGATGCCGAACCTCTCGGATTATATTTACGGAGACGCCCTCGAAGCGGTGAAGCCGACTGCGGTAAACATTATCCGATAAAAAGATCCATATGAAAATCAAAACCCGGCTCATGATGACAACGGTATTTTTCGGTGCCGTGCTCTCCGTCGTTGCGACTTCGGTATTGATCACCAACCGGAAGGTGGAAAAACTGACCCATCAGGAAGAGGTCGCCCGCAGAATCGAGCGCTGCGCCGCCGACCTAGGCTATCTTTCAAACGAATATCTTCACTATCGGGAAAGCCAGCTGAAGACCCGTTGGGAGTCGAGGTTTTCGTCGCTGGCCGATGACCTGATCAATTATGCGCCCGATGATCTGGAACAGCGGGCGGTGGTTGAAAATATCGAAAGCTGCCGGCAGCGGTTGAAAGCGGATTTTGCGGAGTTGGCATCGGCCCTCGAGGGCACGCTTGAAATTCAGAACACCGAGGCTGAAACGGCGGTTGTTCAGGCGTTGTCGAGCCGGATGGCCGTCCACAACCAGCAGCTTTTCTCCGACGCGCTGCGGCAGTCCCGGATGCTGCGCGACCGGATCGACCGGCTGAGGCAAACCAGGGACATTCTGATTTTTTCATTGATTCTGGTCTTCAGTGCGTTTCTTCTGAGCAATTTTATCCTGACCTACCGGCGGATCTTGAAATCATTGTCGGTGCTGCAGGCGGGCACAAAAATCATCGGTTCCGGGAACCTGGACTACCTCCTCGACGAAAGGAAAAAGGATGAAATCGGGGATCTTTCCCGGGCCTTCAATCGGATGACCTCCAGCCTGAGCCAGGTGACCGCATCCAAGTCCGAGCTCGAAGCAGAAATCCAAGAGCGAAAGAAGGCTCAAAGTGCTTTAAAAGAAAGCGAGCAGCGCTGGGCGACGACACTGGCAAGCATCGGCGATGCGGTGATTGCCACGAATGTGTCCGGCAGGATCACCTTCATGAATGCGGTCGCCGAAGAGTTGACCGGCTGGGGATTCACAGAGGCTTTCCAACAGCCGATTACGGAAGTATTCGACATCGTCAATGAATATACCCGGCAAAAAGTGGACAGCCCGGTGACCCGGGCAATCCGGGAAGGGATCATCGTCGGGCTTGCCAATCATACGATTCTGGTCAGAAAAGATGGAAACGAGGTTCCCATCGACGACAGCGGCGCGCCGATCCGGGACGAGGCCGGGAAAACGACGGGAGCGGTGCTCGTCTTTCGCGATATCACCGCAAGAAGAAATGCGGAAGAAGCGCTGCGGAAGTTAAACGAAACCCTGGAGCAGCAGGTGGCCGAGCGCACAGAGCTTGCCGAGAGCCGCTCGAGGCAGCTTCGGGCGCTGGTATCGGAGCTGACCCTTTCGGAGCAGCGGGAACGCCGTCGAATCGCAGAGATTTTGCATGATCACCTGCAGCAGCTCATGGTCGGGGCAAAGATGGGGCAGGAACTACTGATGAACCGGATTCATGCGGATCTGAAACCGGCGGCCCAAAATGTGTTCGATCTGATCAACCAATCGATTCAGGTGTCTCGTACGTTGACCACCGAGCTGTCGCCGACGGTCCTTCGATCCGGCGATCTTTCCGCCTCTCTGGAATGGCTGGCTCAATGGATGCTGGAAAAGCACGGACTCGACGTGAAGGTGCAAACTAAAGCCCGCATCGTTTTGGAACGGAAAGAGATTACCGTTTTGCTGTTCCAATCGGTTCGTGAATTATTGTTCAATGTCGTCAAACATTCCGGCGTCAAAGCGGCATGCATCGAAATGGACCAGGATAAGGAAAACCGCCTTCGCATTTCCGTAATCGACCGGGGTTGCGGGTTCGATCCGGAAACCATCTGGGAAAAGGCCAGGACCGGCACCGGCTTCGGGCTCCTCAGCATTCGCGAGCGGCTGACATTGTCGGGTGGAAGCCTGGAGATCAAAAGCTCCCCCGAAAGCGGTGCCTGTTTCTCGCTGGCCATACCGCTTCCAATCCCAATGGGAAAAGATGAAAAAGCCGTTAAAGACAACAACGCCGAAATCCAGGGAAAAAAGATTCGAGTCCTTCTTGCAGACGACCACGCGACTATCCGCCGGGGGCTATCCACCATGCTCGGCCTGTTTTCCGATATCGAGGTCGTCGGCGAGGCTTCAGACGGAGAGGCCGCTGTCCGCATGTCGGTTGAGCTAAAGCCGGACGTTGTCCTCATGGATATCGACATGCCCACATTGAACGGCTTGGAGGCGACCCGGATCATCCATTCCGAGTTTCCCCACATTCGCATCATCGGACTATCCATGCTGAATACAGATCGCGACGCTGCTGCGATGGCCGAAGCCGGAGCCTCTGCCTATTGTTCGAAAGGCGGCGATCCCGATGTCCTTATAGCCGCGATTCGGGGCAAAACCGGAGGATCTTGCGAAGATCGGTTTGGATTACCACAAGAGGCCCAGAGGTAGCATTTCTGCATCCGGAAACGCCGATCTCAAAGTCCACTAGACTCTATTTTAAAGGATCCGCTGTGTGAGGTGCGAACGGCCATCTGCAAATGCGTGACCGGCGACTTGAATCATCTCATAAGCCCAGCCGCTGGCCGCGGTCAGTTTGATCGAATCAGAAACTGCCGAAGAAGAATGATCTTTGCGGCTTTGCGTGAGGTGAAGTTTCGTAAGCTCTTCGTTTGATTTTCTTCATTCGAATACTTTGTCTTATTGTTTGGATTTTGGTGCTTGGAGTTTGGAATTTTTGAGTATACTGAACTTATATTCTTCCGGACTCCGGAGCGAATACGAAGAGGGACTTGCCAATTTTCATTTAAAAAGAACGAGTGAGGCTAAGGCTCTTCTCGAGAAATGCATAAGTCGATGTCCTCAAGATCTTCCAGCAAAAATTTACTATGACCGACCGAATAAAAGGAGGGCAATATGGTCAAGGGAAAAGATTTGGTTTCTATTTTAAAAAAATAGAACTTGCAAAAGCGTGATTTCTGCGATGGTTCTGGGAACGACCTGAGGCAGGGATTAAGGGGGTGTACTGAACTTTAAAGACTTGCCCTGCATTTCAGGTACGGTTTAATGGAAGAGGTTGCATGCTTTACTTCGAAATGCTCGCCATCATCCTTCTGATCTTGCTGAATGGATTTCTCGCCATGTCCGAGCTTGCCGTCGTCTCATCTCGAAAAAGCCGCCTCGAACATCTGGCGAATCGGGGCAGCCATGGTGCACGTGCCGCTCTCCGTCTCATAGACGATCCGAGCCGATTCCTTTCGACGGTCCAGATCGGCATCACGCTTGTCGGCATCATCGCCGGTGCATTCAGTGGGGTTACCCTGGGACAGCGGCTCGGCGGCTGGCTCAATACATTCCCGGCGATTTCACCGCACGGAAACGCCATCGGCATCGGTATCACGGTCCTGGGTATAACATATCTGTCGTTGATCCTCGGGGAACTCGTCCCGAAGCGAGTCGCGCTTGCCCAACCGGAACGGATCGCTTCTTTGGCAGCCAGGCCGATGCGGGGACTTTCCCTGATTGCCGCCCCGGTGGTATGGGTGCTTCATGTCTCATCCGATAGGGTTCTGCACGCATTGGGTGCATCGGGTGCCAGGGAAACAAGCGTCACCGAGGACGAGGTCAAGTCGCTGATCGCCGAAGGAACACAGGCGGGTGTATTTGTTCCGCAGGAAAAAGAGATGATTGAAGGCGTGCTCCGCCTGGCGGATCGGCCTGTCAGGGTCATCATGACGCCGCGCTCCCGGATTGTCTGGATCGATGCCAAGTCCGACCGAAGCACCATTCTCGATTTGATCCATTCGCATCGTTTTTCGCGTCTGCTTGTCTGTAACGGAACGGTGGATCACCCCGTCGGCTTCGTCCATACCAAAGACCTTCTTCCCGAGGCACTCCGCTGCGCCGATATTGCCTTGGCCAATCTGATCACGCCGTTGCTTTACGTTCCGGAGGGCACGCCGGTCCTCAGACTTCTAAATCGATTCAAAAAAGAAAAAGTCCACATCGCCGTCGTGGTCAACGAATACGGCACAACGGAAGGGCTTGTGACGCTCACCGATGTGATTGAAGCAATCGCCGGGGAGCTGCCGGAAAGGGGCGAAGAAGAACCCCGGATCGTGCAAAGAGATGACAGGTCATGGCTGGTCGACGGGACGGTCCCAACCGACGAAGTGGAAGCAATAACGGGCATCCGCATGGGAGATGACGTAGAGATGGTGGCCGGGTTCGTACTGGACAATCTGAGACGAATACCCGAGGTCGGTGCGAGTTTCACACACGGGGACTTACGATTTGAGGTGGTCGATATGGACGGCAACCGGATCGACAAGGTGCTCATTGAAATCCACCGCAGTCAGGTTGAATAACGCCAAGCAAACTATGTTTTATTAAAGGAAGCATTTTCGAATGCAGAACAATGGGGCAGGATACCGGCTTCGCCGCCACTTTTCCGATCCGCAGGTCTTCAATCTCCTGGTTGTCTTGATTGCGGGTGTATTGATTTTTTCCTTTTTGGGACAAATTTTAGCACCTGTTTTCGCAAGCCTGGTGATATCCTATTTGTTGTCCGGACTGATAAGCTTCCTGGAAAGCCTCCGGGTAAGGCGCTGGATTGCCGTGACGATTGTCTTTATCGGTTTTTTAGCCCTTTTTTCTCTCCTTCTTCTCGGGCTCTTCCCCCTCGTATGGGTGCAGGTGGCCCAGTTTCTTCAGCGATTGCCGGACATTATCGTTTGGAGTCAAAATGCGCTCATGAAACTGCCCCAGCATTTTCCGGAATTAATATCCGAGAAACAACTGGCTGAACTCATGGGTGGGCTGGGTTATGAAATTACGTCGATAGGCCAGCGGATTTTATCCTACTCTGTAGCCTCAGTGAGGAGCACTCTCTGGTTTTTCGCTTACGTGTTCCTTATTCCAATTATGGTTTATTCCTTTTTGATCGATGAGCAGGAGATAATGACTTGGGTTTCAGGGTTCCTTCCAAAGGAGCGTACCATTCTGAACGAGGTGTGGAGAGAGTTGGACCAACAGATGGGGCGCTTCATACGTGGAAAATTCCTGGAGATCGTAATCCTCTGGGCTGTAACTTACGCAATTCTTGCTGTGCTCGGGCTGGAGTTTTTGATGCTGACAGCCTTTCTTACGGGGCTTTCAGTGCTTGTCCCTTATGTGGGAGCGACGGTAATGACTCTGCTGGTGGCTTCGATTGCCTATTTCCAGTGGGGTTGGGGAACAAACTTTGTCGTCACATTAACCACTTATGTGATTATCCACCTGCTTCATGGATACGTTTTAGTTCCCCTCATGTTTTCCGAAGTGGTGAATCTTCATCCCGTTGCAATCATCGTATCCATGTTGATTGCAGGTGACCTCTGGGGATTTTGGGGGCTCTTTTTTTCCATTCCTCTGACCACACTTGCAAACGCCATCGTAAAAAGTTGGAGCAGATATTACCGGCAACAGTGTTGACACGATCTCTTGAATAAGAATCAAATCTTTTGTTAATGAGCCAGTTTCAAAATAATTGGCGTAGTGTTAATTTTCCGTTATAGGAATCATCGGTTTTTTTAAGGTTTGCGAAGGGGCGACCCTCTCGAACGCGCTGGCGGAAATGCCGGCCGACTTTTCCGAACTGTATGTGGCGACGATCCGTGCAAGCAAGGGGGCGGCGTCGACCTCGCTGCGCCCCTCGGACTCGTCATCGATCAGAACGCGCACCATGTCGACAGCCTCGAGCATCAGATCGATCAGTGCCGAATCCGCAGTGCGCTCCCGCTGGCGGACGCGAGCCATCAGGCTCTCCATTTTGTGCGTGAGATCCGCGGTGCGGTCGTAGCCCATCGCGGCCGCCATGCCCTTGAGGCTGTGAGCCCCTCTGAACACGACCTCGACCGGCTCCAGATCGCCAGGATCCGATTCGAGCGCAAGTAGACCGTCGGTGATGCCTTGGACGAATTCCGCGCTCTCGGACATGAAGATGTCCTTGTAGGCGTCCATCTCGCCCATCCTCACTCACCCCGCCTCATGGTTCGCCGGATCTCGGCCGCTACAAGCCCCACGGGGACCACGTGCCTCACGGCGCCTATCTTGAGGGCCGCGCCCGGCATTCCCCAAACGACGCTCGTCTGCTCGTTTTGGGCGATGGTGTCCCCGCCCGCCGACTTGATCGCCGCAAGCCCTTTGGCACCATCCGAGCCCATTCCGGTCAGCACTACCCCGACCGCCTTAGGACCGAAGGTCTCGGCGACACTTTCGAACAAGGGGTCGGCCGCCGGGCGAACCCCGTGCACAGGCTCCCCGCTGTCGAGCACCACGCGAGCAGCGCCGCCAACCTTGTGCACGCGCATGTGCGACCCGTGCGGCGCTATCAGTGCCATGCCGTGTGTCAAGGGCATGCCGTCGACCGCTTCGCGCACCTGGACCTCGCTCCGTACGTTGAGCCGTTGCGCGAGAGACGACGAGAACCCCGGCGGGAGATGCTGCACGATAAGGTATGCGGCCGGCAGAGACGCCGGCAGCCCCTCGAACACGCGCTCGAGAGCGGGGGGTCCGCCGGTGGACGCGGCTATCGCCACGACGGTCTCGGCTCTTGGTGGTGCACCCATGGAAACGCGCGGTTCGCGCGGCGTGCCGGGCGCTGCCTCGCCGGGCTCCCCGTGCTCAGCCACCGCAGCCGCACGGGCACCCGACTCTTCCCTCGCGTGAGCGGCGTGTGTGGGGTCGATGCGGTAGGCGGTCCGTATCTTCTTGAGCAGGATCTCGGCTAGATCGCTTATCGAACTGGCGAACCCGGCCTTGGGCTTGGAGATGAAGTCCACGGCTCCGGCCGCGAGCGCCTGGTACGTGGTGTCGGGATCGTCGATCGTGCTGAGCATGAGAACCCGCGCGTCGCTGTGCTTGGCGATATGCGGCAGGGCCTCCAGCCCGGTGAGATCGGGCATCTGAATGTCGAGCGTGATGACGTCGGGCGAGAGATCCCGCGCCTTCTCGATCGCCTCGACTCCCGTGCTCGCCACACCCACGATCTCGATACGCGGGTCGAGAGAGAGGGCCCGCGACAGCATCTGCCGAATCAGGGCCGAGTCATCGACTATGAGGACCTTGATCGTCGAGAGCATGGTGCCGCGGATCTCAGTGAGCCTGGCTTTGGAGGCACTTCTTGACGGTCTCGAGAACCTTGGTCGGCTGGAAGGGCTTGACCAAGAAGTCCATCGCCCCCGACTCCAGCGCCTCCACGATCATCTTCTGCTGACCCATCGCGCTCACCATGAGTACCCGGGCGGCGGTGTCGCGGGACCGGATCTCCCGCAGCGCCTCCAGCCCACTCATCTCGGGCATGGTGATATCCATGGTCACGAGGTCCGGCTGCACTTCATCGTATTTTTCGACGGCATCGCGTCCGTTGACGGCCTCGTGGATCACGTAGCCTTCCTTGGACAGGATGTCTCGAATCATCATCCTCATGAATGCGGCATCATCTACGACGAGGATGGTCTTAGTCATCGGCCTCCCCTTCCATGGCGGCACGATCCGTTGAGGCCGTACGGGAGTAGTCGGTCTTCGGCACTGCCTCGTCGAGGTCGAGCAGGATGATCAGTCGGCCCTCCCGCTCCACCACGCCTGTGATCGCGGCAGCCGTCTCGGGGCTCAGCGCGCCTTCCGGCGCGGGCTGGATCGTGTCGGTGTCGATGCTCACGACCTCGTT
>QZKK01000214.1 GCA_003599475.1 Desulfobacteraceae bacterium
CTCTCCCTTCGGTGGCGTCTTCAAGACGCAGGATCACCCGGCCCAGGGTCGATTTGCCGCAGCCGCTTTCCCCCACAAGCCCTAGAATTTCCCGTTCCGCGATCCGGATGGACACCCCGTCGACCGCTTTGACATGTCCTTCCGCGCTCGCGAACAATCCCTTCTTCAAAGGGTAATGCTTCCTTACATCTTCGGTTCTTACGAGCTCGCCCGCGCCGCTTCCGGCATTCGATCGAAAAGGCAGCTCTGCACTGGATGTTTTTTCTTTCATTCGATGTTCGATGTTCATCTCTTCATTCGATGCCTGACGTTCCCCGCCTCGGCAGGAATCGATTACCGGCATTCGGCTCTTCACTCGAGTCGTGCAACCAGCAGCGGCAGCGGTGACCGGGGATGACTTCGACGATGGGCGGCTCCTCCAATGAGCAGCGCCTGATTTTGCGACTGCAGCGATCGTGAAACTTGCACCCCTTCGGCAGGGCGGAGAGGCCGGGAACGACCCCCGCGATGGGGTCCAGCGGTTTGCCTCTCTGCTCGACCAGGTCTGCCCGCGGGATGGATTTCAGCAGACCGTTCGTATACGGATGCAGGGGATTGTTGAACAGCTCCGATACATCGGCGTATTCCATCACCTTGCCGGTATACATGACAAGTACGAACCGGGCCATTTCGGCGATGACGCCCAGATCGTGCGTGATCAGCAGGATGGAAGCCCCGGTTTCCTCCTTCAGCTTCAGCATCAAATCCAGAATCTGCGCCTGGATGGTTACATCGAGCGCGGTCGTTGGCTCATCGGCGATCAGGATTTTCGGTTCACAGGAAAGGGCCATGGCGATCATCACCCGCTGCCGCATCCCGCCGCTCAGTTGATGCGGGAAGTCTCTGACGCGCTTTTCGGGGGCGGGGAAGCCGACCATCTCCAGGATTTCGATCGATTTGTCCAGCGCGGCTCGTCTTGAAAGTCTTTTGTGAAGCCTGAAGGCTTCGGCGATTTGATCGCCGACTTTGAAAAGCGGATTCAAGGAAGTCATCGGCTCCTGAAAGATCATCGATATCCGGTTGCCCCGGATATTTCTCATCTCCGGCAACGGGATCCGGAGCAGATCCGTGCCCTCGAAAAAAATCCTGCCGCCCACGATCTTTCCGGGCGGATCCTTTACCAGACGCAGAATGGACAGGGCGGCAACGGTTTTCCCGCATCCGGATTCGCCCACGATACCGAGTATCTGCCCTTTATTTAGGGAAAGATTCAGATCATCGACCGCCTTGGCTACGCCCAGATGGGTGTAAAAAAAGGTCTGCAGATTCTCGATGCGCAAGAGGTCCTGATTCAAGTTCGCTTTCCCATTCGAACGGATTCGGTGAAAAGAAGAGCCGGTACGTGCGTTATCGATTTTTTTTTCGAATCTGTCAAAGGTTTTGCACGATGGTCTTAAACGATGTGCTCATGCCCTCTACGCCCGCGCCCGCTTCGATCTTCTCCTTGACTGAACGAAACGACCGCACCCGTTTTACGAACCAGGTGCGGTCCTTTTAAAATCTCCATTCAATCGGTTTGAAACAGTCCCTTTACTGCCTCCCGTAACGCTCGTCGTATCTCCGATCGTACCGGTCATCCATGGGAGCAAAATAACGGCCGTCTTCACGTCCTTCAAAGCGTCCCTCATAGTTGCGGGAATCATCATCGTATCGCATGCGTCCTCCCATCATGGGTCTTCTTTCCCGCATCATATAACCCCGATCGGAACGTTCATCACGATAGAATCGGCTGTCGTCACGATCGTAGCCCCGGCCATAGCGCTCATCCTCACGGAACCTGTCTTCGTACCGGCCTCGCTCATCGCCAAACCGGTTTTCCCGGCCTTCATAATAGCCTCTGCCGTAACGGTCCTCCTGTGCAGGATACCTGTATCCGAATCGATCCCCCTCCCGATAGGCGCCCCTTTCATCATAAGCTCCGTAGTAGCCCCGCCTTTCCATGGGAGAATAGGGTCTTTCAGCGAAACGGCGCCCCTCCGGCTCCTCGTATTCCGCAAGCCGCTCCAGATCCTTTTCGGTTCCCCTGTAGACCACAACATCCGAAGCCGGCTCGAACTGGAGCTCGTCCAAAGAGACCAGCACCTTTTTTTGACCGATGCCCAGAAAGCCGCCCAGGGCCACCACGGCCTGGATCTGACTGCCGTCATCGTTGACCACGATATTATCGACCTCCCCGATATCGTCCCCGCGGGTGCTTCGCACCTCACGCCCTACAATCGGTTTATATTGGCTCATCCTTGCCGGCTGCCCGTCTTGCTGGCGAGCCATTTCGCCGGTTTTCTGTTCAGATTTCTGTTCAGGCTGCTGATACCGGTCCGATCTCATATCTTTCTGCATTTTCTGCTCCTGATCGGATTGCGTCTGCTGTCGAGCCTGCGTCTGCTCCGATTGCAGGTCCTTCTGCTGCGCCGCCTGCTGGCTCTGTTGGACGGAACCGCTGGACGAACCGGATTCCGACGCCTTTTTCTCTTGTGCAAGGGCAGGAATTCCAGCAGAAAGCAGCAGTACTAGAATGGCCAGGATCCCCATGTAGAATAAGCCTCGATACTTCCCTTCGCCTTTCATACGCGATCTCCTTTCTCTAATAGGTTGGTTTTTTAAGCTTCTCACACAGCTTCAATCCATGAAGCCTGGTTAAAAGTCTACCGTTCTGGGATCTAAAAACAATGCGCAAAAGGCCTTATCCGAAGAGCAGGAAATGCGTATTTCTGGATGTGTAGGATCCTGTATGGATCGGTGGTTTGAACGGTATCTCGAAAGCAGGAACCAGAAAAAAACCGGACGGAAACCTACCGGAGCTTCAATCCGTTTTCGATTCAGATGGAGAAACGAGCAGCCGGATGATCTTTCGGTGGGCGGAATGGAAGGGGTACTCCTCAAGCTCTCCCGGAAGGATCCACCTGAAATCGGCCGCTCCGCTCAGACGCACCCTTCCGGAAAGAAAGCGGCATCGGTAAACCTCCAGGACGATCCTGAAGTGCGTATAGGCCTGTTTGATGCGAGTGAAGAAAGCCTCCACCTGGACGGCGAGGTTCACTTCCTCCCGGATGCTTCTCCGGCATGCGGAAGAGGCATCCTCCTTGTCGTTTATCCGGCCGCCGGGAAACTCCCACAGGCCGCCAAGCAGTCCGTCGGTTTTTCTCCGGGTGATCAGGATCCGACCGTTTTTGCACACGACCCCCGCCGCCAGACGGTATTCCGGAGGCGATTTTTTCCGGATCCGCTTGGGATAGGCATCGATTCGATCCGTTCGATCCGCCCGGCACGCAAACCGTATCGGGCAGCGGCAGCAATCCGGCTTCGCCGGCCGGCACACGACGGCACCGAGCTCCATCACCGCCTGGTTGAAAATACAGGGGTGCTTCACGTCCAGCAGCATGGCTGCGGTTTCTTTGAACACCGGGTGGGAGGAGCCGTTCACCGGTTCATCGAGGGTGAAAAGGCGGGCGAGCACCCGCTTTACGTTTCCATCCACAACGGCATGGGGTTGATTGTAGGCGATGCTCAGGACCGCTGCGGCGATGTATTCTCCCACGCCGGGAAGCTTTCGAAAGGAGACCGGATCCCGCGGGATTTCCCCCTGGTATTCCCCGACGACGATTCGGGCAGCCCGGTGGAAATTCCTTGCCCGGGCATAGTATCCCATCCCCTCCCAGATTTTCAGAACCGATTGAAGATCAGCGGCGGCAAGGTCCCGGATCGTTGGAAACCGCTTGAGGAATTTCTCATAATAAGCCAAGACGGTTTCGACCCGGGTCTGCTGGAGCATGGTTTCAGAAACCCAGATTCGATAGGGATCGCCTGTTTCACGCCAGGGGAGCATCCGCCGGGAGAGCGAATACCACTGAAGAAGCTCCCTGCGGATCCGGTCGACGAAATCCGGATCTCCCGATGGGTTTATATAAGAACGGAGATCATCCAAGATCAAATCGGATTCCCTGTGCCAGCGGCATCTGCCCCGACCCGTTGACCGTACTGGTCTGCCTGCGCATATACGCTTTCCATGAATCGGATCCTGATTCCCGGCCCCCTCCGGTATCCTTTTCCCCTCCGAAAGCGCCTCCGATTTCGGCTCCTGAAGTCCCGACATTGACGTTTGCGATGCCGCAATCGCTGCCCGCAGCACTGAGAAATGTTTCCGCCTCCCGCAGGTCGTTTGTGAATATGGCCGAAGAGAGCCCCTGGGGGACTCCGTTGTGGATGCGCACGGCTTCCTCAAGCGTTTCATACCGGATGAGATAGAGAATCGGAGCGAAGGTCTCCTCCTGCACGATGGGGGCTTCCTGCGGCATTTCACAGATGCAGGGCGTCACATAAGTCCCGGCATCGTAGATGCCGCCGGACAGCAAGCCCCCTCCATACAGGATGCGACCCCCCTGCTCTTTGATTCGAGCCAGCGCCTCCTGCATCGAGGAAACCGCTTCCTTATCGATCATCGGCCCCATCAGAATCCCCTCTTCAAGCGGGGAACCGATGCGGACCTGTCCATAGGCATGGATCAGCGCCTTTGAAAGCCGTTGGAACATCTTCCGGTGAACGATCACACGCCGGGTGGTCGTGCACCGCTGGCCGGCTGTTCCGACGGCCCCGAAGAGGATCGCCTTGACAGCCAGTTCGAGATCTGCCGCCGGGGTCACCACGATTCCGTTGTTGCCGCCGAGCTCAAGCAGGCTCTTTCCCAGCCGGGAGGCGACCGTCTGCGCGACATGCCGCCCCATAGCAACGCTTCCCGTTGCTGAAATCAGCGGGACCCGCCGGTCCCGGATCAATTTTTCTCCGACATCCCTGCGATTACCGATCACGATGTTGAGGATGCCTTCCGGAAGGCCGTTTTCCTGCAGCACCTTCCATGCGATCTTCATGACGGCGGCGGCCGATAAAAAGGCTTTGGAGGAAGGCTTCCAGATCACCGTATCTCCTGCAACCAGTGCGAGCATGGCATTCCAGGCCCATACCGCAACCGGAAAATTGAAGGCGGTGATCACGCCGACCGGGCCCAACGGGTGCCACTGTTCGAACATCCGGTGTCCGGGTCTTTCACTATGCATGGAGAGCCCGTAGAGCATCCGCGATTGCCCC
This sequence comes from Desulfobacteraceae bacterium, assembly GCA_003599475.1. The sequence goes on from QZKK01000214.1 coordinate 5,119, forward strand.
ACCGCAAAGTCGGCGATATCGATCATCTCCTGAACCTCGCCCTCACCTTCCACCCGGATCTTTCCCACCTCGAGGCTGACCAGCGCCCCCAGGTCCTTCTTGTGCCGGCGGAGGGCGTCTCCGATTCGGCGCACGATCTCACCCCTTCCGGGGGCGGGCACCGTCCGCCATTGGATAAAGGCATCCTGAGCACGGAGTGCCACCTTTTCGTACTCATCGGCGCCTGCACATGAGATCTCCCCGATTACCTTCCCATCGACAGGAGAAACCGAGGCGAGCCTCTCTCCGGAACATTTCAGCCAGGATCCGCTCCCCGCCCCGGAGTAGTCACTCGATAGATCCAATCTTTCGAATATGTTTTTCATCTCCGTCCTTAATCATCCGCCATGAAATAATTCAGCCACCAAGACACAAAGAATGCACATGAAGAAGGTAGAAATTCCAATGACAAAGTCAATCCGTCGCACCTGGAAATTGGAATCTGAAATTCTTCTTTGTGCCTTTTGTGTCTTGGTGGCTGATCTGTGGCTTTTATTATTCGGCTCCGCTCAGCTCACGCCTGAACGGCTTCTTTCAATGATTCCTCGAAGATTTCGAGGCAGAGATCGACTTCCTCCGCAGATACGATCAGCGCCGGACAGAATCGAATGCTGTTTTCACCGCAGCCGAGCAGAAGGAGACCTTTTTCGAATGCACAGCGGATGAGCTTATCCCGCCATTTTTTGGCCGGTTCCTTGGTTTCACGGTCCTTTACCAGCTCAACGGCCGCCATCAGGCCTTTTCCCCGCACATCCCCCATCGATTCCTGTCTCTTCTGGAGCTCGGATAGCCCTGTCAAAAGCCGTTTTCCCTGAACAGCGGCATTTTCCATCAGGCTGCCTTCCAGCAGCTCGATGGTTTTCAATGCTGCGGCACAGGATACGGGGTTTCCGCCGAACGTGGATGCATGGGACCCGGCCTCCCAATTCATGATTTCGGCGCGGGCCACCATCGCACCCAGCGGAAGCCCCGATGCGATCCCCTTGGCCAGGGCCATGATATCCGGAACCACACCGAAATGCTCCATGGCGAACATCCTGCCGGTCCGGCCCATCCCGGACTGCACCTCGTCAACGACATACAGGATGCCGTATTTCTTGGCCATATCGAAAAGCGCCGAATGGAAACCCGGCGGCGGAACGATGTAGCCCCCCTCCCCCTGGATCGGTTCGATAAAGATCGCCGCCACCTCTTCCGGAGGAATCGTTGTCCGAAAGAGTGTTTCTTCGATCCATTTTACGCAGGACAGCTCGCATTTGGGGTAACCCAGGTTCAGAAAGCACCGGTAACAGTAGGCATAAGGAATGTGGGTGATTCCGGGCACAAACGGATGATAGTGCTTCTTTTGAATCGCCTTGCTGGCCGTAAGGGACAGCGCCCCCATGGTCCTCCCATGGAATGCCCCGTAAAATGCGATGTTCAGCTCCCGGCGGGTATGCCACCGGGCCAGCTTGAAAGCGGCTTCCACCGCTTCCGCACCGGAGTTTCCGAAATAGACTTTCCGGTCCCCCTGCGCGGAGGCCAGCAGTGCAATCTTTTTGGCCAATGCGATCTGGGGGGTGTAGTAAAAGTCGGTTCCGGACATGTGCAGGAGCTGTTCGGCCTGCTTTTTAATCGCATCCACCACTTCGGGATGGCAGTGCCCGGTAGCGTTTACGGCGATTCCTGCCGTGAAATCGAGAAAACTGTTGCCGTCGACATCCAGGACCCAGGCTCCCGCGGCCCTGTCCACCACCAGCGGGTAAACCCGGGTGTAGGAAGGCGAAACATAGGTTTGATCCTGCCGGATGAGCTGCTCTGCACGGGGACCCGGCAACACGGTTTTGATCTGTGGACGTTTCATACGCTGCCTCAACAATCTGCTTGAATTTTTTCTGTGCAATCCTTTATGATATGGTGAAAAGAAGAACTTCCTGTAAGTATCTGAAATGCAGAAGATCGTCAAGATGCTTCGATGAGGAAGCGAAAACGACTGCGAGCAGATGAAAATCTATACCGGAAGCGGAGACCGCGGAAAAACGAGCCTGTTCAGCGGGGAGCGGGTGCCGAAGAGTCATCCCCGCGTGGAAGCCTGCGGCGACGTCGATGAACTCAACTCGATTTTGGGTGCCGTGGCTGCGGCCGCTCCGAAGAGAAATCCCGAATTAAAGATCGAGATTCAACAGATGCAGGCTCTTCTTTTGCAGATCGGCGCCTGGATATCCACGACACCGGGCTCCCCCGGCCGGGCCGATATCGTCCCCATTTCAGACCGCCACATCGAGTTTGTCGAAAAGGCGATCGACACGATGGAAGAAGCGCTTCCGGAGCTTAGGGATTTCATCCTGCCCGGCGGCCACCCGTCCGCTGCATGGGCACATGTCGCCCGATCCGTCTGCAGGCGCCTGGAAAGGCGCATGGTCCGGCTCATGTCCGAAAACGAGTCCGGCGGCATTGCCGATGACGATGCAGAGTCCCTCGTTTTTATCAATCGCCTGTCCGATTACCTGTTCGAACTTGCCCGCTTCCTGAACCGTTTGCATCGCGTACAGGAAACTCCATGGAAAGGTCAGGCTCTTCCGGAATGAAGAAAAACCCGGTTTCGTACTCGGCAAAGCTGCTCAAGAGATCGTGGCTTTCGAAGTACACATTCGAGATCGAATTCATGCGACCGGCCGGATTCCGTTTCGTTCCCGGTCAACGGGTGCGTCTCTCCTTCCTGCAGGATGAAAGAGATTATTCCCTGATTACGTCTCCTGAGGAACCGCATCTCGGTCTCTGCATAAGAAACGTCGAAGGCGGCCGATTCTCCCCGCTTCTGGCATCCATGGAAATCGGAACCGAGCTGCAGTTTACCGGTCCGCTCGGATATTTCACCTATCGAAGCGCATCGCGTCCGGCTGTCTTCGTTGCAACCGGAACCGGCATCGCGCCTTTTGTTTCCATGGCAAGATCCGGTCTGCACAACTTTACACTGCTTCACGGTGCAAGAGCCCGTGAAGAGCTCTACTATGCAGATCTTTTCAGAGGCACGGCCGAAAACTATATCCCTTGCCTTTCCGGAAAAGAGATTCAAGCTGCCGGAGAAGAATTCTTTCGGGGGAGGGTAACGGATTACCTGTCCGGCCGCATCCCGGCTCTTGCATGCGACTTCTACCTGTGCGGCCGAAGCGACATGATCCGCGATGCCACACTGCTCGTGGATGAACGCTTTCCCGGGTCCTACGTGTATACGGAGATCTATTTTTAGTTGCGCGTTTCGAGTTGCGGGTTGCGGGTTACGAGTTACGGGTTACGGGTTGCCGGGTTGAATTGCCCCGACCCTGAATCCTGCCCGGCTGGGCCGGGAACCCCAAGGCTGAACACTGAACGCTGAACACTGAACATCGAGCTCTTCCAAAAGGAATGACCATGGACGCTGTACTGCTTTCCCGTTGGCAATTCGGAATTACCACCGCCTTTCATATCCTTTTTCCGACTCTTACCATCGGCCTTGCCATTTACCTTGCCGTGATCGAGACGCTTTGGCTCTGGAAAAAGAAGGAGATCTACTACCGGCTCTATCGATTCTGGGTCAAGATTTTCGCCATCCACTTCTCGGTGGGGGTGGTCACCGGCATCACGCTGGAGTTTGAGTTCGGCACCAATTTTTCCCGCTTCTCCCAGGCCGTTGCAAACGTTTTTGCACCGCTTCTGGCTTTTGAAGGAATGACGGCCTTTTTCCTGGAGGCCGGGTTCCTCGGCATCATGCTCTTCGGCTGGAAACGGGTGCCGCCTCTGGTTCATTACCTCTCCACCTGTCTGGTCGCTGTCGGAGCCTCGTTTTCCGCTTTCTGGATCATGGCTGCAAACGCCTGGATGCAGACGCCGGCCGGCTATGAAATCGCAAACGGGAGATTCATGGTCACCAGTTACTGGGAAGCCATCTTCAATCCCGCCTTCCCCACCCATCTCGGACACATGCTGCTGGCATCCTACACGACATCGGCTTTTGCCGTTTCCGGCATCAGCGCGTACTACCTTCTCAAGGGAAAAAACATCGTTTTCTACCGACGGTCGCTTGCATTGGCCTTATGGATGGCCCTTCTTACGGCCCCGCTGCAGGTGCTGATGGGAGACCTGAAAGGATTGAATGTGGCGCGGAACCAGCCGGCCAAACTCGCGGCCATGGAAGCACACTGGGAAACCAATACCGAGGGGGGAGCGCCGTTTGTCCTTTTTGCCGTACCGGATCCTGAATCCGAAAGGAACCGGATGGAAATCACCGTGCCCAATGCCCTGAGCCTGCTGATCACTCACTCCTGGGAAGGGAAAGTCCAGGGCCTCAAGGATTTCCCCAAAACCGACCGGGCCAGCGTCATGATCACTTTTTGGACATTTCGGATCATGGTGGCCATCGGATTTGTCTTTCTCCTGACGGGGATCTGGGCTGCCGTTCTCTGGCGAAAAAGAGCAATTTTTACCTCTCGCCCCTTTTTGAAGGCGCTGATTGTAATCCAGCCGCTAGGATTCGTGGCCACGGTATTGGGGTGGATTACCGCTGAAGCCGGCCGGCAGCCTTGGGTTGTCTATGGCCTGATCCGAACTGCAGACGGGGCGTCGCCGATACCCGCCGGAAATGTGGTCTGGTCGATGAGTCTGTTTGTCGTTTTGTTTGCGATCATCGGATCGAGCTATTTTTATTACACCCTCAAGACATTGCGGAGGGGCCCGGACCTCACCAGTCCGATTCCTCCGGTGCAGCGTCCCTCGGGCATGCTTTCCCTTCAGGACGATGAAAACCGAAAGGAGGTCCTATCATGAATATCGTCCACGTCTGGACCGGCCTTGTCGGCCTGGTGATCATTCTCTATGTCGTTTTGGATGGGTTCAGCCTTGGGGTGGCGCTTCTCTTTCCGACCGCAAGAGACGAAAACGAACGGGATGTGATGATGAACAGCGTCGCCCCGGTATGGGATGCCAATCAGACATGGCTGGTCTTTGGAGGAGGAGCCTTGTTCGCCTCCTTTCCGGTGACCTACTCGGTGCTTTTCAGTGCATTGTACATTCCGTTGCTGACGTTTATCTTCGGCCTGATCTTCCGGGGAGTGGCTTTCGAGTTCAGGGCCAGCTCGGCACATAAGACCACCTGGAATCGAGCCTTCTTCGGCGGGTCCCTGGTAGCGACCTTTGCGCAGGGGCTGACCCTGGGAGGTTATCTTTCCGGGATTGAAGTGACCGGCACCGATTTTTCAGGCGGCGCACTGGACTGGCTGAACCCGTTTTCCGTAATGGTCGGCATTGCACTGATTTTCGGCTACATGCTGCTCGGCTCGACCTATCTGATCATGAAAACGGAGGGACCCGTGCAGGAAAGAGCCTTTCGCCAAGCTTTTCGAACAGCCTGGATCATCGCCCTCTTCCTGCTGATTGTCAGTGTCTGGACGCCGTTTCACGATCCGGAGATTTGGGCCCGCTGGTTCAGCAAGCCGCGCATCTACTTCGTCTGGTCGTTTCCCCTGATGGCTGTCGCTGCTTTTCTTCTGTTGATCAAAACCCTGCAAACCCGCAACGAAACCTTTCCTTTTTTTTGTGCCATCCTCATTTTCATTTCCGCCTACCTGGGTCTCGAGACCGCCATATACCCTTACGCAGTGCTTCCCCGGGTGACCGTATTCGAAGCGGCGGCACAGAGGGAAAGCCTGATCTTCATGCTCTGGGGGGTTGCGATCGTCATTCCGGTGGTCCTGGGATATACCGTTTACAGCTACTGGGTTTTCCGTGGAAAAGTGGCGGGCGAGGAAGGGTATCATTGAAGAAGGCAGGAAACCTCGTGTGAAACTTCAATATAGTGTTCAGCGTTCAGTGTTCAGGAGTGTTCAGTTTCCAGTTCGATCAAATCCCGCAAGCGGGACGGCGGCGCTTATATGAAACTACATGAACGTCGATCGTCGAACGTCGAACGTCCAACATCGAATTGATGAATAAGATCAATCTTATTTTCTTTTTTGATCAAACCGGCCGGCGGCCCGGTTGAACGCTGAACGTTGAACGATTATTTATACACCAGCCTCGGCTTTTTGATCATCACCGTCGTATCCGGCGGAATCGGCTCCGTGATCCACACGTTTCCGCCGATTACAGAACGCGCACCGATCACCGTCTTTCCCCCGAGAATTGTCGCTCCGGAGTAGATCACGACGTCTTCTTCGATGGTTGGATGGCGTTTTTCGAACCTCAACCGATCAGCCTCTTCTTTCGGAACCGAGAGCGCACCCAGGGTGACCCCTTGATAGAGGCGGACATTTTTTCCGATGGAAGTCGTCTCACCGATCACCACACCGGTGCCGTGATCGATGACGAACCTTTCTCCGATCACCGCTCCGGGATGAATATCGATGCCGGTTTTGCTGTGTGCATGCTCGGTCATGATGCGGGGCAGCAGCGGCACACCGAGCTGGAACAGCTTGTGGGCCATCCGATAGACCATAATCGCGTAAATGCCCGGATAGCTGATGATGACTTCGTCATGGCTCTTGGCTGCAGGATCTCCCTCATAGGTCGCCTTGACATCCTGGGAGAGTGTCTTCCGGATCTCAGGGACGGCATCGAGAAACTCAAGGCTGATCCTCTGCCCCCTTTCGATGCAATCGGAGCATGGCCGCTCGTAGCGGAAGCAGTCGTGGCGAATGCTGTTGATGATCTGTTCGGACAACATCTCGAAAAACATCGATACGCATTGACCCATCGTATACTTCAAATTGACGGGATCGATCTTTTCTCCTGAAAAGTATCCTGGAAACATGAATTCCCGGCCTTTCTCGATGATTTCGATGACGGAAACCCTCGAGGCGATCGGTTCGAAATCGATGTGGGTATAGCACTCTCCGTCTCTGCAGGTATCGATGATCCGATCCACCTTCTCCGGCAGCAGTTCCCTGTATTTCGAAAACGTCGCCGCTTCGATTCGACAGCTGTCTTCCAGCCGATGTCTATTCTGGTTCATTGAGTCATCCTCTTTTCTAAAAATCTTTCAGCCACTCAGGCATCCATAAATAATTTCCACTGTTGAATGTAAAATTTTCAGCGATCCAGTCAATCCGGTAGATTACACAGATTCCAGATTTAATTCCATGATGTTTCCTTCTTTCTTTGGAAGTTGGACATTGATCATTCTACATTGGAAATTTCTTCATGTCTCTGGGGCGGGTCGGGGCACTTACCGATCAGGAAGATCCCGTAGGTGGCAAAAAGATTGGGCAATACCCTGGCGATTCTCCCGTGCCTGTCCTGGGCGTTCGTATTGATTGCAGCTTCTCTGACGATGCAGAGGTCCACCTGGCGGATGAACTTTCTGAAATCCTTGAGGGTGATGACGCGGATGTTGGGCGTGTCGTACCATTCGTAAGGGAGTTGGCGTGTCATGGGAGCGTATCCCGAAAAAAGGAGCTGCATCCTCACCTTCCAGTGGCTGAAATTCGGAAAACTTACGATTGCCTTCTTTCCGATCCGCGACATGGAATGGATCAACAGCGCCGGCGCATAAACCTGCTGGAGGGTCTGGCTGAGAATGACGTAGTCGAAAACCTGATCCGGATAATCGAGCACCTCCTCGTTGATGTCCCCCTGGAGGATCGTCAGACCCTTTTCGATCCCTTGCGCCGCCCGGTTTTCATTGCGTTCGATGCCGGTTCCGATTACGTTTTTTTCGATTTTCAGATGGTGGAGGAGCTCGCCTTCCCCGCAGCCGAGGTCGAGCACCCTGGCTCCCGGCTCGATCCATGAGGCGATCAATTGAAGATCAAACCGCATTCGACTGCCTGGTCTCGTTGTAGACACGGCCGAGAAATCCTTTTATCAAATGGTTCAAGCGCTCATTCGGCAGCAGGAATGCATCGTGGCCCCAGTCGGCGACGATTTCACAAAAACTTACATCGAGCCCGTTTTTTTTCATCGCCTTGACCATGGCTCGAGACTGATAGGTCGGATACAACCAGTCCGAGGTGAAGGAGACCACCAGGAATTTCGTCTTCGATTTCGAAAACGCCTTTACGACCGATCCGGCTCCATGCTGTTTTCCGAGATCGAAATAATCTGCGGCTTTCGTGATAAAGAGAAAGGAATTGGCATCGAACCGGTCCACAAATTTCTTTCCCTGGTATCGCAGGTAGCTCTCCACCTGGAAATCGGCATCGAAATGGAAGGAGAAATCGCTTTTATCCTGAAGCTTCCTCCCGAATTTCAGACGCATGGCTTCATCGGATAGATACGTGATGTGTCCGATCATTCTGGCGACCGCCAGGCCGAGATTCGGTTTTTCTCCCGAATAGTAGTCGCCGTTTTTCCAGTTCGGATCCGCCATGATGGCCTGCCTTGCGACTTCATTAAAGGCGATTGCCAGAGCGGAATGCCGGGTGGTAGACGCCAGGGGGATTGCGGAAACAACCATTTCCGGATACCGGACGGACCATTCCAGAACCTGCATTCCGCCGATGGAACCTCCGGCAACCGAAAGGATCCGCCTGATGCCGAGTGCATCCATGAGCGCCTTCTGTGCTTTTACCATATCTCCGATGGTTACCATCGGAAAGCTCAGCCCGTAAGGACGCTCGGTTTCGGCGTTCATCGATGATGGGCCGGTCGAGCCCATACAGCTTCCAAGGATATTGGAGCAGATCACGAAGTACTTGTTCGTATCGATTCCCTTTCCGGGTCCGATCATGATATCCCACCAGCCGGGTTTCGGGTCCTGCGGGTTGTAGTAACCGGCTGCATGAGAATCTCCGGAAAGCGCGTGTTCGATCAGCACGACGTTTTGTCTGTTCTCGTCGAGGGTCCCGTAAGTTTCATAGGCGATCGTGATGGGTCCGAGCCGATCGCCGCTTTCAAGAAGGAGCCGATCCGGCGGTTCGGCGAAGGTGAAATACTTTTTTTCCACCTTTCCGACGGTCACCCCTTCTATGTCATGCTCGATGTATTCGCTCATCCTTATTGAAAAATTCCAAGTACACAAGCATCAAATTATTAAATCACAAATCACAAGCATCAAATTCCAAACAATATTCAATAATCAATAAGAAAAATAAGTCGAAACCTTTCCAGCGGCGAATCCCCTGATCTTCGCGGGCCTCTGACTTCACCTATGTGGTTTCGTTTGAATATTTCTTCATTTGATGATTTTATCTGATTGTTTGAAATTGGAATTTGTGATTTCCCCCGTCGCCGCCTTCGGCTTTGCCGGGCAGGCCCTTTCGCTGACATCTGGCTAAACTCATTTGATTTCGTTTGAATATTTCTTCATTTGAATATTTTGTCTTATTGTTTGGAATTTGGAGCTTGGAATTTGTGATTTCTTTCTTCCTCACCTTCCCCGCGTCCCCGTGTCTCTATCCCTTCCTCCCTAATCCCTGCTCTTATCCAGCGCCTGCCCGATATCTTCGCAGATATCTTCTGCCGCCTCGATCCCAACCGAAAGCCGGATCAGGTCCGGTGTAATGGCCAGTCGCCGGCGTTCCTCATCATCGAAAGAGACGTATTGGGAAGAATACGGATGTATGACCAATGTCTTGCAGTCCCCGAGGTTTGCCAGATGATAGATCAGCCGGAGGCTGTCGATGAACCTGAAACAGGCGCTTTGATCCTTGAGGCCGAAGGCCATCATCCCGCCGAACCCCATATTTTCGAACTGCCTTCGTGCAACGGCATTGGATGCATGGCCCGGAAGCCCGGGGTAATTTACCCAGGAAACCTCAGGTCTTTCCGAGAGATACCGCGCGACCGTCATCGCGTTTTCCATATGTTTTTGCATCCGCACGGCCAGGGTGTCCAGACCGATGACGGTCAGGTATGAGTGAAGCGGCGCCTGGGTGGTCCCGAAGTTGATGTGGTGCTCTCTCCAGACCCGATCGAGGAATGCCAGATGACCTTTTCGGTCGACAAAGGGCTTGAAGTCAGGAAACCGCTTCGTCGTCCAATCAAAATTGCCCGCGTCGATCACCGCTCCCCCGAGGGCTCCCCCGTGACCGCTCAGGTACTTGGTCGTGGAATGGATCACGACATCCGCCCCCAGCTCGATCGGTCTGCACAAATAGGGACTGCAAAGCGTATTGTCGACAACCAGAGGAACTCCGTGTTTGTGGGCAATTTCTGCCGCCTGCTTGAGATCCGGAACATCCATGGTGGGGTTTCCGATGGTTTCAAGGTATACGAAGCGGGTTCTGTCGGTGACCGCCTTATCGATGGCGGCCGCATCGGTCGCATCCACCTGTCTTACGGATATCCCGTATTTTTTAAAAACATTTTTAAACAGCAGATAGGTAGACATGAAAAGAGAGCTTGAGGCGACAAATTCATCTCCCGCCCGAAGCAGCGCCATGCAGGCATTGCTGACAGCGGCCATCCCGGAAGCCATGACCACAGCACCGCGCCCGCATTCCAGGTCGGCCAATTTCTCCTCCAGTACCCGGTTGGTCGGATTGGTAAGACGCATGTAGATGTGATCGTCGGTCTTGCCGGCGAAAGTCCGGCTCAATTGATCGGCTGTCGGGTGAAGATGGGAAGCGGCCTGGTAAATCGGCGGCAGTGTACTCCCTTGCCAGTCTCCGGGTCTTTGGCAGGCATGGATGACGCGTGTGTCGAAACGATAGGTCTTCTTTTGATTCATTTTGCACCCCAAAGGATTCGAAAGAATAAACAGGCTAAAGCTGGGAAGAAAAAACCTCGCACGCGCGGCAACTCTTCATTTTTTCTTTCCAGTTTTCATGTACGCGGCCATCACAGATCGTACCGTTGATAAACCAGCAGAGGTCGCCGGTTTGAAATTCCCAGGCGGGGCATCCGGAGCGAAGGTTATCCGGGCAGTCTTTGATTTTCCAGCAGGGCAAGCGGTTGGCCGATCCTTTTGTCTGCCGGGTCAACAAAAAAAGCATCTGCCGTTCCACATGCACGGGAATGCTTCGCCACCCCTGTTCATAACTATGAACGGCCTTAATGGAAGTTCCCAGCAGTTGCGCGATTTCCCGCTGAGTCTTCTCCAGCTTCTTTCGAAAAAATGAGAATTCCTTGCTCTCCATCTGCATATCCTTTCCCGGCTTCCGCTTCAGCGGTCTTTCATCCGATAATGCCAAGCCAGAGCGGCAACAGCAAGTCCCCGCTCGTCAGGCAGATACTATAATATAGCTCACAATAAAGCTCAACCCGTATGTGGCCGGCATAGAAGATTACACGATAGGCTTTTGATAATCGGAAAATAGAAAACCAAAGGGGAAGTGTTTGTTGAAGATTTTATCCTGGATGTACGGGTGCTTCTCTGTGATTCCAATTCCGGGTCGAGGTCAGGACGGGCTCAGCGGACACCCGTTTCGAAACTCCCCTCCATCGATCGATGGAGGGGTCTGCAGTTTTTTATTGAACGGGCACATCGACGGCATCTTCCATCGGATCCTTAAACGGCACCTCTACTTTGAGAAGCCCGTTTTTATAGACGGATTTTGCCGATTTCGCATTCACGGGGCAACAAAATGCAGAGGTGGCAGCGTAGTCGAAATCATCCCGGTTTGCGATGAGACTGAAGCTGTCGTCATGCATCCGCAATTTGATATCCTCTTTCTTTACTCCCGGGATGGCAATTTCCAGTGTCAACGTCAGATGTTCCTCGTCCACGTATGAGCAGATATTAGGAGCGACTTTCAACCTTTCGCCTGGCATTGCATTCACCTCCTTTGGAATGAATCGGTCAGCGACTCAATCCGAAACAGTGATCATTACAGTAACAATAAAAAATGAAATTTCAAGTGATGAACCGGCTTGTAACACCCCTGTCGCTCCTCGGGTCGGGACTCAAGGAGCCGGTCCGCATTGCAATGCGGGGGCCGAATGACGGAGTGCAGAAGGGTTTTGAAGAACCCTGCAGCAAGCTGCGGGGAATGCGCTCGCTGTTGCGGTTCAAAGATGGACAGAGATTCTTTTCTGTCGAGATTTCGGCTTGGAATCCCGGATGGAATCGGGTGAAATCGGATGAAAATCCCGGGTTGTTCTCCGATCGCGATTGGTTTATATTTGGTTCCGACGGAAAGCGAACCGTTTTCTATCAACCGGTTCCGTTTCCCGGCGATTCGTCTCGTTCAGGAAAAGATCATGATCCGAGTTGAAAATCTATCCAAAAGCTACGGGGCTCACCTGCTTTTCGACGGCATCGGCTTCAAATTGAACCCTCGGGAAAGGCTCGGGCTGGTCGGAAAAAACGGGCATGGAAAGACCACTCTTTTCCGGATGATCATGGGTGAGGAATCGCCCGATTCGGGGGCGGTTTTCATCCCCGGCAACTACCGCATCGGCTATGTCCGTCAGGATTTGACATTTACCGAACCGACCGTGCTTCAGGAAGGGATGAAGGGGCTGCCGAAGAGCGAACAGGATCATCATTGGAAAGTCGAAAAGGTTCTCACCGGCCTCGGTTTCTCGGAAGCCGGCATGCAGGAGCCTCCGGGAAAATTCTCCGGCGGCTTCCAGGTCCGGCTCAATCTTGCCAAGGTGCTGGTTTCGGAACCCGATCTTCTGCTGCTCGATGAACCGACCAACTATCTGGACATCACCTCGATCCGATGGGTTGAACGGTTTCTTGCCAACTGGCCCAGAGAGTTGATGCTCATTACCCACGACCGGGGTTTCATGGATGCGGTCGTCACGCACACCATGGGAATTCACCGGAGAAAGCTCCGCAAAGTGGCCGGAAGCACGGAAAAATACTACTCGCAGATCGCCCAGGAGGAAGAAGTACACGAAAAGACGCGCTTGAATGACGAGCGCCGTCGAAAGGAAGTCAACGAGTTCATCACGCGGTTTCGGGCGAAGGCGCGCCTGGCCAATCTCGTGCAATCCCGGATCAAGCTCCTGGAAAAAATGGAGAAGCCCGATCGCCTCGAAAACCTCAAGTCCCTCGATTTTTCCTTCCAGAGTGTTCCTTTTCGCGGAAAGTATGTGTTGGATGTCCAGGATCTCAGGTTTTCGTACGGTTCGGATACCCCGATCATTGAAAATTTCAACCTTTCGGTTCGTGCGGGGGAGAGGTTGGCCGTAATCGGAAAGAACGGAAAAGGCAAAACGACCCTGATGCACCTGTTGGCCGGCCGCCTGAAGCCGCAGCAGGGTGCGATCGAATACCGCGCAGGCGTGGTCGAAGGGTTTTTTGAGCAGACCAACGTATGGAACCTGATCGAGACCCGGACGGTGGAAGAAGAAATACAGAGCGTAAACGCCAAATTGGACCGGCAGGCGGTGCGAAATATCTGCGGTGCGATGCTTTTTTCGGGAGACGATGCGCTTAAAAAGATCCATGTGCTGTCCGGCGGAGAAAAAAGCCGGGTCGTCATGGGAAAGCTGCTGGCGACGCCGGTCAATCTGCTCCTGCTCGATGAGCCTACGCATCACCTGGATATGGAATCCTGTGATGCACTGCTGACGGCAATCGACAGTTTTCCCGGGACCGTCATTGTCGTCACGCACAACGAGATGTTTCTGCATGCGCTTGCGGAACGACTGATCGTTTTCGAAGACGGCGGCCCGAATCTTTTTGAAGGAAGCTATCAGAGATTTCTCGATCACCGGGGGTGGCAGGAAGAAACCCTCCCGGTGGAAATGCATCGCGGCGAAAATGTTGAAAGCAGATCGGGCGGCGGATTGCCGAAGAAGGAACTCAAGCGAAGGCGGTCTGAAATCATCAATGAACGTGCCAAGGTATTGAAACCGTTGGAAGTGCGGATCCGCGCGGCGGAAAATGAGATCGAAGCCCAGGAGACCGCCCTTCAAAAACTGAACGAAGCGATGCAGAAGGCTTCTCTAGAGGGCAACGGGCAAAGGATCGGAGAAATTTCCCAGGAGCTCCACCGATGTCAATCCATCATCGATCGCGCCTTCGACGAGCTCGAAGCCGTCACCCAATCGCACCAGGAAAAAAAAGCCGTATTCGACAGCCGCCTGGCCGTGCTCGAAAAGATGGAAGCCCCATGAGTCAGAATACGAACCCTTCCGAGAGGGAAACGACTGTCAGGTATTTGTCACAGGGAGTCCGGCACCGGGCGTCTTTCGCCTCTTAAGAGCTACATAACCCACCGATATTCAACCCTTCCCGTTCAAACTTCCCCCTGGCACGGAGTTTGCTCCAAGCTAAGATTCGCATACGTTTCGGCATGCTGACCGGAAAATGGTAACGGCTGGCAATCTATCCGAGCGATCGGGGAGAGGCACCTCATTCAAGGCGAACTCGAACAGGTGAAATCGAATCGATGAAAACGATATTGGTCATAGACAACCACCGGATGATGCTTCAGTTTATGTCCAAGGTGCTGTCGGAAGACGGGTACCGGGTGCTGACTGCGGGTGACGGCCTCACTGCCCTGAAAATCCTGGAAACGCATGTGCCGGATTTCATTTTCTGCGATCTGATCATGCCGAACATCGCGGGCGATAAACTCTGTCGCATCATCCGCAGCATGCCCCGCATGAAGGATGTCTTCATCGTCATTGTTTCGGCCATTGCCGCCGAACAACAGCAGGATGTGACCGCATTCGGAGCCAACGCCTGCATCGCCAAGTGTCCTTTCGATAAAATGCCCCACCACATTCTTTCCGTTATCAAGCAGTTGGAAGAGAGCAGCCCGGAGGAGCTGGCCGGAAAAATCATCGGTATCGAAAACGTTCACTGCCGCCAGATCACAAAGGAACTGTTGTCTAAGAAGAGGCATTCCGAGCTGATCCTCGACAACATCGCAGAGGGAATTTTTGAGCTGAGCCTCGACGGCAGGATCATCTATGTGAATCCGACCGCGGTGCAGATGGGCGGGGGTTCGGAGGAAAAGCTCCTCTCTTCGATATTTGCCGATCATTTTGAGGATTTTCACCGGGAAAGAGTGAAAAGGGTGCTCGAAAAGATGGATCTTTCCCCTGCGACGATTTCGGAGGAGAATCCGGTGCTGTTTAACGGCAGACAGACCACCCTCCACCTGTTTCCGGTAAAAGACGAGGGAAACGACACGATCGTGGTCATCGCCAGGGACATCGCCGAACAGGCCCGCCTGCGTTCGCAGCTTCAACGAGCCGAAAAGATGGAGGCCATCGGTGCGCTTGCAGGCGGTGTGGCCCACGATCTGAACAACATCCTATCCGGTCTGGTCAGCTACCCCGAGTTGCTCCTGATGGAAGTCGCAGAAGACAGCCCCTTAAGAAAGCCGATCCAGACGATTCAAAAATCGGGAGAGAAGGCCGTCGCCATCGTTCAGGATCTCTTGACTCTGGCCAGGCGGGGGGTTCCCGTAACCGAAGTGGTGAACATCAACAGAATCGCCGAAGACTACCTCTGCAGCCCGGAATTTGAAGAGCTCATCGAGTATCACCCGAAAGTGATCGTCGAAACCGACCTGGATCCAAATCTTCTGAACGTTTCCGGCTCTTCCGTTCACATTTCCAAAACGATCATGAACCTCGTCTCGAATGCCAGTGAAGCGATGCCGGAAGGCGGAAGGGTGACGGTAAAAACGGAAAACCGCCACCTCGACCGCTCCATCGAAGCCTACGAGAACATCGCAGAAGGAGATTATGCCGTATTGACCGTGGTGGACACCGGATTTGGAATCTCCAGAGAAAATCTGGAGAAGATATTCGAGCCGTTTTACACCAAAAAGGTAATGGGTAGAAGCGGAACCGGTCTCGGAATGACCGTCGTATACGGAACGGTCAAAGATCACAACGGATACATCGATATCGAGAGCAAAGAAGGCAAAGGCACCCGCCTGACGATCTACTTTCCCGCCACCCGGGAAACCGGGAGCCAGGACAAGGCCCTGTTGAAAATCGAAGATTACATGGGGCACGGAGAAAGCATTCTGGTCGTCGATGACGCCGAGGATCAGAGATATATCGCTGAAGGCATCCTCGGAAAACTGGGATACGCGGCACATACCGTTTCGAGCGGTGAGGAGGCGGTCGATTTCCTGTCCAAACAGAGCGTCGATCTGGTCATCCTCGATATGATCATGGACCCCGGCTGGAGCGGTCTCCAGACTTACAGGGAGATGATCAAACACCGGCCGCATCAGCCGGCGATCATCACCAGCGGCTTTTCCGAAACGGAAGACGTAAAAGAAGCACAAAGGCTGGGCGCGGGACGCTACATCAAAAAACCCTACACCATCGAAAACATCGGCATGGCCGTCAAAGGCGCGCTGGAAAAATAAGGCTTTTGTAATCGTTCACCGGTTCAGTGTTAAAAATGTTTAAAGGTTGATTTCATACGGAGGACAAGCACAAAGGGGCAAATTGATTTTTTTATGATTACTCCTCTGCTATAGGGTTTCTGCCTGAAAATGCGTGGACTCTGAAGTAGGGAGAATTGCAGATTTGAACTTTCTTGCCGACCAGTCCGAACAGTTCCTTGCCTTTTCCCGTCTTTCAAGAGATCGTGTCAACATTGGAAAACCCCCAGAGGCTACCTGCGAGCAGGCTGGAAACGATGATTCAAGGGAATCGATGTTGAGAATCGGATAAAGACTTGCAATCATTTTATATTTAAGGTAAGGCGTTGAATTTAAATACCAATATCGGGCAGTTCATGATAAGGATTTCGGGATGAGGGTATTGCTGGTAGAAGACGATAAGAAGATTGCGTCCTTCATTTCAAAAGGTTTTGGGCAGGCTGGTTTTGCAGTGGATTATGCGGAAGACGGGGAAACAGGGCTCCAGATGGTCATATCTATTTCATATGATGCTGCCATTGTGGATCTCATGCTGCCCAAGCGGGACGGCTTGAGTCTGATTGATGAATTGCGCAATCGTGGCATAAAGACACCTGTCATGATTCTCAGCGCAAAACGATCTCTAGACGACCGCATCCATGGCATCCAAAGAGGCGGGGATGATTATTTAACCAAACCATTTGCCTTTTCCGAGCTTTTGGTCCGGGTTCAGGCACTGATCCGAAGATCTTCGGGTACAATCGATTCTTCAAAATTAAAATATGCTGATTTATGCTTGGACGTCTTTAAGCATGAAGTTCAACGGTCCGGCAAAATCATCGATCTGCCGCAACGTGAATTTGCACTTCTTGCGTTTCTCATGCGAAATGCAGAACGTACAGTTTCAAAGACTATGATTTTAGAGCATATTTGGGATTTATCATTTGATCCACAGACCAATGTGGTGGACGTGCTGGTCTGTCGCCTTCGAAACAAAGTCGACAGGGATTTTCCCCAAAGGTTAATTCATACGATACGCGGGATCGGTTATGTGCTCAAGAGTCCTTTCAAAAGCTTTTAAATCCAGCAGCTTCAGGCTATCCCTCTGGTATTCAACTTTCTTCATTCTGAGCTCAATACTGGTCCTGACAGCAACGTATTATTTTCTCTATTCAGCGCTCAAATCAAACGATCGTGAAGCCATCTTATCCGAACTATACCAGCTTGCCTCAACGTACAATTTCGATGGCATGTCAGTGTTTAAAAATGATATTTCGGAAAACATCAAATATCAGAAAAAGAATCCTTTTTTCATCCGTATCTCGGATTGGTCCAATCGAACCCTTCGTGTATTCAATCCCAAGTTATGGGAGGACTTTGATATTGAGTTGCTTGAAAATTATTCTTTAAAGGACGCTAAGGCTTGGATTTTTTTACCTGCAATTGAAGATAGTTTCGAGCTGATGATTGCTTCCACTCGCCTAAAGGATAGACGTTGGCTTCAAGTGGGTCGAAGTTCCGAAATACGCCACAACACTCTGGGGCGTTTCGGCGAAGTATTCTCAACGATTATGCTGCCGCTGGTATTAATAGGGTTTGCTGGCGGAGCATACCTTGCGCATCGGACCTGGCGTCCGATTCGATATATCATTAAAACGGTAAAATCCATTGAAACAGGGGACATGGAAGCACGGGTACCCAGGAGTGGAACCGGAGATGAATTGGATGAGCTGGCAAAGCTGTTTAACGAAATGTTGGACAGGATACAGAAACTGATTGCCGGAATGAAGGGATCCCTGGATAATGTGGCACACGATTTAAGAACCCCAATGACCCGTTTGCGAAACATCTCAGAGACAGCCCTTCGGACAAAATATGACGAACTGCTTTGCCGTGAGGCTCTTGCAGATTGCATTGAAGAATCAGACCGCCTTTTAAATATGCTTGCAACCTTGATGGATATATCCGAAGCGGAAACAGGCGTTTTGAAACTTGACCAAAGAAAAATCAAAGTCTCTGATATGATCGATAAAGTTGTCGAGATGTACCAGTATGTGGCGGAAGAGAAAAAGATTCAAATAGAGACGCATTTTTCAGGAGAAATATTTGCCGCAGTGGATCAGAATCGAATGAGCCAGGCGATTGCAAATCTTTTGGATAACGCGGTCAAGTATTCGCCGAGTGGTGGACGGATCGAAGTAGAGGTTCGCGAGAAAAACGGCACTTGCATAATATCGGTTACCGACACGGGTTTAGGGATATCCCCAATGGACCTGCCCAAGATCTGGGATCGTTTATACCGGGGCGACCCCAGCCGTTCTTCAAAGGGTCTTGGTCTGGGCCTAAGTTTGGTAAAAGCAATCGTCGGGGCGCATCATGGGAGCATAGATGTTTTCAGTAATCCAGGTCAAGGATCCAAATTTATCCTCTCATTCCCCTCCTGATGCCCAACCTTTCAAAAATGTAATGCTCAGGAAAGGTTTTGGTAATGTTGATACGATATGGATTCCTCTGTAGGACTTTTCTCCAATTCGAGGTAGCCGGACGGCAACCGCTCGATCCCGATTGACAAAAAACCGAGTTTGCAGCGATGGGCTGAGGTTATTTCCGTAAACGCAGTTATCGAAAAAGCTCTATTTTGCTATAAGAGCCATAAAAAACCGGATGATTTTTAACTGAGCTCAGGGGTAACTGCATAATCGAAAGGGAGGGTATCGGAGATGAAAAAAGAAATGATCAAATCTGTGGTTTGGGGGGCAATCGGCGGAGCAATTCTGCTGCTGATCATTATTTTTTGGTCCGG
>QZKK01000015.1 GCA_003599475.1 Desulfobacteraceae bacterium
AAGATTGGGATTTTCAGGGGGAATTGAATGTGTTGGAGTGGCGTGGGTGAGAGGGGGGAGAATATAGTTTTGGAGGGCGGAGTTCCATGACGCCGCTTACGGGCTCGCAGAGCTCGCCCCTCCACACGAGCTCGCCCCTCCACACGAGCTCGCCCCTCCACAGGGGAGATATGACGCGGGGACGGGGCGAGGTGAATCCGTCAATTGGAGGGCGGAGTTCTACGACGCCGATACACGACGCCGATAGCTGAGGCGCCTTCGCGGAATGGCGAAAGGAAAAAGCCGAAAAGGAAGGGATCCCAGTCTTTATCATCGCCAACAACACAGACAGCTTATGGACATTATCCCGGGCGCGCCCCTACGACCTTTGAAGCGCTTTGGGAAATGCAGGGGCTCGAAAAAAAGACAGAATCAGCGTCTGGGTTCCGAATCTTTACGAACCGATATCTGGAGATTCCATTCAACGAGAGAGAAATTCGATGGGATTCACAGGTGAAAGGAATTTGATATTGTGTTATAGAGTTAGGGACTCGTAATTCGGCGTATTTTGCTTCGAGGAATCTTGGAGGTGTTCCGCTCCCATGACCAATAGGAGTATAAAGCAAGAGATTCTATCCAGGCTTAAGGAGCGTTTAAACCTTCACAAGGTTATCCTTTTTGGCTCGTTTGCCCGCGGTACGCCTCATGAAGACAGCGATTTGGATTTGATCGTCGTCCTCGACAATCAAGAGACTCCAACAAATTACAATGAAAACATTCAGAATTACCTGACTGAGGAGTGGTTGAAGGCTGCAGATGATGATTTGCGAGTCATCGAAAAGATAGGCTCTGATGAATTTCTGACCCATATGGTGGCCTTCCATTCTCAGCAGACTAGGCTGCAATGAGTATTTGCAGCATAATCAAATCGAGTCTTGAAAACCAGGTCAACGCCGCTCCAAGCCCTGGAAACAAATAGTCGTTCGGAAGCTCCTTCAGTTCTCGGTGAACGCTTTGCGGGAATCCACACAATTTCATTTTCACCGGGAATCGCTGATAGCCCCTCAGCCCCTCTTGACAGGTACAGGCATAGCCTGTACGCATGCGATGAGAATCAAGTCGTGTGGAACATCGATGAAGCGGAAAGCTGCATTGTTTATTGTATTTGGAATCGTGATTGCCGGATGCGCAACCTTATCCGACATGAACCGGATGGACAGGTTCAACCGGACCGCAAACGGCTACAGGCTGGCCATCCGGTGGTCGGACTTCGATGCGGCTGAAAACTATGCCGGAAACCCGGGCCATGGTGACGATGGCCGAAGAGCGGAGACACCGAAGGATGTTCAGGTGATCTCCTATGAGGTCCGGGACATCGTCCTTTCACCGGATCTGTCGAAGGTGCACCAGGCGGTAGAAATCCGTTACTACCGGTTGAACCGGATGATCGAAAAAACCATCCGGATCGACGAATCGTGGGAATATGATTCCGATGCGCAGCGATGGTTTCTGAAGGAAGGCTTCCCCCGGTTTGAATGAAATCGTTGTACGTTGAAGTCGTTGCACGTTGCACGTTAAATAATCATTATCAGGTTCAATGACGAATCGCTCCTTCTTTCATTCGATGTTCGACGTTCGACGTTCGACGTTCGATTTCAGATATCGACTGTCTCTCCCGCCCTCGGGGCGAAGACGCCAAATCCTTCCGACCGGAGAAAATCAACAAATGCAACGGTCTGCTCCTCCTCTCCGTGGACAACCGCAATCCGCTTGATGTTCAGGTTGGATGATTTCAGAAACCGCAGCAGCTCCATTTTGTCCGCATGTGCGCTGAAGCCGCTCAGCGAAACGACCCTGGCCCTCAACGGGTACTCCTTTCCCAGTATCTTGACGCGGGGAGGCTCCTTTCTTTCGACCGATTGATCGGAAAGCTCCTGGATCCGCCGTCCCAGCGTATGCTGGGCCATGAAGCCGACGATCAGAATGGTGTGCCTGGGGTTGTGGATCTTGTAGCGCAGGTGGTGCAGAATCCGGCCGGCTTCACACATCCCGGAAGCGGAGATGACGATATGGGGCTTTTCCTCCCGCATCAGCGCCATCGATTCTTCCACCGTGGATATGAATTGGATCTGGCCGAAGCTGAACGGGTTCTTGCCGTTTACCAGAAACGCCGCATGGGTTTCATCATCGTAGACTTCCGGGTGCTCCCCGAACACCCGAGTCAATTTCGAGGCCAGCGGGCTGTCCACATAGATGGGGATTTTGGGTACACCCCCCTCATTGTAGATCTCGTGAAGCACATAGATGAGCTCTTGCGTTCTCCCATATGCGAATGCGGGAATGATGAGCGACCCTCCTCTTTGAACGGTCTCCACAAGCACTTTTTTCAGACGTTCTTTGATACTTTGCACCGGGTCATGGAGTCTGTTGCCATAGGTGCTTTCCATGATCAGGAGATCGATATCCATCGGCTTCTTTTCGAAGCTCACGGTCGGATCATTAAGGATCGGTTTGTCGAAGCGGCCCAGGTCGCCCGTATAGCAGACGGTAAAGGGGCGGCCGTTTTCCGTCCCCCGAATCATGGTGATTGCAGAGCCCAGGATGTGGCCGGCATCGTAGAATTCGCAGGTGAGCCCTCTTCCGATCGCTGCCGGGTATCGATACGGGTACCCGTCGAAAAGCTTAAGCGATTCCGCTGCTTCCGCGATCGTATAGAGCGGACGGATGCGTTCGAGTCCATACTTGTCCAGGAGTCGATCGATCTCTCCGGAATCGAGAGCACCGTTTTTCCGGAGCGATCGTTTCACGGACTTGCTCCGGGCGTTGGATATCCTGCCTGTCCTCGGGGAGGTGTTCATCTCATAGAGAAGCGACCGCACGGCCTTGTAGTTCAAATACTGGGCGTCTGATTCCTGGATATGCGCTGCATCCATCAGCAGGTATTCAGAGGCGGCCATCGTCACCCGGGTGCAGGCGATGCGTCCTGAAAAGCCGCGTTTGACCACCAAAGGGATGCGGCCGGAGTGGTCGATGTGGGCGTGTGAAAGCACGATGTTTGTCACAATCTGAGGATCGAAGGGAAACGTCCTGTTTTTTTCCTCGGTTGTTTTCCGGCGGCCCTGATACAGTCCGCAGTCAAGCAGGATGCGATCCGAACCTGTGGTCAGCAGGTGCATGGAACCGGTGACTTCCCTTACGCCGCCGTAGAAGGTGATGTGCATTGAGGCCTCTCCTTGTGTGAAATTTCACCCCGATTAAAGAAAATTCCAAATTCCAAGCACCAAAATCCAAACAATAAGACAAAGTATTCAAATGAAGAAATAATCAAACGAAGCACTTATATGAAACTACATAAAAAAATGAACACCGAACATCGAACGTCCAACGTCCAACATCGAATAAAGGAACACTGTCAATATAGTTTTCTTTTTCGATCAAACTGGACGCTTGCCGGCCAGCGGCCGGGCTTGTGTGAAACTTAATAAAATTCCAAATCCGGATATCGAAATCCGAAAAACAAGTCAAACGAATCCGAAATCCAAGAACCTTCCGATGCGCTCGATGATTTCCACGATCTGTTCCGGCTCGAACCAACAGACCTCCGGATCGGCACGAAACCAGGTCATCTGGCGCTTGGCGTAGCGCCGGGTGTCCCGCTTCAGGGCAATTACCGCTTCTTCGAGCGGAGTTCGGTTTCGCAGATAATCAGTCATATGGCGATACCCGAGAGACTGCATCGATTTGAGCTCTTCTCCGTATCCCTGTTCGAGAAGAGCCCGCACCTCTCCGATCAGCCCTTCTTCGATCATGGAATCGACTCTGCGATCGATCCGCTCATAGAGCCGTTTTCTTTCCGTATGAAGGCCGATTTTCAGCGGCATGAAAAGACGATCGGCAAACCCGTGGTTCCGATGAAGCTCCGAAATCCCCTTTCCGGTGACCCGGTAGACTTCAAGCGCCCGGATAATCCTGTAGGCATCGTTCGGATGGATTTTCGAAGCCGCTTGCGGATCTGCTTCTAGCAGTTCTTCAAACAGGTGACGCGTGCCGAAGCGCTCTGCAGCCTGTCTCAATTCCCTCCGAACCGATGGATTCGATGCCGGCTGCCGGAAGATGCCGTGGATAAGCGTCTTTATATAAAGGCCGGTTCCGCCGACCACAAAGGGAGCCACTCTCTCCTCGATGAGTTTTCCGGCGATTGCCGAAGCCGTTTCCGCATATTCCGCCGCGTCAAACGGCTGATCGGGCTCGACGATATCGATCATATAGTGAGGGATCCGACTCCGTTCGTCCGCATTCGGCTTGGCAGTTCCGATATCCATGTGGCGGTAGATCTGAACCGAATCCGCGCCGATGATCCGGCCGCCGAAGCGTTCGGCAGCTTCAACGGCAACCGCTGTTTTTCCGATACCGGTCGGCCCGCAGATCACGACGATCTTCTCGAGAGGTCGGGTCTTTTCATCCATCGCCGGACTATAAAACAAGGGGAGCCCATTGGCAAGGTAAGGGGTAAGGGGTAAGGGGTAAGGGGTAAGGGCTGCTCTTCCCTCTTCCCTCTTTCCTCCTTCCTCTTCCCTCTACCCCCGAAAAGGTTGGCGTAAAAGGCCGGATACGGCCCATCCCACCATGGTGGTTAAATCATAAACCGGAAGGCCGGTGGCCGCCTGGATCCGGTGGGCGTAGGGCGGCATGTTGGTGCACTCCAGGACGATCGCCCCCACCTCCGGGTGGCGCTCCACGAGCAACCGTGCGGCCTGTTCATGTTCCCTGGCGCATCGCTCGACGTCAAGCTCCTGTCCTCCCCCGAGGATCTGCCCCGTGAAGTAGCCTCCCACCTCATCCAGTCCCTGGAGAAAAATTGGAAGTTCAGGGGGAATTCCTGCGGCCCTCAGATGTCTCTCCGTAAGGGATCGCCTTTCCACTGTAAGCACCCCTACGGCGTTCCCTTGCGGCAGCATCGCCGCCACCCAGGGCACCTGAAGAAGGCTCGAGGTCAGAATGGGGATCGAGAGCTGCTCCTGAAGCCGCTTCTGGAATAGCACAAGGAAGCCGCAGCCTGTGGTAATCAGCCAAACCCCGGACGCCTCCAACTCCTTGGCCGCATCAATAAAAGGCTGCAGCCACTCCTCAGCAGCCAAGCGCCGCACGACGATATCCGGGCTGGCGCTCTTTACGATTCTGAATAACACTGAAAAGGGCCAGGTGCTCCCATTTCCGTTATCGCCCGGTATCCTGGGAAAGCGGGCTTCCAGCATCAACATTCCCACCGGGATTCCGTAGAGAGGCCTCCCCCCATATACGATTCCCGGGTAGACCTCCTGTACTCTTGCTCGTTCAGCTTTATCGATCATAGAACCCTGCTCCCAGCCGTATAGTGAACAGTTATCGCCACGCCTCGATACTGCGCTTTCTCTTCGGGTGCTCTGGAGCCGCCTCTTATTGCTTTGAGCGCCGGAGAAGCTTATTGAAAAAACCCGCCATCGCCCGGCTCCGGGCGGTATGGCAATCTCGAGCATACTCATCCGCTAAGTCATTACCCGAAGATACCTTTTTCCGCAACCGCTCTACGATTCCAGGGATCAAGGTTATCGCATAACGGATTTCGTCGGCGGTAGTCTCCCGGCCCATCGTAAGACGGAGTGCTCCCTTTGCCAGTTCTACGGGTACCCTCATGGCGGCCAGCACGTGGGAGGGCTCCGTCTTTCCCGAAGAGCAGGCAGACCCGGTAGCCGCGTAGATCCCTTCGAAGCTCAATTCCTTGACCAGCCAATGGCCGTCCAGTCCCTGGAAGCTGAGGTGTGCGAAGTTGGGCAACCGTTGGGTAGGATGGCCGTTGAGCTTGGCTCCTTCCGCGCTGTACAGCACCCCATCGACCAACCTGTCCCGAAGCTCCGCGATCCGCCGGCTCTCGACGCCCATTTCCCTGGCAGCAGCCTCGACAGCCGCTCCAAACCCTACGATGCCGGGAACATTTTCGGTACCGCTTCGCAACCCCCACTGCTGCCCTCCACCCCGGATGAGGGGCTCCACAGGTGTACCGGTGCGCACGTAAAGAGCCCCTATTCCTTTCGGCCCTCCCAGCTTATGGCCGGAGATGGACAGGAGATCGACGCCCAACGCATCCACCTGCAACGGGATCTTTCCCGTTGATTGCACAGCATCGACGTGAAAGAGCACGCCCCGCTCTCGGGTGATCCTGCCGATTTCTCCCACCGGCTGGATCGTCCCCACCTCATTGTTGGCGTGCATCACGCTCACGAGAGCCGTCCTGGAGTTGATGGAACGGCGAACATCCTCCGGGTCCACCTGGCCGTAAGCGTCCACCGGCAGGTAGGTGACCTGCCAGCCCCGACTCTCCATGAACCGCGCCGTTTCCAAGGAAGCCGGGTGCTCGATACGGCTCGTGATCAGGTGCCCTGCCTCACCACGGGCGAACGCCACCCCCTGCAAGGCAAGATTGATGGATTCGGTGCCGCCTGAGGTGAAGATGATCTCCCCCGCTCCCGCCCCGATGAGCGCCGATACCTCGCCGCGGGCCGATTCGACAGCTTCATGAGCCTCCGCTCCGAGAGCGTGAACCGAGGACGGATTTCCCCAGGAATCGCTAAAAAACGGCCGCATCGCTCTGCGCACTTCAGGTCGAAGCGGCGCGGCAGCTGCATAATCGAGGTAGATTTTGGGCAATGGGTCCTCCCGGTGAGTCTGCGGGTCGCCCGTTGTGCCTATTCTCTCACGCCGCCTTTGGCACTGCAGGCCTTAGGTACTTACGATATGCGATGTCCCCCCCAATCACCACCGAAGCGGCCACCGTGGTATAGATCTCCGGAGCTACGAAGGCAACCGCCGCCACGACCAGCATAATCCTCTCCCACCAGATGAGTCGATGGCCGAACCAGTAGGCAGCTACGCCGGCCGAGGCCACGATAGCGGCGATGACAGCGATAATAAACATGTAGAGCGACATCCACCCGGCAGGTCGGAGGATGAGGGCTGGTGCATACACGAACATGAAAGGCACGATGTAGCCGGAAAGCCCCAGTTTTGTGGCCTCCCACCCGGTTTTCATCGGAGGAGCGTTGGCGACCGACGCGCCTGCGTAGAAGCATACCCCCACCGGCGGGGTGATGCAGGAGATGCAGGCGAAATAGTAGGCGAACAGGTGGGCGGCCAGAATGTCTACCCCCATGCCGACCAGCGCCGGAGCCGTCAGAGCTGCGGTCAGGATATAGGCTGCCGTGCTGGGCAACCCCATCCCTAACATCATCGAGGCCAGCATGATCAGGATGAGGGCAATGAACAGAACTCCACCGGACAACTGGACGATCCCACTGGTGAAGGCCAGTCCCAGCCCCGTGTGAGTTACGGCGCTGACGATCATCCCTGCTGCGGCGCAGGAGACTCCCAGCATCACCGAGTTGAAGGCCCCCTGGGCAAAGGAATCGAACAGCTTCTTCGGTGTGAGCCAGGTGCTGCGCCCCATGTAGCTGGAGACGATGGCCAGTACCACAGCCCAGAAGCCGGCCATGATGGCCGTCCACCCGGTCGTCAGCAGGTAGACAATACCAACTACCGGAAGGATCAGGTAGCTCTGGCCGATAATATCGCGCAGCTTCGGCAACTGCTCCCTCGGAAGACCGGTCAACCCGGTCTTTTTCGCTTCGAAGTGCACGACGCCGAATATCCCGACGTAATACACGACGGCGCTGGTGAATGCGCACAGGGCAATGGTGGGATAGGAAATGTTGATCAGTTCCGCCATGATGAAGACAGCAGCGCCCATGATTGGTGGCATGTACTGCCCGCCGCTGGAGGCACAAGCCTCCACCGCTCCCGCAAACTCCGACCGGTACCCCAGTTTCTTCATCATCGGGATGGTGAAACTGCCGGTGGCGTACACGTTGGAAACGCCCACCCCGCTCACCATGCCGAAGAGGCCGCTGCTTACCACAGCCACCTTGGCCGGCCCTCCCGAAGCCGTCCCCGCGATCGCGGAAGCGATCTTGGTGAAGAAATCGCCTGTGCCTGTAACAAGAACCACGGCACCAAAGAGGACGAAGACGTAAGCAAAGGTGGCGGACACGGACGTGATGACCCCGTAGATTCCTTCGTCGATGAGCAGATACATCACCTCGATCAGCTTCATGAAGGAGAAGCCCTGGTGGTAAAGAAACCCCGGCATGTATGGCCCGATCAACAGATAGAGCACGAAAGCGCCTGTTATCGCGGCCATGGCGGGAGCGACGGACCGTCGCGTAGCCTCCAGCACCAGCACGATCTGCAGCGCGCCGAGTACCAACTGGTCTTCGGTTATCCTGGTGACGAACTCCCATCGTTGGTTCAGCAGATCGTGATTGTAAATCAGGTAGGCGCCGGGAAGTAAGGAAAGAAGCGCCAGGATGGCATCGAGCCAGGTCATGCGGTCCCTTGGGGACCTGCCGGTTGCCGGAAAGAGGATGAAGGCAAGAGGCATCAGCATGGTCAGATGGACGCCGCGTTGAATCCTCGGTTCCATAATACCGAAACCCGCCGTGTACAATTGAAAAAGCGAGAGTGCACAACCCCAAAGGGCTATCGCCAGCCTGATATTACCACTGAATTTCCGCACTGGAGCTCCATTGATACAGGGATGTAGAGATTAGGGGTTAGGGATGTAGGGAGGAAGGGATGTAGTGAGGAAAAGAATAACCCCCTCCACCACTGCATCCCTAACCCCTAATCCCTTTTATCCCTATTTCATGTAGCCCTTTTCCTTGAAGTACTTCACCGAGCCGGGGTGCAACTCGGCGCCGGTCTCCTTCCACGCGGCAGCGGGATCGAAGATCTCCGCCGAAGCCTGCATCTTGCGCACCTTGCCGGCGTTCTCACAAATAACGCGGGTAAAGGCGTAGATCACGTCCTCGGATACCTTGGGATTGGTCATGATGGTGGCGACGGCACCCACCGACTTGATCGGCTGGTCGTTTCCGTACACCTTGGCAGGGATGTTGCGATCGGCCCAGGCGCCCTTCTCGATCAACTCCTTGCGCATGCTGTCCGGCATGGGAATGAACTTCACCTTGCGGCTGAGCATGGCGTCCTGGATGTGAGGTCCCGGAGCCGCGATATTATCCCACATGGCGTCGACGTGCTTGTCCTTGAAGTTGTTGGCCTGATCCGCATAGCCGACGTAGGTAATACTGCCGCCCCACTTCTTGATGTCGTCATTGGAGATGCCCATGTGTTTGAGGGCGAGGCGCCACACCCACTCGTCGGTTGTGCCCACCCGGTCCATCGTTATCTTGAGAGGGTACTTCTTCTGAACGAACTCCTCCCAAGTGTTGAAGGGTACATTCTCGCCCACGGTGAAGGTGAAGAAGGTGACAGATAGCCCTGAGAATGCGGACCGGATATCCTTGGTCTTATCGGCTGTCTTGAACGGCTCCACCCCGTCCATGAGCGCCTTGGCGACAGAAGGAAAGCCCATGGCAAGCTGCACATCGTTTCCGACCACTCTGGGGTGGTTCGCAATGCCCGCTCCCGGAACTACGTTAATCTGCAGGTTTGGGACTTCCTGTTTGACCAGATCCGACATCGCGGCAGAAAGGGCGTACCAACCGCCCCCTACGCTTCCGGCGGCAAACTGTAGAGTGGTAGCCGGAATCGACGGCATGGCGCCCAGCTCGGCAGGAGCAGGTGCCGCGATCAGCAGAACGCCAAAAAGTGACAGGATTGAAACAGCAAGACTTCCCTTGGAATGACGCATATATTCCTCCTCTCGTTGTTTTGGCCCTGAAAAAGGGCTTCAGCTATCCAGCAACCTCATTGTTGAAGTCGTTGTACGTTGAAATCGTTGAAAATCGTTGAAATCGTTGAAATCGTTTGGCGGTGACGCGCAACGTGCAAAGATTTCAACGATTTTGAGCGTTCATTGTTCAGGTTCTTCCCTCCGTTGCATGTCCCAGCAATCATCGGTCTCCCTGGACAGGTTCCCTTTGCGGATCCTTTCGGTGGATGTCTTTTCGAACGCGTCAATGAAGGCGATATACCTCGGGATCTGAAAACGGGGCATCCTGGATTCGCACCAGTTTATGATATCGACAGGATCAGGCGCTGTACCCGGTGAAGTTACGATAAAAGCCTTCAACTCCTGTTCTCCGATTGCGGCGTCCACTCCGATGACGGCGCTTTCCCGGATGTTCGGATGCATGTTAAGAACGCGCTCGACCTCCCATGCCGAGATGTTTTCACCTCTGCGCCGGATGCTTTCTTTTTTCCTTCCCATGTAATATAGGTCGCCTTCTTCATCGCACCGTCCCAGGTCTCCCGTATGAAGCCAGCCATCCTTCAGCGCTGAGACGGTAAGCTCAGGATCGTCCAGGTAACCCGGTGTGATCAGCCCGGGTTCCTTTTCCCTTATCAGAATCTCACCAGGGCTGCCGGCAGGCAACGCCTTGCCGTCATCGCCGGCAATCCGGACATCGAAATAGGGGAGAGGCTTTCCGATGGACCCGACCTTCCCTGCCCGGTTCAGGGTGGAAAACCCCGAGGCTTCTGTAAGGCCGTAAACTTCCCGGATCTTCACGTTGAACCGCTTTTCGAAAGCAACCCAGGTCCCGGAGCTGCATCCGCCGCCGAAGGCGATTCCTGCGCAATGTCGATCGTCATCTTCCCGCACCGGCTGCTTGAGAAGAATGTCCAGCACACCTCCAAGGTAGTGGAGTTTTGTCACTCGATGCCTGCGGACCAGGTCCCAGAAGCGGGATGCGCTGAATCTTGGTGTTACAACCAGACGGATCGGTTCCATCAGAGACAGAATGCACATCTGGACACCGCTGGTATGATAGAGCGGCTCCCATAGGAGGAAAGTATCCCCGGCTGAGACCTCCGAGGCCAGTGCCGCGCCTGTTGCACATGCCCTGAGCATTTTTTCGGTCATCAAAACGCCTTTTGGCGGACCCGTCGTGCCTGATGTGAAACTGATGCACCGGATTTCATCCAAGATGGGAAGCGTTGGAGGAGCCGAATCTTCCCCCTTTTTCAGTTCTCCGAAATCCAGTATGGCTTCGCGGATTGGAGCCGGCATTTTCCTCAATATGACGATTGCTCTGTTTCTTTCAGGCAGGACCTCATCGAGCCTGCTCCAGTAGTCGGCTTCTGCAATGACGGCCGCAGGTGCCGCATGTTCGAGGATAAACTCGAGGCTTGGACCCCGGAGCTGGATATTGATCGGAACCAGGATTGCTCCGAGCTTGCAGAGTGCAAAAAAAGTCGTGATGTGGTCGAGGTGATTTTTCATCATGACGGCAACTCGAGCCCCGGCACCGATTCCGGATCGGAGAAGACCGCCGGCAAGCCGGTTGACCTCCCTGTCAAGCACTCTGAATGTGATCTGCCGATTTTCGTGCCATGCAAAGACGAATTCCGGAGTCGCGCTTCGCCGGTCTTCCAGCAATCGGCGTATGGACCGTTTGTAGCTCACTGGCGATGACTTCTGGCTGCCCGTTCGCGCAGAAATTCTTCCATTGTGGACTGTGGTTCGCTGGTTCCGTAGGATTCCCGATGGATCCGGACTGCAGCGTCCATGGTTTCCTGGAAAGAGGTTTCGGTCATCTCTTTCATACGCTGTTTGGTAAGGCGCATGGCAATCGGAGGTTTTGAAGCCAGATCCTTTGCAACTTTCAATGCTTCGGGCATCAAAGCTTCTCTTGGAACAAGCCGGTGAATCAGCCCGGTTTGAGCGCATTCGTCGGCCTCCATCATCCGGCCCGACAGGATAAGCTCGATGGTACGCGAGAGGCCCAACATCTCTCTCATGATCCAGGGGCCTGTCACACTGACGATTCCTGAATTGATTTCGGGCTGTCCCATCTTAACTTCGGGGTGGCCGATCCGGACATCCCCCAGCAGCGCAACCTGGAATCCGGAGCCCGCCGCAAGGCCATTGAGAGCCACCACGAGCGGTTTCGACAGGCTTCGAATGAAGCCGTACAGGGTTCTCCATTCTTCGATCCATTCCTCCGCCCGATCCGGATCGAAGGTCTTGGCCTCTCCAAGGTCCTGACCGGCACAGAAAGCCTTTCCTCCGGCACCTGTCAGGATAACCGCGGAGACTTCCGGAGAGCTTTCGAAATTCCTGAGCGCTTCGAGCAACTCATCGCGCATGGGCTTATGCCATGCGTTGAGCTTTTGGGGCCGGTTCAAAAAGATGATGCCGACCCTTTCCTCCTTTTCTACCCGTATGAATTGTAACATCCTTCATTTCTCCCGGTATCGGCAAAAAACGGAATTTGAAATGGAAGATAAGGATAAAGGACAAAGGATAAGAGCTTTCTTTCCGGAAAGTCAGTGTATGGCAAAGGCTGCTTGGTTGTCAACAAAAAGTGCCTCTTTATGAAAGGCATCACGCCCGGCATTCAGGAGAGCAGGGGGTCCACACTGTGCACGCGAAACCGGACATCTGAAACCCTGATATCTCTAAATGAAAATTGTCACATGTCCGATTATAGAAAATATCCGGCAAAGTTGAGCTTTTTCGCCGCCGGAAGGCAATAACAATTTTCAAAAAAACAGGTCTGGAAGGATCCGAAGGTGGAGAATCGAGTCGAAGAAGTCATCGGCGAGTTATATCTTCAGAAGGAAACCATCGATCCGATGCTGGCTTTTCTGAAGGGACGGTTTCCCGATGCCGTCTCTCGTTTTCTGCATGGAGAACTCGAGGACGAAGTGGAATGCCGCATCGCGGCGCTTCTCAAGGAAAACCGGGAGCTGCATGCGGCGCGAGAAAATGCGGAGGCGGCAAGCCGTGCCAAGAGTGCATTTCTTGCCGCCATGAGTCATGAAATCCGCACCCCGCTCAATGCGGTGATCGGCTTCACGGATATGCTTCTCGACACCGAACTCAAAGACGAGCAGATCGACACGGCAAAAACGATCAAAAGATCCGGTGAAGCCCTCCTGTCTCTGATCAATGACATTTTGGATTTTTCAAAGGTGGAAGCCGGCCAGATGGAGCTCGAATGCATCGATTTCGATCCGGAGATAACCGCTTTCGATGTTTGCGATCTCGTTCGATCCCGGGTGGACGAAAAGCCGGTTGAAATTCTGTGCCGAGTCGGCCCGAACGTTCCGGCCTGCGTCAAGGGCGATCCGGGCAGGTTCCGCCAAGTACTGATCAACCTGATGGGAAATGCTGCAAAGTTTACTCCCGCCGGGGAAATCGAGCTCCGGCTCGAGGTCGAAGAGGAGACATCGGATCGGATTCGATTTCACGTGATGGTGAGGGACACCGGTATCGGTATTTCACAGGACAAACTGGAAAAGATCTTCGATGCTTTTCATCAGGCGGACGGCTCAACCAGCCGCAAATACGGCGGAACCGGCTTGGGGCTTTCGATCTGCAGAAAACTTTCAGCGTTGATGCAGGGAAGAGTCTGGGCGGAAAGCCCTGCAGAGTTGGAGGCGTTGTCCGGAATCGATCAAAGAGGAAGCGTATTCCATTTCACCTGCGAATTCGAAAAATCCGACTCCATCAACAAAAGGAAGATGGCCAGAGCCTCGCTTTCAGGCAAAAAGGCTCTGGTTGTGGACGATCATAAGGCCAATCTGGATATTTTGAAGCACATGCTGGAATCGGTCGGAATGCGGGTGACCTGCCTCGGTGAAGGGAGCCGGGCGGAAGAATGCCTCCAGAACGCGATGGAGGAAGGAAATCCCTATTCGATCTGCATCTGCGACATCCTGATGGGGGATGTGAGCGGATTCGATGTGGCGCGCCGAGTCCGAAGTCATCCCGGCCAAATTTCGTCCACGCCGCTGATCGCCTTCTCCTCTTCGATTGAAAAGAATGCCAGGAAATGCCGCGAGGCCGGATTCGATGGGTTTCTGCCCAAACCGATCCGGAGAGAAAAACTGTACCAGATGATGGAGCGTTTGATCGGGGGGGCTCTAGAGATGCAATGCAGCCTGCCGAGCCAGTCCGGATCGGAAATTCTTACCCAATACTCGATTAAGGAGAAGGCAAAGCACTCCGTTCGGATTCTGCTGGCCGAAGACAACCTGTTGAATCAGAAATTGGCCGTGTTGCTGCTTTCAAAGGCAGGCTACTCGGTCGCGGTGGCAAACGACGGCCAGGCAGCCCTGGATAAGTATTCAGAATGCCAGGATTATTTCGATCTGATATTTATGGATATCCAGATGCCCAAAATGAACGGGCTTGAGTGCACCGGGCGGATCCGTAAACTGGAGGCCGAATCCGGCACGGTCGGAGGGAGCCGGCCGCGCATACCGATCATAGCCATGACGGCCAATGCAATCAAAGGCGACCGGGAGATCTGCCTGGAGAACGGAATGGACGACTATATCGCCAAGCCGATCCAGCGGGAGCTGGTTTATCAAATCGTCGACAAATGGATCTTAAAAGCAAGGGTGCATCGGCGCCGATGAAGATCCTCGTCGTCGATAACCATCGGATGACTTTGAATCTGATTTCCAGCCTGTTGAAGCATCAGGGCCATGAGGTATTGACGGCGGAAGACGGGCTCACGGCATTGGATGTCTTGAGACGATGGATTCCGGGGGTGGTCTTCGTCGACCTGGTGATGCCGAATATCGGAGGTGAAAAACTCTGCCGGATCATACGGAAGACCCCCCGCTTGAAAGATATCTTCATCGTCGTCGTATCCGCCGTGGCGGCCGAGGAGTACAAGGATGTAACCGAGTTCGGCGCCGACACCTGCATTGCAAAAGGCCCGTTCAGCATCATGGCCACGCACATCCTGGATGTACTCCAGACCGTAGCGAACAGGTCCACCGCAAATCTTTCCGGGAAGGTGTTCGGTCTCGGGGCGGTTCATGCTAGAGAAATCACCCGGGAACTCCTTTCCGTTAAAGATCATTTCGAAGTCGTGCTCGACAGGATGCAGGAAGGGCTGCTTGAAATCACCTCCGAGGCCCGGGTCGTCTACTCGAATCCGACGGCTCTCAAGATCGTCGGAAAACCTGAGGAAGAGGTGCTTGGCAGCGACTTCGTCGCCCTATTCGGGGAATCCGACGCTCCAAGGGTTCGCGAAATTCTGGGCTCGCGGCACTGGGAGGAGAATAAAATCAACGAGGAAGATCCTATAAATCTTTGCGGGAAGCAGATCACGCTCGACTTTATTCCTTTGAGGGACCCACAAAACAAGATCATCGTCATGCTCATCGATGTCACCGAGCGAAAGCGGATGAAAGTGCAGATGATGCAGGCTATGGAAAAGGCCAGACAGATGGCGGTGGAAGCCGAATCGGCCAACATCGCCAAGAGCGCTTTTCTTGCGGTCGTCAGCCATGAGATTCGAACACCCATGAATGCAGTGATCGGATTTACCGATATGCTGCTTTCGACCTCCCTTACAAAAGAGCAGATCGAATATGCCGATATCATCAAGCAGAGCGGAAAGCTTCTGCTTTCACTCATCAACGATATCCTGGATTTTTCTAGAATCGAAGCCGGACGCCTGGAGTTGGAAACGATCGATTTCGATCCGCAGTCGGCCGTTTATCATGTCTGCGATCTGGTCAGGCCCCAAGCCGCCGGAAAATCGATTGCGATCATCTGCCGGGTCGGAGATGCGGTGCCGGTTTTTGTCAAAGGAGATCCGGGCAGGTTCCACCAGGTGCTGATCCATTTGCTGGAGAACGCCGTTAAATTTACCGATTCGGGTGAGGTCGAAATCGGTTTGCAGGTCGACAAAGAAGAGCCGGAACGGATTCAATTGCACGCAAAGGTTCGGGATACCGGAGCTGCCATCCCGAAAGAGAACGTGGCGGCCATTTTCGAGGCATTCCAGCAGGGCGATACATCCATGACCCGGCGCCACGGGGGAACCGGTCTGGGGCTTCCGATCTGTCGCAGGATCGCCCAGGCGATCGGTGGGAACGTATGGGCGGAGAGTGAACCCGGGAAGGGAAATCTGTTTCACTTTACCGGATGGTTCGAGAAATCTAGAATTCAATGCGACAAGAGTCCGGCTCCGGAATCTCCTGGAGATAAAAGAGCCCAATCCACTGGCGGGGAGACCCTGCCTTCCTTACGGATTCTGCTGGCGGAGGACAATCTCATGAGTCGAAAGCTTGCAGAGCTCATGCTCATCAAGGCGGGATTTGCAGTGGAGGTTGCCGACAACGGGCGGGAAGCGATTGAAATGTATACCTCTTCACCCGAAAGATACGGCATGATTTTAATGGATTTGCAGATGCCGGAAATAGACGGGCTGGAAGCGACGAAAATCATCCGAAAGTGGGAGCTGGAACAAAACCCCCATCGACCGGGTCGAGCAGGGATCCCCATCGTGGCTTTAACCGCCAACGCCATGAGAGGGGATCGGGAGGCATGCCTTGCCGCCGGCATGGACGATTATATTGCCAAGCCGATCCAGCGGGAGGTGGTGCTCGAAGTGATCGAAAACCGGGCCTCGACGGGTCATCTTTTGCCGGTTGCCTGAATTGGGTT
Source organism: Desulfobacteraceae bacterium (assembly GCA_003599475.1). The sequence continues at coordinate 16,448 of QZKK01000015.1, forward strand.
TTAACCACGAAATGCACGAAAATGCACGAAAAGTAGGAGAGGTTTCTTTCAGGAGTTCTTTTTTCAATTGTTTAGCGGTTGCTTGATTCGGGTTAGAAATTTCGATTTATTTGCTTGAATATGATGAAGATGAGGAGAAAAGAACCGATGGACTGTAAAACAATAGCTGGAAAACTGGGGCTGGATGAGGCCGAATTCATGGAGGTGTTGACGCTTTTTGTCCAGGTGAGCGAGTCGGATCTCCAAAACATGGAATCCGGCCTCAGGAAGGGAAATGCCAGGCAGGTGGCCGAATCCGCTCACTCCATTAAGGGGGCGGCAATGAATCTGGGGATTGCCGAAATATCGGATGCCGCGTCCGCCATTGAAACAAAGGCGCGCCGAAATGAGGTTGAACAGGCCCCGGCGGCCGTTCGATTGATAAAAGAACAACTGGATTCATTAAACAGAGTCATCAGAAAATAGCGGTTCTTGGGTATTGTCCGACCTGTCCAATTCAAGCCCGTCGGAGCCGTATCAAGCTGGAAGATCCTGAGGAATTCCCCTCCTTTCACTTAATCCGGAATGCATCTCCATCCCGCTCGATTCCACTTACAGTCTATTTCCCTTGCACCGACACGGCAATCTCCCGGCACCGAAGAGATCCCGCTCAGTGTGCAGATGAAATGCCGAATCCTTGAAATAAATGTCTGCCTGCATGCCGAAATGAACCGGAATTCCGAGCTTGAAGCAAAGGAGCCGTCCAAACTGGCCCGGCAGCAGTGTCGCGGGCGGGCAGGTCCAGGTGGGAAAATGGTGAATTTTTCTAAAGGATTTGCCCCGGCTTCCGATGAGATTACAGCAGGGGTAATCGCCGAGAACTTTTTTGGGGCGGTGGGTCCTGGTTTTCAATTAACTGGCTTTGTTTTTGCAAGCTTTGCAGGCGATGGAAGCGGTTTGGTTGCTGATGGGGCTTTGCAGCCATTACCGTACACAAAGCAAAGATCTGCCGGGGAAAAATGTTTTCAGGACCGATTCGGAGGAAATGACCGGGTTGGAAAAGCCTCTCAGGAGATCAATAAAGTGACGGAAACAATGATAGAGATTTCGGAACAAACCTATCTGCTGGCTTTAAATGCCGCCATCGAAGCGGCCAAAACAGGAGAATACGGGAAGGGTTTTACCCTTCTAATCAATGAATTCAAACAACTGACACGGCAGGCCGGCGAAGCCGTAGGCAGGATGAAAGGGCGGGTCGAAGAGGCTCAAAGCGTAATCCGCCAGGTTTCGGATGCCGATCCCGCCGCAGGAACCATCACAAACAACCCAGCCCAAGGCGGCTTGAGCGCGCAGGAATTATACAATTTGGCCGAAGAGCTTAGGCAGAAGATCGGGCGCTTAAAGAAACAATCGAAAACTGAAGCCTTATCCATTGCTTCACCAGGAGGATCGATATGACCCTTGCGATAAAACGAACCCCAAAAGAGAACTCCGGAAAACAAAGCCGAAACCCCAGGCAGAAGTCGGACGTTACCGTTTTCAAACCGGATCGGGACATTGTGGCATCCGGGGCGGAAGAATTGAAAAAGAAGCTGTTGGTCCTTGTCAAAAGAGGAGTCAAGGAATTGACGATCGATTTGAGCGGTGTTCAGATGATGGATTCCATCGGGTTGGGAGTCGTCATCGCCGCCCATCATTCCATGAGCAGCACAGGGGGGAAGCTGAAAGTCAGCAATGCTTCCGAAGAGATTTTCCAGCTTTTTCGCACGATGCGACTGGATCAGCACTTTGAAATCGACTGCGCTTAACCATGGTTAAGTGGTCAATCGGTTGAGTGGTTAAATGGTTGTATTCCTTGCAATAGACCTCTCAACCGTTCGACTTTTTAACCACTTGACCATGACCCAGGAGAGAAACGATGACGATTCAAACCGATGAAAATTTGCGGCTGTATGTAGAGGAATCGCTGGAGCATCTGGCAGATATCGAAAACGATCTGTTGTCGATCGAACGATCGGGAGCCGAAATCGATGAAGAACGGGTCAACAAGGTGTTTCGGGCTGCTCATTCCATCAAGGGGGGGGCCGGGTTCATGGGACTGACCCGCATCAAAGAGCTATCCCACAAGATGGAAAATGTCTTGGGAATGATCCGGAGCCGGGAACTGGTGCCGAACCAGGAAATCATCAACGTGCTGCTTTCGGCCTCCGATACTCTGAGAAATCTGCTCGGAAGCGGAAGCGCAAGCAACGATGCGGATGTTTCCATACACACCGAAGCACTGACGGCGATTGCTGCCGGAAACCTTTCCCCCCAGGAGCATAAACCGGGATCCGAATGGGTCGATATCTCCTTCCCGAACGGGAAAGCAGGGTTTCGCGTCTCCGAGCCGGACATCGCCAGAGTCCGGAAGGAGGGAAAGTTCATTTACCTGATCGAATTCGATTTGATCCATGACGTGCAAAGAAAGGGCAAAACCCCCCTGGGTCTCATCGAGGAGCTGATCAAAGGCGGTGTTCTCATGGACTGCAAGATCGATATCGAGTCCATCGGATCCCTCGAAGAAGCCGGGATGCCGGATCGGCTGCCGTTTTGGATGCTTTTTGCATCCGTGCTGGAGCCCGATATGATCGGTGCGCTGGTCGAAGTCGCCGAAGAAAACATCCATCCGGTTGACGCCGGTTCGGCCGGGATGAAAGCCGATAAACCGGTCGAGGTTCCGGAAGCAGCCCCTGACGGGCTTTCATCCCGGGAAGATGCTTCCGGCAAGGCGCCGGAGCCGATCGATCGGGAGGAATCGGATGAGCACGTTCTGCCGGCCGCCTCCAAAGAGAATCCGAAAGAAAAAGATGTTCGTGCAAACGCAGGTTCCGAGACGAGTCTCAGGGTCAGTGTAAATCTGCTCGATTCCCTCATGAACCTTGCAGGGGAGCTGGTCTTGGGCAGGAATCAGCTTCTTCAAGCCATTGCCACCAAGGACACCAGATGCGTCGAGGTCGCCGGCCAGCGGCTCAACCTGATCACCACCGAACTCCAGGAAGCCATCATGCTGACACGGATGCAGCCCATCGGTAGCGTGTTCAATAAATTCCCGAGAGTCGTCCGGGACCTTGCCAGAGACCTCGATAAACAGGTGGAGCTCAATCTGGAAGGCAAAGACGTCGAGCTGGACAAAACCATTATCGAAGCGATCAACGATCCTTTGACGCACCTGGTTCGAAATTCCGTCGACCACGGGATCGAGACCCCTGAAGAAAGAAAGAGGCTGGGTAAACCGGCGGTCGGGAAGGTCTCCTTGAGAGCATACCACGAGGCCGGACAGGTCAATATCGAAATTTCCGACGACGGGAAAGGAATCGACGGCGCCGTCATCACCGGTGCCGCCGTGACCAAGGGCCTCCTTTCAGAGGAACGGGCTCAGCTCCTTTCAGAGAAAGAGAAGATCAACCTGATTTTCCTTCCGGGGTTTTCAACGGCCAAGAAAGTGACCGATGTCTCCGGACGGGGAGTCGGGATGGATGTGGTAAAGACCAACCTGGATCGGCTGGGGGGAGTCGTGGATATCGATTCGGATCCTGGCAGGGGGACCACCATACGGATCAAGCTGCCGCTGACCCTTGCCATCATTCCAAGCCAGATCGTGACGGTCGGCGGCGAGCGATTCGCCGTACCCCAAGTCAACATGGACGAGCTTCTTCGTATTCCGGCATCCCAGGTAAAGGAACGGGTCGAAAGGGTCGGGGATGCGGAAGTGGTCCGACTCAGGGGGCAGCTTCTTCCGCTGCTGAGCCTGGCCGAAGTCTTGGAAATCGAAAGGACCTATATCGATCCGAACGACGGCATCGAAAAACCGGATCGGAGAAAAGAGATCGCCGATCGCAGATCCCGAAAAAGCCCGATGTTCAAAACAGGAGACAGCGGAGACGAGCCGCAAAAAGACGACGAAAAGAGATCGGGTGCTGACCGGAGGTACCGGGCCCAAAGCGCAGTCAATATCGTGGTCGTCTCCACCGGAGCCCTCAAATACGGCCTGGTCGTCGATCAACTGCACGATTCCGAAGAGATCGTGGTGAAGCCTCTCGGGCGCCACCTGATGCAATGCAAAGGGTATGCAGGAGCCACGATCATGGGGGACGGGCGTGTCGCACTGATTCTGGATGTTGTGGGGCTTGCCCATATGGCGGATCTGATTTCCGTCGAAGCGAGCGACCGTGCGGCGGCGGTGGCGCAGGAGGCACACCGGGAAAAAGAGGACTCGCAGTCGCTGCTTATTTTCAGAAATTCGGAAGATGAGCAGTTTGCCGTTCCGCTGAGCCTGGTTCAAAGAATCGAGAAGATCAAACGCTGCAATCTGGAAGAGGTCGGCGGCAAGCGGGTGATTCAGTATCGAGGCGGGGCGTTGCCGCTTTCGGCAATCGAGCAGGTGGCAAATGTAAAGCCTCTTGCCGACAAGGAAGAACTCATCGTCATCGTGTTTCTGATCGCGGACCGGGAAGCGGGGCTCCTTGCCACCGGGCCGGTGGATGCCATCGACGTTCCGGCCGTTTTCGATGAAAGCACCCTGAAGCAGACGGGAATCCTGGGATCTTCGATCATCGGCGGCCAGACGACGCTCCTTGTGGATATCTACGGCATCATGAAGGAGTTATACCCGCACTGGTTCTCGGAAAGGGAAGCGGTTCGAAAAGTGGACGGCACTGCGGAGACCATCCTGTATGCGGAGGATTCAGGATTCTTCAGAGATCAGGTCAGAGGATTTATCGAAAATGAGGGATATACCGTCATCGAGGCCACAAACGGGGCGGAGGCCTGGAATCTTCTCCAGGAGCACGCCGGGGCGGTCTCACTGGTGATCACCGACATCGAAATGCCCGAATTGGACGGTTACGGTCTTTCCAAAAAGATAAGAGGCGATGAACGCTTTTCCCATTTGCCTGTCATCGCTCTGACGACTCTTGCGGGCGAGGAAGATATTGCAAAGGGGAAGGCTTCCGGCGTGAACGATTACCAGGTCAAGCTGGACAGGGAACGCCTCATGGAAAGCATCTGCAGGCATCTGAAAGCAGCCTAGAGCATCGTAAAGCAGGTTCAAGACGGTTGAACCTGCCGATACACGGCAGGAACAGGGGAAGAAAATGAAGAAAATACTCGTCGTCGTCCTTTTCGGTTTGTTCATTCTTGTCCATGCATGGATGGTATCTGCCGGGGAGAAGTCTTCCCGGGAGATGTCGATCCCGCAGGCTCCGGAATGGACGGATTCGGTTCTGACGCGATCGTCCCTTCGGTAAAGCAGGAAAACTCGAAGGGAAGGAGGCCAATACCGATAAGGCCTCCGACGATCGGCCGGGCAGCCCGTGTCATCGGCGCCGCCACCTCCTTCGAGTGATGGGGGTAAGTTCAATGGAAGGTCCGGCCGGAATGGACGCCTTCCGGAAGACTTCCATGTCTTTTCGATAATCGTACGGAAACGGAGAAACGGACAATGAAATATACGGCGGAAAAAAAGGAGGCAAAAAAGAGCATCGAACTTGCGACTTTTTATGCCGGAGAAGCGCTTTACGGGATGGATATTCTGAAAATCCAGGAAATCAACAAGCTCCTGGATATGACTCCGGTTCCCCAGGCGCCGGAATACGTCAAAGGAATACTGAATCTGCGCGGACAGATCGTCACGGTGATCGATCTCTGTAAAAAGCTGGGACTGCCACAAATCGAAGCGAACAGGGAAGAAAACCGCAATATCATTGTAAACTCGGGAAACGAATATATCGGCCTGCTGGTCGAGCGCATCGGCGACGTGGTCCGAGCGGCCCGGGATGAAGTGCAGCCGCCTCCAGCAAATATCGGAGGGATTCAGGGAAAATATTTCGAGGGTGTCTACAAGACGGAAACCAGCCTGATCGGAGTCCTGAATGCGGAAGAAGTGCTGAAGCTGCATGAATAGCAATCGGATGAATTTCCAATTTCCAATGTACGATGTCCAGTCTCCAAGTGGAGCGGATTTACTTCATCATTAGAAATTCACCATTGGGCATTTTCCATGTTCAAAACCCGGGGAGATAGAGACTTATGACTGATGAAAATCCGCTTCGCGTCCTGGTGGTGGATGACACGGTTGTCTATCGGAAGATCGTCAGCGATGTACTGGCGGGTCTTCCGGGAATCGAGCTGGTCGGCACCGCCTACAACGGAAAATCCGCCCTCTCCAGAATCGTAAACCTGCGGCCGGATCTGTTGACCCTTGACATCGAAATGCCGGAGATGAACGGTCTTGAAACCCTCCAGCAGATGCAGACCGTTGCTCCGGATGTCGGAGCGATCATGCTCAGCAGTCTTACCGTGGAAGGCGGTGAGATGACGATGCGGGCGCTGGAGCTCGGCGCCTTCGATTTCATTCCGAAGCCGCAGGAAGGGAGCATGGAAGAAAACACCCGGGCCGTCCGGGAAGCCCTCATCCCCATGCTCAAGGCCTTTGCACGTCGACGGGAGATCAAGAGCATCCTGAAGGGAAAATCGCAAGGAGCCTCCGGTCTGCAAGTGCCTGCTGTCGAGCAGCGGATCCGGACGATTCCTTTCAGAAGGACAAGGGAAAAATCGGACATCGTCGGCATCGGCGTATCCACCGGCGGGCCGAACGCTCTGGCCAGAATGATGCCGAAAATACCCGCCGATATCGATGTGCCCATCCTGATTGTTCAGCACATGCCGCCCGTTTTCACACAATCCCTGGCCAGAAGTCTCGATGCCAAATGCGCCATCGAGGTCAAGGAAGCCTGCGACGGCGAACCGATTCGAGCAAACGTGGCGTTTATCGCCCCGGGAGGAAAGCAGATGAAGGTGGCCGCCGGCGCAGACGGCAGGAACCGGGTCCTCCGCATCACCGACGATCCACCGGAAAACAGCTGCCGGCCCTCGGTGGATTTTCTGTTCCGTTCGATTGCACATCATTATGTGGGTCGAGCCACAGGGGTGATCATGACCGGCATGGGTTCGGACGGCACCCTCGGCCTGAAGTTGATGAAACGAAATGGAGCCGCAATCATTGCCCAAGACGAAGAAACCTGCGTCGTCTACGGAATGCCCAAGGCCCCGATCGAAAGCGGCATCGTCGACTCCATCACGCCTCTGGACAGAATTGCAGAGGAAATCTGCCGGACGGTCGGACGGCCCGGAGCGGTTGCGAGGTTGAGGAGTTGAGTGGTTGATCCGATCGGTTGAGGAGTTAAGAGGTCAATTGGTTGAGTGTGTGGAGGGATTGAGAGGTCGATTCGCCCTTTAATCACTGAACCGCACTGTTCGGGGGGAGAAAATGAGCGAAGAATCAGGGGGGCGACTTCAAAGGGCCTGAAGGTGCGGCGGATATGCCGTGCCCCGAGAATCAAGATATTCCAGAGCCATGAGAAGCTGAACGTATCACTAACCATTTGACGACTCAACCATTTGACTGCTCAACCGA
>QZKK01000238.1 GCA_003599475.1 Desulfobacteraceae bacterium
CCGGGCCTCCATCTCCTTCTGCAGCTCCTTTCCATGCCACCGTTTGCGGGCTTTGGTCCGGCTCATGGTCCTTCCGCTCCCGTGCGCCGTGCTGAAAAAAGTTTCATGGCCTTCCGGTATGCCTGCCAGCAGATAGGAGCCGGTTTCCATGCTGCCGCCGATAATGACCGGCTGCCCGATTTTCAGATACTTTTCCGGCACCCCTTCCATTCCGGGGCCGAAGGCGCGGGTCGCACCTTTCCGATGAACGAGCAAATCCTTCTCCTGTCCGTCCACCCGATGACGCTCGACCTTTGCGGTGTTGTGTGAAACGTCGTAGACCATGTGCATCGCCAGATCTTTCGGGGATCTGCCGAACACATCGGAGAAGACTTCCCGGATGCGCTGCAGGATCACCTGCCGGTTGGCAAAAGACATGTTGATGCCGCATTTCATCGCGGCAAAGTAATCCTGCCCTTCCGGAGACCGGAAAGGCGCGCAGGCCAACTCCCGGTCCAGTATCCGGATGCCGTATTTGCTCTCCATGACCTTCAGAAAGACCTGCAGATAATCGGTGGCCACCTGGTGCCCGAATCCGCGGCTGCCGCAGTGGAACATCACCACCACCTGCTCCGGGATCTCGATGCCGAAGGCCCTCGCCCGTTCGGCGTCGTAGACGTGTTCGGGCCGGACCACCTGGATTTCGAGATAGTGATTCCCCGATCCCAGTGTTCCGATCTGGCGCAGCCCGCGATCGATTGCCTTTTCACTGACTTTGGAGGCATCGGCCCCCTGCATCCTGCCGTCCTCCTCGGTTAGCGGCAGGTCTTCCTCCCAGCCGTATCCGTTTTTTACGCACCAGACCGCTCCTTCCTCGATCACCTCCCTGAACTGCTGCCGGTCGACCCTCAGGATGCCCTTGCTCCCGACACCCGCCGGGACCTGTTGATAGAGCTTATCGACCAGTTCTTTGAGATGAGGCTTCACGTCCTTATGGGTCAGATTTGTGGTGACCAGCCGCATTCCGCAGTTGATATCGAAGCCGATGCCTCCGGGAGAAATCACCCCTTCTTCCGCATCCATGGCGGCCACACCGCCGATGGGGAACCCATAGCCGAAGTGGCCGTCGGGCATGCACATCGCATACCGGGTGATTCCCGGAAGCGTGGCCACGTTGGACACCTGATCGAATACGGCATCATCCATGGATTCGATCAGGTTCATGGTTCCATAGATCCGAGCCGGAACGCGCATCCCTTGCTTGTAGGATGTCGGAAGCTCCCATATCGTATCCGATACCTTCTTGAGTTCTCTGATCATAGGCATGAGTCGAACCCCTTTTTACGGATGCGATCCTATTCCGGCGGAATCCTTTTGACCGTCTCTTTCAGTATTTCAGGGAAGCGCTTCTCGAATTCAGGGAGTTCGCCCTTGATGAACTCCTTCAACGCGATGACTTCGAGTTTGAGGCGATCGATATCGGCACGGAGCTCGATCGCCCGCTTCTCTGCGATTGCTCCGGTGGCTTCGATTTCTTTCTTCATGTCTTCAATCTGGCGCTGCAGTTTTATCTCATTCATGAAAGATTCCCTCGGATCTTCTCAACCTGCCGTCGGGCCGGCAAGCGGAAAACGATTTGAAATTTCAATCGATTACGACCTTCATGCTTATTGTTGCCACCAAGGGCCATGATCTCAATGGGGTAAAGACCCCATGTTAGACGGAGAAGAAAGGGTTTTTCCCCTTACTGCCGGTTAGAAGGGACTGCACCCTGTAGAAGATCAGTAAGCAGAGGGCCGGATCGAACGGCAGCAAGATCGGGGAAAGAATCGAAGAGTATCTGAAGGGGCCGAAGGTCTCTTATGTCATGCGATACGGGGATTCGATCGAGAGGAGAAATCAACCATTTCTGCTCTCCGCGTCTTCGATCTTACAATTGCATACGAGAGGCGGAAATCAGCGCTTCCGGACCTCTGATTTCCGCCTTCTATCTTCATGATTTCTCTAAAACCGTATAGGAGCCCTGCCTGGACCCTTCAGTGCTGAAGCATTCGGTTCTGGGGGATTCTTACCGTGTGAACGTCTTCGACGTGATTGCTTAGTGCATTTTTCATACAGGAAGTGCAGTATTTTCGAGGCATTCCCCGTCCGATCCAGCGCAGGTTCATTTTATGCCGCACCCGGCACTTGGGGCAGATACACTCGACGTACGTTTTTTTTGAATAAGAATCCCAAAGTCTGATCTCGTCTTCGAATGTCAATTCCGTCAATTCCATGTGAGCCTCCCTAGTCATATGCGTTTCCATTTTACGACGAGCATATCCTCATCTTGGCTTGGCTTGCCTCAAACTCCATTTTGCGGTCGATCGGAATTCGTGGCGTGTTTATCTTTGAATATATCGACTAGTCCGGAGGGAAAATGGGGTAAATCATGTATATGAGGATACGCTTTTCAGGTATTTCTCAGGAGTTCAAAGTCCGTCCTGCAGACCCTGATCCGCGTTTTGTTCCATAGTAGACAGTAACGATCCCGTTGGTCAGCCTCCGAAACACCACTGCAGAAAATCCTGCGGATTCCATTGCGGTGCTTACCCCCTCCGGCGGGGGAAAAACGCGGATCGATTCGGCCAGATACCGGAATGGCGCTTCTTCGCCGGTAAGCGCTTTCGCCATCATCGGAATGATTTTGAAGGAATAAAAATGATACAAGCGTCGAATCGGTGGAGAAACGGGTACCGAGAATTCAAGGATCACGAGTGCACCCCCCTCTTTTAAGATCCTTCGGATCTCGATAAGCCCCTTCTGCAGGTCGACAAGGTTGCGGACGCCGAACCCGACGGTAACCACATCGAATGAAGATGCAGAAAAGCCAAGGTTTTCGGCATCTCCCTGAACCCACTGGATGATTCCTCGCTTCCATGTGCGGCTCCCCCTGCCGGCCAGCATCATCGCTCGATTCAGGTCGCAGACCACCGTCATGCCGCCGCTCGAGGCTTTTGCGATGCGGTCGGCGAAGGCGCCGGTGCCCCCGCACAGATCGAGGATGCGATGCCCGTTTTTTAATGCCAGAGGGCGGAGTGCGGTCCTTCTCCAGAGAGCATGCAGCCCGAAGCTGAGCAGCGTATCCGCAAGGTCGTAACGCCTGGCAATCGCGTCGAAATGAGCGAGGATCCGTTTTCTTTTCTCGATCGGCCGGACGCGGCGGTAGCCGTACGATACGTTTTCGGTTTCCATGTCAGTCCAGCCCCCCGAACACCGATGCGTCTATTTTGATCGATGGAATGATCTGGTTCATTCATGCGACGTTGGACGTTCGATGTTTCCCGCTTTAGGCGGGATTGGACGTTCAGTTTCATATGGGGCGTCCTCTCTGTCGAAAAGATTCGCCCCCCATTGCGCTTCCACCGCGTATCGCATGCAGCTTTCAAAGACGGTGTAGTCGAAATCCGGGCACCGGATGTTTTTCTTTCCGAGGATTTTTGCGGATTTTCCGTTTTCGAAGATCCGCTCGTCTCGGATGTAGGGGCCATAGGCATCGATGTACTGTTCGAAAAGGCTTTCAATGCCGTTTTTGGGCATCTTCGAAAGCGCCCCCCGGGGTACGGACGAAATGCCTCTGATCCGAAAGAAACGCTGTATATACTCGACAAGATCCAGAATCGATTTCGATTTCGGGTTTACGACGTGGAAGACACCGCCTTCCAAGGCTTCCTCCATGATGGCGGCAAAGGCCTCCGTGAAATAATCGATCGGAATCAGATTGATGCCGGCGCACGCCGACTCGATCCGTATGGGAAGATAGACGTTGCCGTCGGCGTCCATCCTCGCCCCCATTGCGTCCGCTCTGCCTCCACCGGATTCCCGAATGTCTCTCTCGTAGAGGTTTCTCAGGAAAAGAAGCGTTCTGACAGGATAATAGAGGGCGTTGAAGCGAAAAGTTTTTCCGGTGCGGGAGTGGCCGTATACGATCGAGGGGCGATAGATGTTGAGACGGATGCCGTTTTCCGCGCACATCCGCCTGGCAAGCTTCTCCGCCTGCTGCTTTGTCTCCTCGTATACGTTTGTGAATTCACCTCTTTCTACGAAAGTTTCCGGACACAAGGAGCCGTTTTTCCCGGCCACATATGCTGTGCTGATATGGTGTATGAAATAGCAGCGGCTCTTCGATGCAAAATGAAGGAGGTTCTGGAAATTGCAGACGTTGGTTTTTACGACCCGAGGCCGCTTTCTTTCCGAAAAAGAGGTGTCGGAGGCGCAATGGACGATCTCTTCGACGGCTCCGGACAGCGAATCCAATGCTGCGGCCCCGAGCCCGAGCTGCGGATGATCGAGATGTCCCTCGATTACGATGGGCTTTAGATCCCCGGGATCCACCCCGAACCATTCGAACAGCCGCTGCACCCTTTGACTCGCAGAAACTTTTCCCCGGCCGCGGACCAGCAGATAGACCCGATAACCGGATTGCAGCAGCCTTACCGCAAGATGGCTGCCAAGAAACCCGGTGCCCCCGGTCACAAGGATACCGGGTTTGCGGTGAAAACGCTTTTCGGTGATCTCATCAGCGGTCGCTCTCATCTGATCCTAGAATCTAAAATGTATAAAGGTATCCTTCTTTTCTGGCGCAGCCTTGAGAGAAGATGTATTTGAGCCATTTGACTCCCTTGTTGGAGGCGCTCGCTTCATCCAGCATCGGTCCGATTTCCGCCATTGCACCTTCGATTTTCTTCTTCTCGGAAGGATCGGTATGGTCGATATAGTAATCGTACTCGAGAATGGCCCGCTTTCCGAAGTCCATGGGGGTAAGAAAGCCGAAATCGTGCGAGATGCCGTGGGCTGCCGCAATCCTATCGAATTCCCCGAGGATTCGGCGGATCAGCTCGATTTTATCCGGAGGGACATAGATCAGGAAGGCGAACATATGCTTGTGTCTCGACATCCGGCAGCTTACGATCCTGAACATGTTCAACCACACCAGGCTGGTCATGTGGGCTCGATTGTAAAGCTCTATATAGAACTGCTTCAGGTCGTCCTCGACGGCTTCCGCCAGTGTTTCAGGAGAAGGCGCAAGCACCGCTTCCAGAACGGGAATGATCTCCTCTCCGAGCAGTCTCTCATAAGGAGGCCTTCTGCCGTCGAGCCCGGCTGCGAGTTCCTGCCATTCCGGATCGGCCAAGCGGGGGAGGCCCAGTAAAAAAATACGAAACAAACGGCTGTCGATGACAAAGGGGGCCATCTTGGCGATCGATTCACGCGCATAACGATCTCCGATCACAAATACCACATATTCGATTCCGAGTGTTTCGACGAAGACCTTTTTAATCTTTTCCGCAAGCGGAGCCGACGGCGACATAAAGGTCGAGAGGTAGTGCCCGCCAAGGACTCCGATCGCAAGGCCGATTCTGCGCCGGCTGAGATCCGTTGCGAAGGAGACTGCATCCTCTAAGGTGGAAAAGGGAACCAGTACCCCGTCTTCATCATCGGTTGTGGGGTGCATCCGCACATGGGCCTTGACACAGATTCCGGGTGAGGAAACAACGGCGTGCCGGAATGCGAACAGGTTCCGGGAGGCCGTGTCGTTTACGCGGAACATTTCCCCGCGATCATCGATGAATTCCATGTCCACAAAATTGTCCGAACCCACCCCGTATGCGTTTGCCCAGGTGGAAAACATCCCGGTGCAGACGATATTTCCGCAGACTGTGGCGGAAGGTTCGGCGGTGTTGACCCGGAATCCCCGGCGCGCCGCTTCCGTCTGAAGCTCAAAGGAGGTCACCCCGGCTTCTACGGATGCCGTCCAGTTCTCTTCGTCGATTACGATTCCCTTCATCCGGTTTACATCGATGACGATTCCGTCCGTAAAGACGAATCCGAAGACACTGGCTCCGTTTCCACGCACCACGTAGGGGATCTTGAAGCTTGCAGACACCCGAACGATACGGGCCGCCTCTTCCGCGCTTTTCGGCAGAACCACATAGGCGGGCATACGCATTCCGGCCAGGGGGAACGGATCGTCTGCGTAGGGGATCCGGTCTGCGAAATCATTGCTCGCCCACTCGCCGCCTACGATTTGCCTGAGTGCCCTTAATATTTCATCCTCTTCGACCTTCTGGACGCTTCCTCCGGTCTTCAGATACGAATCCAGCCAGTTTTTCAACGCCTCCATGACCTTCATCGGCCGCATGCCGGTGGCGAAGTGGCACTGCTTGTCGCAGCGCCCGCAAAGAGTGCAGGAGGAGACGATATCCACAAGCCCTTCGGTAACCGGCAGAAGCCCGCCGGCAAGCGCCCTGCAGATGTCCATTCTTCCCTGAGGGAAATAGCCCACATACGGTCGAGCCTTTGCCGGAGGGCAGAGGCCGGTATCCAGATAATCGATCTTGCACATCGAATAGTGGCGGCATTGTGCCGCCGTCCGGCGGATATCCTCCGGAATTCCGATTGGCTGCGCCATGAAAGAACCCCTTTTAATTTTAGATTTTAAATTGAAGATTTTAGATTTTCCTGTTCTCAGTTCAAATCAGCCGCCGATTTTCTCAGATATCCGCAGATAAGAAGGGAAGAAGCCGAACGGTTACCCTTTTCAGGATTAGCGTGATCGATGGAAAAAAGAAAGGGGGCGAAAAGGATGCCCCGTCATTCTGCGGATTCAAATCGCGCCACATTCGATTTCCCCTTTTCCTCATCCACAAAGTAGAGCAGAACGGCTCCTGTCGAAAACAGCAGCAGCAGGGAGCCGATGCTCCATCGGGAGGCTGTCCTGCCCACGGCCGCGATCTGCTCGGCTGTCGGGGAATCGGGCATCCACAGATTCCTTACGGCAAGCGCCACGCCTCCCATGAGCGCGGGGCCGATGATTGCCGCAAATTTGCCGAGCATGTTGTAGAAGCCGAAAAACTCCCCGGCCTGATCCCTCGGAATGAGCCGGGCATAATAAGACCGGCTCAGGGACTGAATGCCTCCCTGGACAAGCCCCACGGCCCCGGCGAGAAAATAGAATTCCACCCTGTCGGTCATCATCATGGCCCAGACGGTGACCCCCATGTAGATGCCGATGGCCAGCAGGATGGACCTTCTCACCCCCCACCATCGGCCGAGTCTGCTGAAGCCAAGCGCCGAGGGAAATCCGATAAACTGAACCATCAGCATGGAAAGGATCAGGTCCTGGAATGAAAATCCGAGAGACAGGCCGTAATCGACCGCCATGCGGACGATCGTGTCCACCCCATCGATATAAAACCAGTAGGCAAGGAGGAAAACAAAGGCGGTCTTGAGATCGCGCATCTTCCGGAAGGTCTCCGCAAACTGACGGAATCCTTGGCGAATCGAATTGCCGCCTCCGGGTCTTCTCATCCGCTCTTCGGGCACCCACCGGATCGTAAACAACGTAAAGCCTCCCCACCATAAGGCCACTGTTAAAAACGAGAAGCGAACCGCCTGGGAGCTGCCGGAAAAGCCGAATGCCTCCGGCATTGTCGCCATGAGCACATTGAACAGGAATAGGATTCCGCCCCCCAGGTACCCGAGGGCATATCCGAGGCCCGAGACAAAATCGACCTCGTCCTCACCGGCAATATCCGGCAGAAGCGAGTCATAGAATATGTTTCCCCCGGAAAAACCGATGATTCCCATCGTATAGGCGAAAATGGCCCAACCCCACCGGCCTTCCCGGATGAAAAACAGGGAGGCGGTGGACAAAGCCCCCCAATAGGCGAAAAAGATCAGAAATCTCTTGCGCAGAGAACCCCTGTCTGCAATGGCGCCGATTACGGGCGCCAGCACCGCCACGAGCAGGCTTGCGGCCGAATTCCCGAATCCGAGCCGGGCGGTGCTGGTGTTTACATCGGCGCCGGCGCTCCAGAAGGTTTTAAAGAACATCGGAAAAAAACCGGCCATCACCGTGGTGGCAAACGCGGAGTTGGCCCAGTCATAGAGCGCCCAGCCTAAGATTGTTTTCTTGTTGGGTTCCACAATTTACCGTATCCGCCCCATCTCCGCCACCGCATCCCGGAGTGCGCGTGTGATTCGATCTTCGGGCCTTTTTCCTTCCCCCTGCCGCTTGAGGCCTTTCGGATCGCGCGGGGACCCGAAGACCAGGGTGACCGGGTGGAGCCGCCTGATGAAGCTTCCAGGGGGCATCGCTTTGTCGGTCCCCCGGATCAGCACCGGCACTACGGCAACCGGAAAATGGGAGAGAAGAACACCGATACCGGTCTTGAACGGCTGCAGTTCTCCGGAAGGGGATCGCTGTCCTTCCGGAAACCAGACCAGGTTTTTCCCGCGTTTGAGCACCGCAGCACCGAATGCAAGGCTGGAGACGGCACCCTTTTCCGGATCGATCGGAACGGCCTGTGCCAGCCGGCTGAAAAAGCGGAGGATCGGGTTGGCGAAAGCCGCCCCTCTCCACCCGCCCCAATAGGTTTTGCGAAAGGTGGAGAAATCGAGCGCAGCGGCCAGGGCCAGGGCATCGAGGTAGCTGATGTGGTTGGGCGCGAGCACGAAAGGTTTATCTACTGGCAGATGCTCGCGTCCGTATACCTTCAGGCGAAAAGCCCTTTTAAGAAGCAGCCGGTCCAGCAGGTATGCCTTGCGGGCTGCAGCGATCCAACGGGGGCCAAGCGGTTTCAGCCACTTTTTCTGGTCTCCGCTGATAAAGCTTTCAGGATCCTCGAACAGGGAAGCCTTCAAACGGCCCGGTTTTCCCCGATCCGATGCTTCGATCACCTCCCGAAGAAGATCCCGTACCGTTTCGATGCGAACGATGGTCTCCTCGCTCAATTCGATGCCGGTCTGCTGCAGCAGTTCCATGGTCAGATTCAACCACCCCATGGAGTCGATCCCCAAATCGAGCTGCGGGTCGCTGTCCGGTGTGAGAGGGTGCCGGGGGTAGCGGCGGACCAACCAGTTCCAGACCTTCTCCGCCGCCGGATCTTCCAGAAGAGCGCGGTCACCCGGCGACATCGCCTCCGCTGAAATCGGCTCGGTTTTGCGCTGGCCGGACCCGACGCCTTGCTTTTCACGGTCATAGCGCTCCGACAGCAAGTGCCGCTGGATCTTACCCAATCGGGTGCGTGACAGCGGCTCACGGGAGAGCACAAAATCGGAGATCCTCTGGTAGGTGGGAAGCTTTTTCGAATGCGCCTCGATCTCCTGCCGGATGAGGCCGTGAATGTCTTCATCGCCCCGCTTCCGGATCTGCCTCCATTCCGGTACGACAACAGCGGCGATCCGACGGTTTTTTTGCAGGATTCCGATTTCCCGAATCAGCGGGCTCTGCGCGTAGGAGGATTCCAGGTCCTCCGGTTGGATGTTTTCACCGCTTTCGGTAACGATCATGGTGTCGACCCGGCCGGCAACATAGAGGTATCCCGATGGATCGAAGTATCCGAGATCCCCCGTCCGGAACCATCCGTCCTCCGTGAAGCGCTCTTTCGTCCTTTCGGGAAGGTGATCGTATCCGGAAAAGACATTCGGGCCTTTTGCCAGGATTTCACCGCTTCGAACCGGATCCTCTTTCTTCCGCTCCGATTCCGGAATCGCCGAAAAATCGATACGGATATCGACTCCTGCGATGGGGCGCCCCACGCTTCCGATCCTGGCCCTCCCCGGAGGGTTCAGGGTCAAAAGCGGGGAGGTTTCCGTAAGTCCGTAGCCGATCGCCACCTGCCAGCCGAGTCCTTCCAGGTTCCAGGCCAGTTCCGGATCGAGCGGGGAACCCCCGGAGGCCATCACCCTGAGATCCGGTCCGATCTGATCATGGATGGGTTTCAGCAGCCTTTTCCCAACTGAAATCCCCATTCGCCTGCGAAGCCCTTTCGAAAGGGCGACCGCGGTCTTGAACAGAGCCGCCGCCGCTTTGCCCCGGGAACGAAACTTCGATTCGATTCCCTCATAGAAGGCGCTGTAGAGGCGGGGAACCCCGATGATCATCGTGGCCTCCTGCGTCTTTACGGCCTTCAGGATTTCAGGACCGGTCTGAGAGCGCGGCATGACAATGGGTATTCCGAAAACCAGGGGGCACAGCATTCCGATTACAAACGGATACACATGGTGAAGCGGCAGCGGCAGAAGCATGCGGTCGTTTTCGCCGATCAGCCTGGCCTCGATCAGTGCGTGATACTGAAATGTCAGATTCCGGTGGGTCAGCGGAACGCCTTTGGGGGGACCGGTCGTGCCGGAGGTGTAAAAAAGTGCAGCCGTATCCTTCGGCGCGACTGCAGGGAAATCCGGTTCATCATCGAGGAAATCGATTGCCGGACGAAGCCGGCTTCTTTCATTCTCGCTACCGGCATTGAACAGGAAGATCTTGCAGCCGGCTTCGGTGTAAATCCTTTCCATTCTTTCGATCCGGCCGGCATCGGTGAAAACAATCCGGGCCCCGCAGTCGTTTAAAATCCGGGAAAGAATTCTGTCTTCGAGCTGCGTGTCGAGGGGGACCACCACCCCACCGGCAAGGATCACCGCCAGACAGGTCACCACCCAGTCGGGTTTCGCCGCCGCCTGGATGACCACTCGGTCCCCGAGGCCCACTCCCTCCTGCTTCAACCCTGCCGCCAGCCGCCTGCATTCTTGCGAAAGCCGGCTGTATGTCCATCTTTCCACCCCCTCCTTCTGAAGCGCGAGGATCGCCGGCTTTTCCCCGTATTCGGGAAAACGCTCGATCATGGAGATCAGGGTTTCCGGAGGTTTCATTTTCGTATCCGCGGCTGGACCTTATTGCCGGAAAGGATGCCGATCGCACCGGATGTACGCTTTCGAATGCGGAAGCGTAGATAAAGGACGGCCCGTGCGTATCCCCGGATACTGAAAGCGGCCATCCGGAGAAATCCACCGAGCCGCCGGACCCCTCGACTCAGAAACAGGCTGATCGCCGGTTGATGAGGAGAGCCAGCGGCCCGCCGGTCGGTTTTCCCAGCGACCGGTAGAGCTTCTTTTCAGCCGCCTGCAGATCCTCGGGCGTATCGACATCCTGCCAGTATCCTGTGGAAACAAACAGTGCTTCCAGTTGGGCGTTCGAGGCCAGCACCGCCATGCCCTGGGAAATACTGGGCGACGGTCCGCACTGCTCCAGTGCCCGGCTCACCGGCTCCGGCTCGAGGACGAATATGCCGGTATCGATCGCATGGTAGGTATCGATGTTCTTTCCGATGCACACGACCTTCCCGTTTTCAACCGCAACCCGTGTGGCGTCCTCGATGTCCCCGTCGAAGTTTTCCCGGGCTTCCACCACAAGGAGACATCGGCCGGAGGTCTTGAAATGAGCCATTGCGCAGCTCAGCCGATCATGGGAGAAAAGGTGATCCGACATCAGCAGGACAAACGGTCCGCCGAGTGTGCGTGCGCCTTCCAGCAGGGATATGCCGTTTGACTCAAGGTAACGAGGGTTTTCGACGATAGCCAACTCGCATCCTGCGGGTACGAGGCCCGGGAGCGATTCTTTCATCCGCTGGGCCTGGTATCCGACAACCACGACGAAACGGCGAATTCCGGCTTTGGTGCAGGCCGCCATGATCCTTTCAATCATCGGCATTCCGAACACCGGAATCAACGGTTTGGGGGTGCCGTCGCCGTTTTTAAGCCGGCTGCCCTGACCGGCGGCGAGGATAAGCGCAGTGGTAACGTTGCGGGTGGCTTCCGAAGCCGGCATAAGTCTCTCTGCATGCGGGCGGGAGTTGCCCTGTGAGGCCTTGCTGCCACCCGAAACTGAAAATTTCTTCCAAAAAAAAGGAAATCGTTAGATACATAGCACATAAATAAAGGGAAAAGAAGAAGTCAATAAACCAGGATTGCATCAGGGAGATTGCGCGGTTCGTTGAAGATCAGGACACCCCGATTTTCAAACAGACGACGGGATGAAGGAGGAAAAGGTCGCTATCCCACGATGAAAAGCCGTCTCGAAGAATACTGGACGCCGTTGCACTGCAGGCCCAGGCAATGTATCATCCGCACATCGAGTAGAAAAACACGCTGAACCGGTGAACGGTTACATTCATTCATGCTGGAGTCGGAATGTGATAAGCAAAAGCAGCAAGACAGAGTATCCCCGCTTGGTGGCAATCGAGACGACCAATTATTGTAATGCCAAGTGTGAATTCTGTCCGAATAACGTGCTTGTGCGCGATCGGCGCCATATGAGCGATGCGCTTTTCGAGCAGATCATCGAGGGCTGCCGCGAGTTTCCCCTCAAAACGATTGAACCGTTTCTCAATGGCGAACCCCTGGTGGACCCGAAGCTCATGCAGCGACTGGAGCTTATTAAACGGCGTCTTCCCGAAACGAAAATACGGCTGTTCACAAATGGGCATGCGCTGACCCCGCGCCGCATAAAAGAGCTGTGCGAATTCGGGCTCGAGAGCCTGATCGTCAGCGTCAATACGCTGGATCCGCAAAGATATAAGAAAATCATGGGCCTTGAGATCGATCGGCTTTTAGCCAATCTCCGCTGCCTGACCGACCCGATCTGGAAAAACAGAGTCGCCCGTCAGATCACTTTCCGTATGACGCGGCTCCCTGACACGTCAAAACAGGAGCAACGTGATTTCAAAGACTTTTGTAGAAGGCTCAAGGTAAACGGCAACATCAAAACCGTTTTCAACTACAAGGGCGATAAACTTACGGTGTTACCAGTGCCCCCCTATCCCTGCGAGCACATCACCCGCGTCGATGTGTTATCCAACGGTGTCGCCACCCTCTGCTGCATGGACCCGGAAGGCAAGTACCCGCTGGGCGATGCACACCAAAGCACGATCTTGTCCATTTTCAACAGCGAATCTTCAAAAAGATACCGATGTTATCACCGATCCGGGCGGCGGGGAGAGATCGAACCGTGTAACCGGTGCAATCTTCCCAATCCCAGTCTCCTCCATATGCCTTTATTCCACACTGTAAAGGCTGCTCTTCAAGTTGGATGTTACTATTTGCGGCACCGCCCAAAAGGGATGCGACCTTGAGACACCTCAACAAGGTGCCCGTTTTTGCTTGACCATCCCGACTCAAGATTCTATATATCGACGGTTTATTTCCTCAAGTCCTTTTGAGAAGGCAGGCAATTTGGAAATGCAGATCGTGAAAGCAGCCTGGATCGATGCACGTCACCCCATGATCAACCGCAGGCTCTGGGGATTGACCATACTGGAGAGAAATGTCCGGGAATTATGCCGGCTCGGCTTCACGCAGGTGACGATTTCATCCCCAAAAGATCTCAATCCGCTCGGAAATTTTTGTCATCCACTGCCTGAATCAATGGAGATTTCCGTTTCTTATGAAGAATCCAAACCTTTTGAAACCTTAATCGGGCAGTTGGGGATGAAAGAGCCTGTTTTGATTTTGGAAGGACACGCTTTTAATGACCCGCGTGTCCTGAAAGAACTCATGGCGGCCAAAGCGGATTGTGCCGTTGTCTCGCCCTGTGGGAGCAATCCCGCAGGCGCCGCCATACTCTCGGCGCAAAATACATCTTTGTTCCAAAACACGCGAAAAAACCTGACTTCCGTTTTAACAGAAGGGATTCAGGGAACACGGATCGCCAAACTCGATTTGTCCAATTTCAGAAGATACATCATGCCCCTCAGGCGGGAGATTCCGCCGTTTTTGTTGCGAATCGAAAATGAGCCCCAATTAGAGGAGGCAGATGATCTGCTTCGTAAAACGGTTCACAAAGGGGTCAACGATTTTGTCGCCAAATATATCCACCCAAAGCTGGAATTCGGTGTGGTTAAGCTTATCGCACACACGCCCATAAGCCCGAACGCGATTACCATCCTATGGCTGGTTCTGGACGGTTTCGTCGTTGCGTTGTTTGGAACCGGCCATCTGCTGCTGGGGTGCAGCCTTGCGGTAATCAGTGGCATACTCGACGGGGTCGACGGCAAATTGGCCCGGTTGACTTTGCGGTTCAGCAAAATCGGTGACCGGCTGGACCACGTCGGCAATGCAGTTTTCGATGCCTTCTGGTACCTGGCCTTAGGGTGGTATTTCAGCGCTGGAGATTTTCATTCCACAGCGGCAATTTCCACAGCGATTCTCGTTACGGCCTACACCGTCGAAAGAATTGTCCCGTCTATTTTCCTTAAATTAAACAACGCCGAGATCTGGGACTACGAAGATATCGACATTTTCGTGCGCCTTGTTTGCAGCCGAATGAACAATAACCTGTGGGTTTTAACATCGGGTGTGATATTGGGATTTCCACGAGAAACATTTTACGGTATCAGCATCTGGATGCTGGTGACCGCTGCCTGGCACACCTTACGTTTATTCCATGTCAGCTTGAAGAGAAAATCTGCACTGGCAAGCTAGCGCACACACCCATTGCCCTGCCGGATGAACCGGATCGTTTGAGACACGGAAAGCGGGCGTTATTTGCTCTGAATCGATGCGCAAGGAAAATGGCTGCGCATCCAACGGACAGGCTGGCATATGAGCGATACAGAGGGCCGACGAAAAGACACACGCGATATTGTGAAAGGAGCCTTGGTGAATCTCGCCGGAACCCTCGCCCGCAGTTTGAACCTCATCCTGGTTTTCATTTTAGGAAGACTGTACGGTCCTGAAGGCATCGGCCTCTTTCTCCTCGCCCGTGCCACGGTGGATATATTCTCCAACCTGGGGATTTTGGGAATGAACCATGCGGTCCTTACACTGGCCGCAAGACGTCACGCGGAAGGGGATGCGGATGGTATGTACCGAATTGTCGGACAGGCCGTGGTGACGGGCCTTGCCGTTTCTTTCGGGGTCACTGTCGGTTTAACCTTGCTCGCCCCATGGTTGACGAACACCTTGTTTAACAAACCGGAGCTTCTGCAGCCGTTGCGTATCATGACTTGGGTGCTGCCCTTCTGGACGTTGTCGGCCGTGCTGCTGTTTGCCACCCGTGCGTTGAGGGTGATGCAGTATGAAATCATCGTCAAAAGCATTGTGGAACCTGCCTGCACGATGCTGCTGGCAGTTCTTTTTTACAGTTTGGGACTTGGACTCATCGGGATGTATCTGGCGGTGTTGTTCGCGGCACTGGCGGGGGCGCTTGCCGCCATTTACTGTTTTGATCGCATGCTGTCTCTAAAAAAACTGTGGCGGGAACTGCGCCTCGGAAAGGAGCAAAGGCGGTTGTGCCGCTTTGCAGTCCCCATCGGATTGCAGGACCTGATCAATGAACTTCAGAAAAAAATTGACATATTTCTGGTCGGACGATACCTCTCGGCGGATTTACTGGGTATCTACGGCATTGCACAGGAAGCAGCCTATTCGATTCGAAAGATTCGCCAGGCCTTTAACCCCATCTTCATACCGGTGATTTCGGCCTCACACCAAAACCGGGATCACACAGGCATGCGTCTGCAGTACGGAAATGTCACCCGTTGGATTCTCATCCTGGATATTGCATATCTTATGATCGTTTTTTTAGCCGGTCGTTCCGTGATGCATCTTTTTGGTTCGGAATTTGTTGCCGGCGCCGCTGTGCTGACGATTCTGTCGACGGCAATGGCCATCAACGGGATCGTGGGGGTGTCGGAGCTTTTGACCCTTACCGACAAACCGTGGATCAATCTTGTCAACGCAATCTGGTCCGTTCTCGCCAGTGCGGGACTCAATCTCCTTCTGATACCCCGCTACGGAATAATGGGTGCGGCCTGCGCCGTCCTGATTCTAAACACCGTCCTGAATTCGGCACGGTTTATTCAAGTTGCGCTCCTATACAAGATGCAGCCGTTTACCCGCTACCATGCAAAGATCGTTGCGGCTTCCATCCTATCTATCGGAGCGGTATGGGGCGCCCGGCAGGCGCTGGAAGCCCACGGCAGGGCAGCGGATCTGATTGCGCTCCTCGCGTGCTGGGTTCTGTATTTCACACTCCTTTCGGCTTTCGGTACGGCTCCCGAAGAAAGAAAAATAATAGAAAGATTGCGAAAGTGGATCGGTTTCGGCGCTGACCGGTCTTCATATAGAACGGATGGGAAGACATAACGTGCGCAGATGTTCGATCGGTGCCGATAGAAATGAATCCCGAATCGGACGTGAAAAAAATTCTGAACAGGAGACGGTTTATGACTTTTGAACATGCGATGATTGGCCCGGATCATAACAACGGCTGGTCATGGGCAGCGGATAACCTGGCGGGAATCCCGGCCATCACCCGGGTGCTGATCACTCTGTATCGCTCCGGTGTCAAACGGGTCATCCTGCCGGCTGAAGCACACTCCATACGATGGGTTGTAGACATATGGCGAAAGAAAAAAACGATGCCGCAGATCTTTTGGGAGGAACATCCTTCCACAGCCGGATTCGACCTTCTTTATGTTCGAGGCGGTATCCTCTTTGAACCACGGCTTATTCAATGGCTTAAACAGGCCGCACGGGAGTTTCCGACGGGAAACATATGTGTGACAGGAAGAAACGACCGATTCCTTTTGGCCGTATTTCGGGGATCGGACGACCCTAAACAGCACCCGCTTCATCTACCCCCTGAGAAGATTTTTTCTCAAAGGCCCGTATCCGATGTTTCCGCACCCGATGAATTATTCTACCGGTCGATCGCAGAGCTGAAAACAGCAGGAAACGGCCGTGACCTGTTGGCGATGGTCGGTAAGCCCGACGAGGCCGGGCATGTAAAATGGATTCGAGACAAAACATTTCCCCTGATACGGTTTCTTTCCGAGACCTCGATTTCACCCAATCAATTGACATGGTTCGGTTTTTTGCTCGGAATAGCCGGCGCCTTTTTCATTGCCGAAGGAGAGTATGGGTACGGTGTGCTCGGCGCTTTATTGCTCTGTGGATCATGGATATTGGACGGCATGGATGGAACCTTGGCCCGCCTGACCTTTTCCGAGAGCCCACATGGTGCAGCATTAGATACGACACTCGGACACTTAACGAATATCGTCTTTTTCATCTCTCTGGTATGGGCCGTTTATGGAAACGCGTCATTGTTGACGGCCGGTTTTTTTATCTTTTTAGTGACTGCCAGCATCGCTGTTGCGCATCGTGTGTGCCAGGCGGAAGGACGACTTCGTAAAGGGACCAACCCGGATCGGCAAATCAGACGCGTACAGGTCTTTTTAGAACAGATCCATGGAAGAGATTTTGCTGTGCTGGTCCTTCTTTTTGCGCTTTTCGACGGATTTAAATTTTTTCTGTGGGTGTGTATGGCGGGCATCCAGGCCTTTTGGATGGTCCATCTTTGGCTCATCCGGAAACATCGCAAATATAGGCGCGCATCAATCTCTTGAAGAAAAGCCACACCCTGCATGAGATGGATAAGTCATCCCGGCTGCTCGAATGCCACGAAGATCCCCCGGTTCTCTGGACCGGAATCTTTACTCATGCTATCCTCTATTCATGAAGAGGAGGATCTCATGCTGGACAAAAACACCCTGTGTCAAAAGATCAAAGAAATTTATCCGGACATCGGTGATTGTGGAATCGACATCCGAGCGGAATATGACTCTTCACAGGAGCGGTGGACCGTCTATTTGAAGAAAGAGGGGCGCGAGCTGAAGACTTTTCTTGAGCCGGGGGATGCCGAGCAATGCATGGAAGGCAAGCAGTGCGTTGCGCTGGGAATCGAGATTGAACAGCTGAAAGACAGCATCCGGAGGATGCCGAAGGATCGTTGAGCCTCGGCTGACTCGGAGCAAGAATGCACCTCCCGCCGGGTCCCCGATTCCTCGACCGCGTTTACAGCTTCTCGACATCCTCCGTCGGTGAATTGTCGGTCACCGGGCACTCCTCATCCTCGAAGGAGCAGGGGCGGCCTCCCATCCTGCCGTCGTCGCAGGCTTCGTCTTCTCTGTAGAACCTTGCATGCTCGGCCCATTCCGGCGCATAATCGCAGAGTGGAAGATCGCTTTCGGGCACATCGCTCTTGGGGTTTTTATCCTCTTGTTCCGTTTTTATGTTCTGTTTTTCTTTTTCCATCGGAAAGCCTCCTTCGTTTAGCCACATCTTACGATATCGCCGGTTCTCCGGAAAGGAAATGGAGGATATCCGTTATTTTTCCTCTGGAGAGAGAGTAGTTTGAAGCAATTCGGCGATTTTTTCGCCGTTGACAATCCCTCCGTCTGAGATACATAATCGGATGATGCAATGCTACCTTTTTGAAGCCGTCGATGAAAAGCTCGGACTGACGGAAAACCGGGAGCAGAGGATCAGAGAGCTTGCGGGCTTGGATTTTCTGAAGGGCTGATCCATGCGCTTGTACAATAGTCTGACAAGAAACAAAGACCCTTTCACCGCCCGCGACAACCGGGTCGGGGTCTATGTCTGCGGCATCACCCCCTACGATGCGACCCATCTCGGGCACGCATTCACTTACGTGCACTTCGATATTCTGGTGCGCTACCTGCGCCACCTCGGCTACCGCGTCACCTACGTTCAGAACCTGACCGATATCGACGATGATATCCTTCGGAAGTCGAAAGAGCTCGGCCGGAACTGGCGCGCCCTGGGGGAGGAGGTGGCGGACCGGTTTCTTGAGGATATGAGCTGGCTCGGCAATTTTCCTCCCGAGGTCTATCCGAGGGCGACCGATCTGATTTCAGAGATCATCGTGCTTTCTGAAACCCTGCTTCGAAAGGGCTGGGCATATGAAAGCGGCGGCAGCGTCTACTTCAAGGTCCGTTCCTTCAAACGCTTCGGCCTGCTGAGCAGGCTCCCCGAAGACCGGTGGCTTCCGACCGCAAACGAAAGAGGTAATTTTCCGGACGATTCAAAAAAGCAGGACCCTCTCGATTTCGTTCTCTGGCAGGCAATGAAGCCGGGGGAGCCCGCCTGGCCCTCACCCTGGGGTAAGGGGCGCCCCGGCTGGCACATCGAATGCAGCGCGATGTCGATGAGATATCTCGGCAACACCGTCGACATCAACGGCGGCGGGTCCGATCTGATCTTTCCGCATCACGAGTGCTCCATCGCGCAGTCGGAATGCGCCACAGGAGAAACGTTCGTACGCCATTGGATGCACACGGCGATGGTCATGTACCAGGGGAAGAAAATGAGCAAGTCGGACGGGAACATGGTCTTTGTCGAAGACCTGCGTCATATGGGTGCCGATGCCGTGCGCCTTCTGATCCTCCTTCATCATTACCGGGATACCTGGACTTACCGCGAAGATGGGAAACAGAAAGCGCAGGAGCTCGCCGGCCTCTTCCGTCAGGTATGGCGGCTTCAATCCGGGTTGGGAGAACGCCTGGATCCCCAGCCTTTCGAGAAACGGTTTCATGCGGCCATGAGTGACGACCTGAACGTTCCGGAAGCCTTGCGGGTGATGGAACAACTGGCAAAGGAGATTCTTTCCGATTCGGTTCGCAACGTTTCCGAAGCAAAGGGAGTCTTAAACGGGCTCAGCAACCTGATCGGGCTGAAGATGCGATTTGGAAGCGATATCGGGTAAACCCGGACACTATACATCTGGAGGGAATTCATCGTATACTAAAGTCAATCGGTGCCGCAGGCGTCCGGTTTCTGAACGGTCGGAAAATCTCCGCAATCTTCGGAGGATGGATGATGGATGCGCTCGCTTATGACGATGTCCTGCTGATCCCCTCTTACAACCACTGGGAGTCCCGCAAAGTGGTCGACATTTCCATGACCGACAAGACCGGTATGCTCCGCCTGGAACTGCCGGTGATGACGGCCAACATGGATACGATTACCGAATCGGAGATGGTCGATTTCATCGGGAAAAAGGGCGGAATCGGTGTTTTGCACCGGTTTATGTCGATCGAGAGGAATATAGAGATTTTTCGCTCATGCAGGGAGAAGGCTTTTGTCTCCGTGGGCTGCATCGAGAAGGAACTGGAGAGGGCTGAAGCATTGAGCGCTGCCGGCGCGGCCCTGTTTTGCGTCGATGTCGCTCATGCGCACGGGCGGTATGTGGGTCGGATGTTGAAGAGGATCCGTCAGATGCTGGGCAAGGAGGTCTGCATCATGGCCGGGAATGTGGCGACTTACGCCGGTGCCGACTTTCTGGCATCCTGCGGTGCGGATATCGTAAAGGTCGGGATCGGAGGAGGCTCGGTCTGCACCACAGCGATCAAGACCGGTTTCGGCGTGCCCAGTCTCACGGCGATAAAAGAGTGCTCGCGGGTGGACCGATCGGTGGTGGCGGACGGAGGCATCCGGACACCCGGAGACATCGTGAAGGCGCTGGCATTCGGTGCGGATTTCGTGATGATCGGCGGCATGCTGGCCGGCACCCGTCCGACCCCCGGCGCCCTGTACACCAGAAAGGCCGGAGACGATAAGGACATCCGGGTGAAAAAATATCGGGGCATGTCGAGCAGCGCCGTTCAAGAGGAATATTACGGGGGGCTGGCCGAATGGAGAACCGCCGAAGGGGTCTCCACCGAGGTTCCGTACCGGGAAGACGAAGACGCCGTCATTGCCGATATCATCGGGGGCCTTCGCTCGGGGCTTACCTACGCCGGTGCTTCCCATATCCGGGAGCTGCAGCGAAAGCTCGACTACGTCAGGGTGACTCCGGCCGGAAGAATCGAGAGCTCTCCCCACCGGCTGTATGACTGATCGGTTCCGGGTTCAGGGTTAAAAAGTTCAGGGTTCTTTCCAGATTACGAAAACGGCTTTGTTACGGGCGATGCACCTTGAAACGTCGAACTTCTCTATCCCGCTGGGGCGGGAAACCTTGGAACGCTGAACCTCTGAACGCTTACGGATATACATCGTTTTTTTCCAAGAAATACATGATTGAACCCATTTTGAAAGGCAGGCGCCCGTAAGATAGATAAAAAGTACGTTCGCTAGTATGACACGTACGCTCTTGCACCCCTTTTGTTCCAAATCGTTCCAAAAAATGATCGTTTGACCGGCTCCCGGTGTTCCCGTACGGAAGGAGGCGGAATTGCATTTATCATGAAGTTCTCACCCAGGTGCTGAACGAATATTAAAGATCGGAACAGGAAAGGAAGGAAAAATGCCGTTTCAGGAGATCGATGTAGAACATCGGGTCCGGCACCTGTCCATTCTGGACCCGGAGGGTCGAGTGGACAAGGAGCTGGAGCCGGACATTCCAGACGAGATGCTGCTCAAGTTGCACCGGATGATGCTGTTCAGCCGGCGATTCGATGAAAGACTGCTCTCGCTTCAGCGGCAGGGCAGGATCGGCACCTTCGCCCCGATCAAGGGCCAGGAGGCTTCTCAACTTGGCGCTGCCGCCGTACTCGAGGATGGAGATTGGCTGATTCCCGCTTTCCGGGAAATGGCCGCAGAGCTGTGGCGCGGCAAGACCCCGGAAAACGTGCTGCTGGTTTACGGAGGATTCAACGAAGGCGGAGTGACGCCGGAAGATGTGAATATCATGCCTGTGGCGATCCCCGTTGGAACCCATATGCTGCACGCGGTCGGGATCGGATACGGGATGAGATACGACGGAAAGGATCGGGTCGCGATGACTTTTTTCGGAGACGGCGCGACCTCCGAGGGGGATTTCCACGAGGCGATGAATTTTGCCGGCGTGATGAATACGCCGGTGGTGTTTGTCTGCCAAAACAACCATTGGGCGATTTCGGTACCTCTGCGCAGGCAGACCCGCTCTAAGACCCTTGCGCAGAAGGCCTTTGCCTACGGTATTCCCGGAATTCAGGTGGACGGAAACGACATTCTCGCCGTCTATGCAGCGGCAAAGGAGGCGGTTGACCGCGCACGTTCCGGGGGCGGGCCGACGCTGATCGAGTGCATCACCTACCGAATGGCCGTGCACACCACAGCAGACGACCCCACGCGGTACCGGAAAGAGGAAGAAGTGAAGGAATGGGAAAAGAAAGATCCTCTCATCCGCTTCCAGAGGTATTTGAAGGCCAAAAAGATATGGTCCGAAAAGGAGGCCGAGAAGCTGGAGAAAGAAATTGCGGAAGAGATCAAACAGGCAGTGAACCGGTTCGAAGAGAAGGCAAAATCGTACGGCGATTCGCTGGTCATGTTCGATTATGTCTTCGAAGATCTTCCCCCCTATATCCGGGAGCAGAAGGAAGAGCTGAGACAGGAACTGGAAGAGAAAAAGGAAGCGTAGCCTTTGCGGCTGATTGCGAGTAGACAGGAGACATAAGACCATGGCGAAGATGACCATGATTCAGGCGATCAACCTGGCCCTGCGGCAGGAGATGGAAAAAGACGATCGGGTTGTGGTTCTAGGAGAGGATGTCGGCGTGGACGGAGGCGTATTCCGGGTCACCGATAAACTCATCGATCAATTCGGGGAGAAACGGGTGATCGACACCCCTCTTGCCGAATCGGGAATCTGCGGCATTTCGATCGGAATGGCCGTTTACGGATTGAGGCCGGTATGTGAGATGCAGTTTTCGGGTTTCGGCTATCTGGCGTTTCATCAGATCGAATCCCATGCGGCGCGGCTTCGGGGACGCTCCGGCGGGCGATATCACGTACCGATGGTGGTTCGAATGCCATACGGGGGCGGGGTTCGGGCATTGGAGCATCACTCGGAAAGCAGGGAAACCTACTATGCGCATACCCCGGGAATCAAGATGGTCATCGCCTCTTCCCCGCGGAATGCCAGGGGGCTGCTGATCAGCGCAATCCGGGATCCCGACCCGGTCATTTTCTACGAACCCAAGGCCGTCTACCGCGCGTTCCGGGAGGAGGTGCCGGAAGAGGAGGAGACCATTCCGCTCGGCAAATCGGAAGTGGTCAGGGAGGGAAAAGACCTGACGCTTGTCTCCTACGGCGCCATGATGCGGCCGACCCTCGAAGCGGCCTCCCTGCTCGAAGACAAGGACGGCGTCCAATCGGAGGTCATCGATCTGATGACCATATCGCCGCTGGACCATGAGCCGATCGTGCGCTCTGTCGAAAAGACCGGGCGCATCGTGATCGTACATGAGGCGCCCAGAAGCTTCGGCCCCGGAGCGGAAATCGTAGCCCGCCTGGTGGAAAAGGCTTTTCTCTTTCTGGAAGCACCGATCCGGCGGGTGACCGGATTCGACATCCATATGCCGCTCTATCGAAAAGAGATGGACTATATACCGGGAGTTCACCGAATTTTGAAGGCAGCCCGCGAAACCTTAAATTTCTGAGACAGGAGAATACACATGCCAATCGAGTTTAAGCTTCCGGACCCGGGGGAAGGCATCCACGAGGCCGAGGTACTCAAGGTGCTGGTATCCGAAGGGGACAGGGTGGAAGAAGAACAGCCGATCGTTGAAATAGAGACGGACAAAGCCGCAATCGAAATCCCTTCTCCGGTAACAGGGACCATCAAAGAAGTTCGGGTCAAAGAAGGTGACGTCATCCAGGTCGGAGACGTCATCATGGTATTTCTGCAGGAAGGAGAAAGACAAAAGGGGGAGGCGGCCGAGGAGCCGAAAAAGGCGCGCAAGGAAGCCGTCGAAGCACAAAGAGTGCCTCAGGAGGAAAGCAGGGCACTGAAGAGGGAACAGGAGGCCCGGGCGGAAGAAAAAGAAGAACCCGAAGAGAAGGAACAAAAGAAAGAAGAACCGGAAAGACCTCGTGAAGCCAAAGGCCCCGTACCGGCCGCTCCGGCCACGAGACGCCTGGCACGCGAGCTCGGTGTGGACCTGAAAGATGTGAAACCCAGCGGCCCCGGGGGGCGGGTGACCGCCGAAGACATCAGAGCCCATGCGGAAAAACCGAAGGAAAAGCCCCAGGAAAAGCCGAAGCCGGAAGAGAAGCCAGCGCGGGCTCCCAGGCTGAAGGAAGCTCCGCAGCTTCCGGATTTCACCCGGTGGGGACCCGTGGAGCGTACCCCTTTCCGTTCCATCCGGCGGGCGACGGCGAAACGGATGGCGCTCTCATGGGAGCAGATTCCCCATGTGGTCCATCAGGACCTTGCCGACATC
>QZKK01000134.1 GCA_003599475.1 Desulfobacteraceae bacterium
TTCCATCCGGTAGTCCTGCCCAGTCGAAGGTGATCGGAGCACCCTTGCGGGCCGCCTCTCCAACGGCTAGGGTAACGGTCAGCGTTTTGAGCGCATCCTCGGCCGAACAGCGGGGGGCGGTGTTTCCGCGCACGACATCGCAGAAATGCCGCAGCTGCCGCTCCAGAGGCGGCGCGAATTCGACCGGGCAGCGCCTGCTGGCGATCGGATCGCTCCAGCCCTGCCCGTCTGCGCCTTCGTAATCCCAGAGGGTCATATCGGGAAAGCTCAGGGTCGCCCGGGTGCCGAAGATCCGGTAACAATCCTGGGCGGCCGCATGGAGAAGCGGGTTTTCGCCCGTGGCCGATTCGAAGTTGTACGGGGAGGCCGCAGCATCGGAGGTAACGATTGTCGCCAGCACCCCGCTGCAGAATCGCAGCACGAGTGCGGCGGTGTCCTCGACCGCGAAGCCGCGCACGCCCGAGCTCGATTCGGCGTAGAGCCGTTCGATGTCGCCGAAAAGGTAGCGCAGGCAGTCGATATCGTGGATCAGGTTGATTAAAACCGGGCCGCCGCCCGGTCTGCGCCGCCAGGCAACATCGAAATAGCCGTCGGGTTTCAGCGTTGTCCAGAGTGCATTGACAGCGGTGACGGTTCCCAGCGTGCCCGCTTCCAGGATGCGCCTGGTGGCTTCGATGTAAGGGTTGAATCGCCGGTGGTGCCCGACGAGAATCTGGATGCTCGACTTTACGGTCTGCTCGATCAAGGCAGCCCCCGAACGGAGGTCCGCGGCCAGCGGTTTTTCAACCAGCAGATGCAGGCCTGCTTGGGCGCACTGGATGCCAAGGGGCGCATGGGTATCGTTTGGGGTGGAAATGATGGCGGCTTCGGCATCGGCTGCTTTGAGAAAAGCATCGATTTCGGCGTAATACGTTGTTTGAGCCTGTTGAGCCAACCGCCGTGCATTCGGGTCGGGGTCGACGATTCCGGCCAGACGGCAGCGAGGCTCCGCGAGGATATGTTGAATGTGCCGTCTTCCGATCAGGCCGGCACCAATTACAGCAATGCGCACAGGCGCATCATCGGTTGTCATCGGGACAATCTTTCTGCCGTTTAAAGTCACATGGTTCAGATCCTCGATCTGAAGCCCTTCACGGTAGGCCTCCTCTTCGTGCAGCAACTCCGCGGCTTTTCGGCGTCCGTTATTTAGAATCCCCTTCTGCTCTGAGTAATTTTCTATACGACAGAATCCCGTTTTAATCAAAAGAATTCTATGCACCAAAAAGTGCTTGACATTCGCACAATCGCTTTTGTATTCTGGCTGCCAAAATAATATTCTGATTGACAGAACAATTCGGCTCGATTCACTCCTTTGGTAAACATAAATTACAAACCGCTGAAAAGAGGCTGCCATGAAGGATTACGTGTCGCATCAACTGGTCAAGTACCTTGAGGGTCGAGGCGTCGAACACGTCTTTGGTCTTTGCGGGCACACAAACATCGCTGTTCTGGCCGCACTGGAGAAAAGCTCGATCCGCTTCGTCAACGTTTTTCATGAACAAGTGGCTGCGCATGCGGCCGACGGCTACGCCAGGGCCGGGAAAAAAACCGGGGTCGTTATGACACACCTTGGCCCCGGGTTGACCAATGCCATTACCGGTGTAGCCAATGCGTCCCTGGACTGTATCCCGCTTGTGGTCATTGCCGGAGATATCCCCAGCCACTATTACGGCAAGCACCCGCATCAGGAAGTCAATCTGCATTCCGACGGGTCACAGTTCGAAATCTATCGGCCTTTTGTCAAGCGCGCCTGGCGCGTGGAACGGCCGGAGCTTTTCCCCGAGATCATCGAAAAGGCTTTTCAGCTCGCCGAAAACGGACAACCCGGGCCTGTGCTTGTCGATGTGCCGATGGATATCTTTTCAGAAAAGATCGATGTCGCCCTTTTTGAGCGTCTGAAACATAATACCAAGACCCTGCAGCAGCCGACGATCGACGAAGATACCGCAACCGCAATCGTTCAGCGCCTGGCCGGTGCCCGGCGTCCGGTCATTTACGCCGGCGGCGGCATCCTGCTGGCCGATGCCGCCGAGGAGATGCGGGCTTTGGTGGATCACCTCGGTCTTCCCGTGGCCCACAGTCTGATGGGAAAAGGGGCGCTTCCGGACGATCACCCGCTGACCCTGGGGATGACCGGCTTCTGGGGCACCCGGTTCATCAATGACACCTGCCGCAATGCCGATTTGATCTTGGCTCTCGGCACCCGCTTCAAAGAGGCCGATTGCAGCTCCTGGTACCCGGAGTATACCTTTACCATACCGCCGACCAAGCTGATCCAGATCGACATCGAACCGAGCGAGATCGGCCGAAACTACCCGGTTGAAATCAGCGTCGTGGCCCATCTGAAGAAGGCGCTTGCGGTATTGAACCGTACAGCCCGAAAGATGTTTCCCGACCGGATCCGGAAAAAAGATTTCGAAGAAGAGATCGCTGCTTACCGGAAGACATTTAAAAAGGGGAATGCCGATATGGAAAAAAGCGACGCCTTCCCCATGATGCCGGAGCGGATTTTAGCCGAGGTCCGGGAGGTTTTGCCGCGGGATGCTTTCCTCACCACCGATGTCGGATGGAACAAAAACGGTGTCGGTCAGCAGTTTCCGATCTACACTCCGGGAAGCATCATCATCCCCGGCGGTTATGCGACCATGGGATTCGGCGGGGCGGCCGCAATCGGCGTCAAAATGGCGCAGCCCGACCGGGTGGTGGTTTCTCTGATCGGTGATGGCGGATTCGGCCAGAACCCCGCCCTTTTGGGGACAGCCTTCCATGAGCAGGTGGGCGTCGTTTTCGTCATCATGAACAACAATTCCTTCGGAACGATCGCCGGCCTCGAAAAAGCGCACTTCAATACGACCTTCGGGACCGTCTTTGAAAAAGACGGAAAACCGACTTCCCCCGATTATGCCGCCTTGGCCAGGGCGTACGGCGTAGAGGGGATCAAGATTCAGTCGGCCAAAGAGTTCAAGCCGGCATTCGAAAAAGCCATCGCATCGAACAAACCCGTGGTGATCGATGTGGCCATGATCAACAATCCGGTTCCGACCGGAGGGCACTGGAATATCCTCGATATCTATTCGCCAGGGAAGAAAATTTCTCACGTCAGCACTTGATAATCGATTCGGCACCTCTGTCCATCCTCGCCTGAGCTGCCCGGCGGGGACGGAAACAGATTGTTCCCTTTCAATCGTTCTAACGTGCACGGGGATACGAGCAACGCTTCGGAATACTTGAAATCAATACAATCAGTACAAGGAGTTTGCTATGGCAAGAGCGATTACCGAAGATGAAAAAAGATATGCCGACGAGCTTCTGAAAAAAGCACGAGTGGCCATGCAGGTCATCGCCGACTACGATCAGTCGACTGTGGACCGGCTGTGCCAGGCCGTCTGCTGGGCTTCAGCCAATGAAAAGACCTTTACCCGACTGGCCCAGATGGGCGTGGACGAGACCGACATGGGCGACCGCGAGGGGCGCCCGAACAAACGCTTCAAGATTACCGGGATTCTTCGCGACGTCCTCCGGCAGAAGAGCATGGGGATTATCGAAGAGATCCCTGAAAAGGGGATCGTCAAGTACGCCAAGCCGGTGGGGGTCATCGCCTGCCTGGTGCCCATGACCAATCCGGCCCTGACCCCTCCGGGAAACGGAATCTACGCGCTGAAAGCCAAAAACGCAATCATCTTCTCACCGCACCCGCGCAGCAAAAATACCACCCACGAAACCGTCCGCGTCATGCGGGCCGGCCTTCAGCGGCAGGAAGCCCCGGCGGATATCTTCCAGTGCATCGAAAAGCCGAGCATCCCACTGGCGCAGTATCTGATGTCGATCTGCGATCTGACCATCGCAACCGGCGGGGCCGCCATGGTGAGAGCCGCCTACAGTTCGGGCAAGCCGGCCTACGGGGTGGGCCCGGGAAATTCGACCATGGTGATCGACGAGACCGCAGACATCGCCGAAGCGGCCCGGAACACGCGCATGAGCAAGACTTCGGACTTCGGCTCGGGCTGTTCGGCGGATGGAAATCTTCTGGTCGAGGCTTCGATCTATGACGCTTTTCTCGAGCAGCTTCAGAAAGAGGGCGGCTACCTGGCGTCGGAGGAAGAAAAGCAGAAGCTGCAGGCCGTGCTGTGGGATGCCGAAGGACACCGCAGGGTCGATACGGTCGCGCAGCCCGCGGCCAGGATCGCTGGGATTGCGGGCTTTGAAATCCCGGGCGGCAAAAGCTTCATCGTGGTCAAAGAGGATAGGATCGGCAAAGAGCATCTTTTTTCAAGTGAAAAGCTCTGCGTGGTCTGCTCCATCTTCAAATACAGCGGATTCGACACGGCACTGGAGATGGTGCGCCGGATTTATGAAGTCGGCGGCAAGGGCCACTCCTGCGGGATCTACTCGTTTAACGACGACCACATCCACCGCCTGGCGCTGGTCGCGCCCGTCGGCCGCATCATGGTGCGTCAGGCGCAGTCGAAGGCAAACGCCGGCGCCTTCAACAACGGCATGCCGATGACCTCGAGCCTGGGCTGCGGCACCTGGGGCGGCAACATCACCAGCGAAAACATCTCGTTGAAGCACTATATGAACACCACCTGGGTCAGCCGCCCGATTGCCGAAGACAAGCCTTCGGACGCCGAGCTCTTCGGTGAGTTCTACAACACAGTAACCGACTAGATGCGAGTGAAAAATGAGCCAGTATCAAAAACTGTTCGAACCCTGGATGATCGGCAAAGTCAGAATCAGAAACCGGATCATCAGCGCTCCGATGGAAAGAAACTACTGCAATATCGACGGTTCGGTCACGCAGCAGTACATCGACAACCTCACCGCCAAAGCCAAAGGGGGGGCCGGTCTGATCTTTGTCGAGTCGACTTACGTGGACCCGCGCGGCAAGGGGCGGCACTATCAGTTGGGGTGCTACGATGACCGGCTGATCCCGGGGCTTCGCCGCCTGGCCGAAGCCGTCCACCAGCACGGCGCAAAGATTTCGCTCGAACTGCAGTTTTCCGGCAGACAAACCTCGGGCAAGGTCACGGGCATGCAGCCGATCGCGCCTTCCCCGGTCGCCTGCTGGGTAAGCGGGGGCGATCTTCCGCGTGAGATGACCGTGACCGAAATCAAAGAGATGATCGCAAACTTTGCTAAAGCAGCCGAGAGGAGCAAACGGGCCGACTTTGACCTGGTGGAGCTCCATGGCGCCCATGGATACCTGATCGCCCAATTTTTATCCGGATACGCCAACAAGCGGACCGACGAGTACGGAGGCAGCTTCGAAAAAAGGATGCGCTTTCCGCTCGAAGTCGTCGCTGCGGTTCGAAAAGCCGTCGGAACGGATTTTCCGATTGCCTACCGGCTCAGCGGGGATGAATATATCGATGGCGGCTTGAATCTAGAGGAAGCGGTTCCGTTTGCAAAGAAGCTGGAAGAAGCCGGTGTCGATCTGATCGATGTTTCTGCCGGCCTGTACGAAACGACCTACATCATCTCGCAGCCGATGGACATCGCTTTAGGATGCAACGTGCACCTGGCGGAGGAAATCAAAAGGGGAGTCAATATCCCTGTCAGCGTCGCCGGAAGGATCAACGATCCGGCTTTTGCAGATGATATCCTGGCACAGGGCAAGGCAGACTTTATTTCTTTTGCCAGAGCCTTGCATGCCGATCCGGACTTTCCGCGCAAAGCCCAGGAAGGGCGCCTCGAGGATATCTGTATGTGCATCGGTTGCATGCAGGGCTGCATCGATATCCTGGGCACCGGTGCACCGATATTTTGTGCCATCAATTCGGCGGTCGGAAAAGAAGGGCCCTACGCGATTAAAAAAGCGCAGCAGCGGAAAAAGGTAATGGTCGTCGGCGGCGGGCCCGGAGGCATGGAGGCGGCCAGAGTCGCCGCCCTGCGGGGCCATGAGGTGGCTCTGTATGAAAAAGAGCCGGTGCTGGGCGGACAGGTCCGGTGGGCTGCAAAACCCCTGTTCAGGGGAGAATACGAACAGGTGATTCGCTACCTTTCAAACCAACTCAAAAAGGCAGGTGTGCAGATCAAGCTGGGTCAGGCGGTCGACAAAGCACTCGTCTATGCGCAGCAGCCGGATGCCATCGTCGTCGCAACCGGGGCCACACCGTTTCGAGCGTTTATCCCCGGCCGCGATAATCCGCATGTCTACACCTACCTAGATATTTTGAGCGGCAGCGTCAAGCCGGGGAAAAAGGTTGCGGTGGTCGGCGGTCAAAAAATCGGCTGCGAGGTCGCCGAGTTTATCGCCGACAAGGGTTCGGAGGTCGTGTTGATTGATCCCACCGATACCTTTTGCCAGGACGCGGGTCAGAAAATCCGATGGCTGTTGATGGAGCGCCTGGAAAACGAATCGAAGATCGAAATGCGGCTCAAAACAACGGTGGAAAAGATCGCAGACTCTTCCATAACGGTTCAGAAAGAGGGGAAAATCGAGCAGATCGACGGGATCGACATGGTCGTTCTGTGTATCGGAAAGGTCTCGACAAACGAATTGGCGGATGCGCTCAAAGCCGATGCCAGGGTACCTGAAATCTATATGGTCGGCGACTGCATCCGGCCGCGAAAGATCACCGAAGCGATCGCCGAGGGAGCTGACGTCGCGCATCGCATATAGAAACCAATCGAGCCTATCAATGAAAAAAGACATCTGGGTGGTGCTGGAGTCCGAAAGGAAAAAGTTAAAGACCAGCTCCATCGCGTTGATCGCCGAGGCGCGTCAGCTCGCAAACGAATTGGGCGGTAGCTTGAGCGCCGTCTATCTTGGCGAAGCCATCGAGGGGCTGGCAGAAGCTGTCGGCCCCTATGGCACCGACTCTCTCCTGCTTTCACAGCAGCAGATCCCCACCGAGCATTCCATCGAAATCAATTCAAGGGTACTTTCCCGGCTCACGCTTGAAAGACAGCCCCACTTGATCATAGCCGCCGCCACATCCTTCGGCTCCGATTTGATGGCCCGAGTATCGGCAAAGACCCGAATGCCGCTTGTGACCAACTGTCTCGAAATCAAAGCAGGGGAGCCTTTAAAGTTTATCAAGCCGATTCAAAGCGGCAGGCTCCATGCCACTCTGAGCTGTTCTGCGGCTGGAACCAAAATGGCGACCTTAAACACAGATGCCCTGATCGAGCCGCCTGAAGAACTGCTCGATCACGTCTGTGAAACCATAGAAGTCGAGATCGATCCGTCCGCTGATCGGAACGCCTTTTCCATACGGTTTACAGGCCTTCAAAAGGCCGATCCCCGAACCATCGATATCCGTGAAGCCGAAACCATCGTCGCTGTCGGAAAAGGGTTGGGGTCTGTCGAAAATTTCGAAAAGATAAAAGACTTCGCCGATCGGATCGGAGCCGCCATCGGGGGAACGCGGCCGATGGTGGACGCCAAAATTGTTCCCTACGAGCGCCAGATCGGCCAGACCGGAAAGCGGGTTGCCCCCAAGCTGATCTTTCTCTGCGGCATCTCCGGAGCCGCAGAATTTGTCAAAGGGATCGAGAAAGCGGGCACCAAGCTGGCCATCAACAACGACCGCGACGCCCCCATTTTCAGGTGGATCGATGTCGGCATCGTGGGCGATATGAACGAGGTGATTGCGAAAGCGTTGGACAGTTTCGAAAAAATGGGACACTCGGAATGATAACAATGGATCTCAGGGGAAAGGATGGCGCAAAATGGCAAAAAGACTCAAGTGGGCCGAGCGTACAAGCATTGCGGTTCTAGTCGTGTTTTGTTCTTGTTTACATGTCGAAGCTGCCATGGACAAAGTGCACATCAGAGCCGCGACAAACGTCGCCAATACCGACTTGATGGCCCGGACCATGGAACATTTTTTAAAGGTTCTGGAAAAAAAAGGAGGGGGGAAGATCACGTATGAAATGCATCCCGGCGGCGCTTTGGGGACCGTCAGAGATGTACATGAAGCCATGCAGGCAAACGCCATACAGATGTTTTCGGGAACTGTGGGGGACCTCGCTGCGTACGACCCTGTATGCGATATCAGCAACTTTCCCTATCTGTATACCAGTGCGGATCAAGGCAACAGGATTTGGGAGAAAATCGGACCTGAATTTTATGACGGTGTGGCCGAAAGATCCGGATGGAGAGTGCTTTACACCTGGGTTGGAGCGCCGCGGGATCTGACTGCAAAGAAGCTGCTTACAAAACCCGAAGAAGTCGCCGGTCTGAAGATAAGAGTTCCGAACTGGCCGATTTTTATAACGTATTTTAAGAAATATCTGAAGGCTTCCCCGACGGTGATCTCATTTGGAGAGTTGTATACGGCTTTAAAAACGGGCGTAGTCGATGCTCAGGAGAACCCTGTTTATCGGAGTGTTGCATCCGGTTTCTTTGATGTTACACCATATAATATTCGAACCCAGCACAGTTATGATCTGAACGACGTGCATGTTTCGGAAAAGTTCTGGCAGAGTCTTTCGCCGGAATTACGAAAGATATTCATCGATGCTGCGGCCGAATCGAGGAAGTGGACCCTCGGTGAAAGCGGCAGGCTCATCAACGAAAGCATCGGCGAGGCAGTGACCAAATACAATGCGAATTTCATTCAGCCCGATATGGCGGCATTCCAGAAGTCAGCGAATGGATTGGAAGAGGACTTTCCCCAGTTAAAGGATCTTGTAAAAAAGATCCGATCG
This sequence comes from Desulfobacteraceae bacterium, assembly GCA_003599475.1. The sequence continues at coordinate 8,695 of QZKK01000134.1, forward strand.
ACCAAATGATTCCCTTCAGCGGTGAGGCCTGCATTCCGGACGCATTCGATAGCTCGTGGATGCAGGCCTTACAAGAAAAAGAAGAGTTGCGGTGAGCATGGTAAGACTCTCAAGAAAACTTTCTTCATTGTGCGACTCGATCAATAAATGCGTCGTGAACATTTCTGCCGTGCTCCTCTTTCTCATGCTGATATTTTCGGTCATCGCTATTTTTTTCAGATATTTTTTAGGTAACCCCCTGGCCTGGGCCGAGGATATCCTGCTGCCTGCATTCGTGTGGATGTCGTTGCTCGGCATAAGCATCGCATTCCGCGCATCGAGCCATATGGCAATCGAATCCTTCATCAACCTGCTGTCTTCACAAAAGAGAGAAAAGCTGATCATCGCCGGGCAATCGATGATTGTCGGGCTCAGTGTTTTTTTGACAATAGAGGGTGTAAAAATGGTTTTCGCGACAACGAGTACAAGGTGGGGAGTGCTTCAGCTTCCGCCGACTTATTTCTATATCTCATTTCCGTTCGCCTTTTCGTTGATATCCATTTACGGCATCGATGAGATTATCAGAAAAACCGTCGAATTTGACGAATCAATGATCAGAGCTTCGTAGTGGGTGTAAACGGAGCGGCGAGGGTCTAAGATGGTTTCAATGGGTGTGCTTGTTGTTTTTCTGGGTACATTGGTAGTCGGAATTCCTATTGCGTTTTCATTATATTTTACATCTCTTGTCATGCTCATCTCTATGAAGATCCCAGCGATGATCATGGTGCAGCGAGTGATCGGAGGGATTGAAAAATACCCGTTGCTGTGCGTGCCCTTCTTTATTCTTGCAGGCTCGATGATGAGTGCCGGTGGGATCACGCAGCGGCTGATCCATTTTTCGAATTTGCTTGTCGGTCGTTTCAGGGGCGCACTGGGGCTCATCAATGTTTTGACCAGCATGTTTTTCGCCGGTATTTCAGGTTCTGCAGTCGCCGATGCAACTTCCTTGGGGTCGATACTGATTCCGGCGATGAAAAAAGAAGGATACGATCCCGACTTTTCCGCTGCGATCACGGCAAGCTCAGCCGTTTGTGGGCCGATCATTCCGCCGAGCATACCCATGGTGATTCTGGGGATCGTCTGCTCCATGCCGATCGGAAGGCTGTTTTTGGCCGGAGCGTTTCCCGGGATTTTGCTGGGTTTATCACTTTTGCTGGGTGCCTATATCGCCGCCGTAAGAAATAACTATCCAAAACATGACCCTGCTCCCATCAAGGATATCGTCAAGGGTTTGAGGCAAAGCGCCTCCGCTTTGGCCATGCCGTTCATCGTTGTAGGCGGCATCGCCAGCGGGGCCGTGACTGACGCTGAGCTTGGAGTGCTCGCAGCATTGTATGCTCTTATCGTAGGGGTGTTTTTTCACAGAGAGCTGACCGTTAAAAAAATTTCGGAGTGTCTGAAAGACACGGTTCTGAGTACTGGAATCGTGCTTTTTATACTGGGTACAGCGTCATTGTTCAGCTGGCTTTTGGCCGTTTCCGGAATTCCTCAGGTTATCGTCAAATCAATTTTTGCACTGACCGATAATCCGGTTCTCATCATCCTTCTGATCATCCTGCTTTTGCTTGCAATCGGGACGATCATGGATGGCGTAGCCGCCATCCTGCTGCTTGCTCCGATCCTATTGCCCATGAGCAGCAGGATCGGAATGGATCCTCTGCATTTCGGCGTTATGATCGTTTTTGCACTGATGCTGGGTCTTTTGACCCCACCGATCGGCATTACATTGATTATCTCAGCAAAATTTGCACAAATTTCATTACTGCGTGCGACTAAAGCCGTACTCCCATATTTCGCCATCGGAGTGATTGTACTCTTAATCATTGCATTTTGCCCATGGTTTTCCCTTTACTTACCGAATCTCGTTTTCGGTCACTGATGCATGGATGAGCCCAGGCATCCAGCTCGAAGGATCGTCATGCTGGAGCGACAGATATGAAGCATCTCGTACCGGCATATGAAGAGAACCGGAGCTTACATCTCCGGGGGTGGCAATGCTGACGATTTCAGAGAGAATCGGTTACTTCATCATCCTCCTCCTTTCCTTGGGAGTATCCATTCGTGTTTTTGCCGCGCGCCGCATGGCGATTCGCCGCGGCCGGATATCAGAGAGCGGGGCGGCAAAAACCGCAGGGGCTTGGCGGCGGGTGCTTGTCAACATCGCCGGGCAATGGTCGGCGCTTCAGAATACACGGTTCCACGATCTGGCCGGCGTTCAGCATGTACTGATTTTCTGGGGAAGCATTTTTTTTCTGGCAAGCTACTTGCTGGTTATCGTCGTCGGCGATTCGTTCGGGTTAGGACCGGCCGTCCGAGATTCCGCATTCTTGAAACCGGCTATCGTTGCAGGCGATATTGCCGGGGTGTCGATTCTGACCGGACTGTTCTGGGGCCTTCTGCGAAGATCGATTTCAAGGCCCGCAAGACTCGGATCCGATTACGAAGCGGGCAAATTTTTCCTGATCGTTTTCGCCGCATTTCTGCTCATAGGCGCTTACTACGCAATAGAGGGGATCCGTCTGAACCTTGGGCTTATCTTCTGGGCAGGTCCGATATCGGCTTTGTGCGCCCGGATCATTTCTTTCCTCGCGGGTGGAACAAGCGCCCAGCAGGCCTTGTTCCCGTTTTTGTGGTGGAGTCAGACGCTTCTTTCGGCAGGGTTTATTCTGTACATACCCTTTTCCAGCCATCAGCACCCCTTCTTTGCCCCGGTGACGATTTTTCAGGGACCCCACCGGTTGCGCGGGCGGCTTTCCGGAGTCGCAATGAACGATTCGTACGCAGGGATTTCCAAACCGGAGAATTTTTCACGAAGGCAGCTTACCGAGCTTTACGCCTGCACGCAGTGCGGGCGATGCCAGGATGCATGCCCGGCCTCTGCGGCCGGAAAGCCGCTTTCTCCCAAACGGATCGTCCAGAAGCTGAAAGACAACATGGATGCCTATTCCGGCATCGGAAGGTTCTGGAGAAAACCGAACGATGAAGGTGGCAAATGCCGTGTGCCCATGGCAAGGGGGCTCTCCGATGACGAGCTCTGGTCGTGCACCACCTGCATGGCCTGCATCGAAGAATGTCCGGTTTTTGTCTCCGCGCTCGATAAACTCATCGATGTGCGCAGAGACCGCGTGCTTGTGAAGGCAACCTTCTTTGCAGAGATGACCAATCTCTTTAATGACATAGAAACATTCGGGGACAGCTTCGGCAAAGGAAGGGCCTTTCGGGAAGACTGGCTGATGGGAAAAGATGTCAAGGTATTGAAGCCGTCCGATCAGACCGGTACCCTCTTCTGGGTAGGGTGTTTAGGGGCTTTTCATGATCGCACGAAAATCGTAGCCGCCGCTTTCATCGACTTGCTGAAAAAATACGAACCGGATTTCGCCATTCTGGGCAAAGCCGAGATGTGCTGCGGAGACCCCGGTCGAAGGCTGGGCAATGAATACCTATTTCAGAAACTGGCTCGCAAGAATATCGAGGCTTTGAACACCCTTCATTTCGATAGAATCGTAACTTACTGCCCGCACTGCTATAACACCCTGAAGAACGAATATCCTGATCTGGGCGGCAGGTTCGAGGTTTTTCATTATACAGAACTGCTGGCTGAATGGATTCGGCGGGAACAGACGAAGGTATCGGGAAATTCAGATCGCCGGCTTGTCTTCCATGATCCCTGCTATCTTGCCAGAGGAAACAACCTTGTGGCTGCGCCGAGGGAAATCCTCAAATCCATAACCGGTGCAAAGACTTCCGAAGCGTGCGGCAGCAAAGAGAAGACCTTTTGTTGCGGAGGCGGAGGAGGGCAGATGTGGGTGCGAGAGACAGGAGGCGATCGGATCAATGAGCTGCGCGTCAAACAGCTGGCCGCAGGCTGTCCGGATGTCATCGCGACATCCTGTCCCTACTGTATGGTCATGATCGAAGACGGTCTGAAATCGCTGCCGGGATTGGAAACACTGAAGTGTAAGGATCTGATCGAAATTGTGCGTGACGGCATTTCGTAACTTCACTTGTCGATAGAGAGTAGAATGAAAGTCGTTGTACTGATCAAAACCGTCCAGTACGTTTATGCTCAAACCGGGACCGAGATCGGGAAAAATTATATCGGTCCGGACGATGTCATCCCGATCATCAATCCTCTCGATGCCTACGCCCTCGAATTTGCTCTGTCGTTAAAGGACAAATTTCCCGATGCACAGATCACCGCAGCCACATTGGGGGGCAGTTCCGCCAGAGACGGCCTGAAAAAGTGTCTTGCGGTGGGAGCCGACAAGGCCGTTCACGTATGCTGCCCGGATTCGGATATGGAAAGATTCGATTCCTGGACCGTTGCCGCAACCCTTTCCTCCTGGATGCGGCAGTACCCCTATGACCTTATTCTTACCGGCAAACAGGCCATCGATGGTCATTCAGGCCTTGCAGGCCCGTACCTGGCCGAAATACTCGACCTCCCGCACGTTTCCGGTGTGGTCAAACTTGATCTCGATCGGGAAAACAAAAAGGCGCTACTTCAGAGAGCGGTCGAAAGGGGGGACAGGGAGATTTTGGAGTGCAGGCTTCCTGCGCTTTTTACGATCGACAGGAACATCCTGGCGCCCCGATATCCCACTCTTTCCGGCAGGATCAAAGCCGAAAAAAAGACGATCGAAACCGTGCCGATGGAAGCACTGGTATATGTGGATAAAACGCCATCTTCAGATCTTAATTGGATTGTGACCGAGAGTATCTCCAGTCCGAAGCCCAAGCAAAAATCGAAGCCGCCGGCGCAGAAAAAAATATCTGCCGCGGATCGTCTGCAGCTCCTGATGAAAGGCGGCAAAAAAGAGCGGAAAGAGGATTCCAAGTTGATCGATGCCGATTCCGATAAAGCGATCTCTGAAATCGAGCGGATCTTGAAGGAACACGAGATCGTGGTGGATCAAGTGGATCATTAGGTCCGGATCTTACCGGAGGCTTTGGGCTGGCGACGGCAAGGGGACATTCAGATGAATCGAATAACAGCCTGAGGATTTACCATGAACCTGAATTTACATGATAAAGTAGCTCTCGTAACCGGCGGCGCAAGCGGGCTCGGTGCCGCCATCGCAGCCGATCTGCATGGAGAAGGGGCAAAAATAGCCCTGCTGGACGTCGATACCGCGAAGGCTGAAGCGGTAGTCGATACCATCGATCGCTCGCGCAAAAGGGCGGTTGCATGCAAAGCCGATGTGGTTGACATGGAACAGGTACAGACCTCTGTCGATCGGATTCTGGAGCTTTTCGGCAGTATCGATATCCTGGTCAACAGCGCCGGTATCCTGATGTCCCGGCCGATCGAAGAAATCAGCGTCGAGGATTTTGAAAGGGTCATCAGAGTCAATTTAACCGGCACCTTTATCATGTGCAAAGCCGTGGTTCCGGTGATGAAAAAGCAGCGGAGAGGAAAAATCGTCAATATCGCATCTTTAGGCGGGCGCACCGGTCGTCCCGGGGTAGGGGTCAGCTATGCGGCATCCAAATCCGGGGTCATCGGTTTGACGCAGACTTTGGCGCGAGAGCTCGGAAAATACGGCATTTATGCCAACTCCGTGGCCCCCGGTCCCATCATGACCGAAATGACCTTGAAGGCCCCCCAGGAACTGTTTGCGGTTTGGCGTGCCAGCCGGGCCGTAGACAGGGATGGGATTCCCAAAGATGTCGCCGATGCCGTCCTTTTTCTGGCATCGGACATGTCGGATTGGGTCACCGGAGCGACGCTGGATGTCAACGGCGGTATCTACATCGGTTAGATGCCCGAATTTTCCTGAAGTCTACTTTCAGAGAGATATCCGCTGCAAAAAGTGAGGGGGGGTGAAAAGAACTTTCGCTGGTTATCTGAAAAGCCCCAGTTGGCCCGTGTGTGTCCAGGGCGGGCCTTAATCGACCTGCTCGCTTGAGCTTTGCCCTGACTGTAAAGACTACTTCAGCGGAAAAGTGAAGAGCAACGAACAAAAAGCATTCAAAAAAGGAGTCGTGAAAATGAATAAACGTAAACTCAACAGTCTCTTCATTCTCGGAATCATCGGATTGATTTCACTTCCCGCTGCACCCGGGCTCACAGCAGATAAGCCGATCGTGCTGAAATTTGCCCACAACGACTCTGCGACCCTGCAGACCGTGAAGCAGGCCGGCGCTCTGGCCATGAAATACTTCCTGGAGAAAGAATCGGCAGGGCGGTTGAAAATGGAAGTTTATCCTGCCGGCCAGTTGGGAGGCGAAAAAGAAAATGTCGAGGGGACCATGAACGGCACGATTCAGATCACTGCCGCCTCAGACGGCGCCCTGGCATCTTTTGTTCCCGAGATCATGTCGGCAAGCGTACCATACTCGGTAAAAAGCCCGGCCGTCATGTGGGATGTGCTGGATAATTCAAAATGGTCCGATGATCTGAAAGTGGTTGTCAAGAGGGCATCAAAGATCGCAACAACCGTCATGCGATCGACAAGTCAGTTTAACGACGTGGTCGGAGTGGATATTCTGGTCGGCAAAGGAATGCAAGTCACCTATCTTACACCGGAACAGCTCGAGCTGTTCAGAACGAAAGCACAAGAAGCGGTGAAGAGTTTTATTGTCGGCAAGATCGGAGAAGAGTGGGTCAAAAAATTCGGCGAGGCATGTAAGGAAGCAGAAGAAAGGCTTGCAAAAGAAAATTAATGCTCCCAGTGGCCTGCAACGATTTCTGTAGATCGCACAGAAATCAGGAACGATTAATTATCATGGGATAAATTCCAGCGTTGGTATCCCCCCGGGATCATACGCGAGGGGATACCAACGATTCATCGACACGCGCGGTTTCAGATTAGCCAATTATGATCAATATAATGGATTCGAGATAACCTCATGAGAATTAAATTACGAAATCTTATAAAAAATCTGGACCATTATCTCGAGCTTGTGATTAAAGTGATTTCTGTAGTCTCCTGCAGCACTCTCACGATTCTTCTTTTTACCAGCGTAATTTTTCGATTCGTATTGAAATTGCCCTTATCCGGCATCGATGAGGTATCCTCGTACTCGATGATATGGTTTGTTTTCACAAGTGGTGCGCTTGCATTAAAAAAAGGCGCCCATGTGGGTGTGGATATCCTAAAACTGATGTTACCTCCCAAAGTAGATGTAGTTTTGGATTTCCTCACCTATTTATTCATATTGTCCATCATGCTGATTATCGCATTCCAAGGATTTATTTTTGTAATGAATCGTACCTGGGAGGTAACTCCTTCTCTGATGCTTCCGACTTGGACAATCTATATCGCCATCCCCATAGGGGCGATCTTTATGAGCATTCAAACGGTCATCTTGATTGTCTCGAAATATTTGATGTTCCACGAAAAATTTTTAAAAAACAACTGAGCTTAAAACATGCAACAACATAATTTCAAGAAGTAGCTTAAGGCACTCCATGCTGTCACTAATGTCTATTTTACTCTGTTTCATGCTGCTGGGTATCCCCGTTGCCTTTGCAATTTTAGGTTCATCGTTTATTGCGATATACATGAACGGAGGTCTTCCCTGGAGTCTTGTCATACAGAGAATGTTTTACGGACTGACGAGTTTCCCGTTGGTTGCAGTCCCCCTGTTTATATTGGCCGGTGAACTGCTCGAAAAAGCGGGAATCCTTCGCAGACTTCTAGATTTTGCCAATCTCCTCATCGGAGGAAAACGAGGCGGCCTCGCATACGGAAACGTCGTTGCCAGCATTTTTTTCGCTGGCATCACAGGGGCCGCCACGGCCGATGCCGCCGGTCTGGGAAAGATTGAAATTGCGATCATGAAGCAGGACGGCTACAGAACAGGCTTCAGCGGAGCGGTGACTGCGGCATCGGCAATCATCGGACCGATTATTCCACCGAGCATCCCGATGATCATTTATTCGTTTGCGGCAGGCAATGTGTCTCTTGGCGCGCTGTTTTTTGCCGGGATTCTGCCCGGCGTCATGATCGGGTTGTTGGAAATGGGCGTCATTTGCATCATCGCGCACAGAAATAATTTTCCGAAGAAAGATGTCAGACTGACCGTGCAAGAATTTTCCATCGGTTTGAAAAGGGCTGCTTTACCGTTGATCATGCCGTTAATCATCCTGGGGGGGATCTACGGAGGCATTTTTACACCGACCGAAGCTGCATCGGTTGCTGTCGTCTACGCCTTTATCATCGGTGTCTTCGTGCTGAGGACCCTTAAAGTTAAAGATCTGCCGGAAATACTGACTCGGACGGCCTATATCACTTCGGTCGTCATGTGGATCGTTGCCGGATGCACCCTTTTTTCGTGGCTGTTGACTGTCACCGGATTGGCTCAGGTAATCCAGGCCATCTTCAAGCCGTTCATGGAAAACCCGCTTCAATTCTTAGCGCTGCTAAACATCGTTCTTCTGTTTGTCGGCACGTTTATCGATGCCGTTCCGGCAATTTTAATTTTTGCTCCGATCCTTGCGCCCATGGCCGCCCAAGCCGGAATCGATCCGCTGCACTTTGGAGTCGTCATGGTCATCAATTTATGCGTCGGGCTTGTTACGCCGCCCATCGGGGTAGTGCTGTTTGCTACCTGTGCCGTCGCCGAAGATTTGACGCTGGCGAAGCTGTCGAAAGAGATGCTGCCTTTTTTGGCCGTGCTGCTGATTGCACTTGCAATCATTACCTACATTCCGGCAGTATCGACTTTTCTGCCTGGAATCGCCGGCCTGACAGGACAATAAAAATACGAGGAGCTTGTGCAAATGGAAAATTTAAAAGAGAATATCGCAATCGTTACAGGCGCCGGGCAGGGAATCGGTGAAGCCATTGCTTATGAACTGGCTGAGTGTGGAGCGACTGTTTTTGTCGTCGATGTCAACCTGGATGCGGCAAGAGCAGTCGCGAACAATATCATCGAAAAAAAAGGGGAGGCCCGGTTCCTGAAGGTGGATGTCGGAGATCCAGAGGATGTGAGAAACATGGTGAAAAGCGTCATCGATGAATTCGATCGGATCGACATTCTGGTAAACAACGTCGGAATATCGCCCAAAAATCATCTGGGCGATCGGATTCCGACGATAGAAATCGACCATGAACAATGGGACCTCGTGTTGAGAGTCAATCTCAAAAGCGTTTTTCTGTGTACTCAATATGTTGTTAGAGAAATGACCAAAAGGGGGAAGGGAGCGATTCTGAACATCTCCTCCATATCCGCGAAAAGCGGCAACTCCGGACCTCCGGCCGCGCACTACTGCGCCTCCAAGGCCGGTGTTGCCAATTTTACGATTTACACTGCCAAGGAACTGGTCCAGCACGGCATCCGGGTTAATGCAATCGCGCCGGGGACGGTGCAGACTGCGCAACGCAAAGGCACATCTCCGAAGTACAACGAGATTCTGCTAAAAAATATCCCCATGCAGAGATTTGCGCAGCCGAGCGAAATCGCAAGATCGGCGGCATTTTTGGTTTCCGATAGCGCCTCCTACATCACCGGGGAGATCCTGGATGTAAACGGAGGCGCTTACATGGATTGAACGGAACTGAGCGGGGAGGCAATAAGGGTTTCGGATACAAGACCGACTGTGGGGGGTTTTCCCATGGAACGCGGGACTGAAGAGGCAGCCGAGCGGAGACGTGTCCGGCTGGCGGTAATCGGGTTGGGAATGATCGGTAAAGTCCATGCACAGTTTGCGAGCCGACTGGACGAATGCGAACTGGCGGCGGTATGCGACACCGACCGGTCCAGGGAAAAATTTTCTCAGGAATTGAAAACCGCCTTCTACACCGATTACCGGGTGATGCTGGAGCGTGAAGCGCTCGATGGGGTGATCGTCGCCCTGCCCAACGAAGCCCATGAATCCGCCGGCAGCGCCTGTGTCGAAAGGGGAGTGCATCTTTTCGTAGAGAAGCCCATCGCACCCACGGTTGAGGCCGCCGCAAGACTCATCGAGAGGGCAGCGAAAAACAGAGTTCAGCTTCTGGTCGGCCACCACCGAAGATTCAACCCCCTCGTCGAAGCCGCCCGGCAAATAATCCGGGGAGGAGAGCTGGGCTCGCTGCTCGGGGTCTCCGTTTTGTGCGGCTTTTATAAACCCGCTGAATATTTCATCGCGGGACCCTGGCGAAAAGAGAAAGGGGGCGGCCCGGTCCTGCTCAACCTGATTCATGAAATCGATACACTACGGTATCTCTGCGGTGAAATTACCCGTGTCTATGCCGAGGTGAGTCACAAGGGGAGGAACTTTCCGGTTGAGGATACCGTAAGCGTGAGTCTCCGTTTCGAAAACGATACGGTTGCGAGCATGCTCCTTACCGACACCGCTCCTTCTCAATGGGCATATGAATGCACTACCGGGGAAAATTTGTTTTTCTACCAGACGAAAGAAAATTGCTGCCATTTCTTCGGAACGGAGGCGTCGCTTGATTTTCCGGGCCTAAATAAGGTGTATTACGCCGATCCAAACCGCAGAGGCTGGCAGCACCCCCTTTCCATCCGGAAAACGGGTGTTTCGACTGCAAACTCGTACCAGCGTCAGCTTGCGCATTTCTGCAGGGTGGTTTCGGGGGAGGAATCCCCCCGAACATCGGGTATCGACGGACAAAGGACATTGATAGCCATCGAGGCTGTTTTGACATCCGGCCAAACCAGGCAGCCGGTTCTTTTGGAGCCCTGATATGAGATACAGTTTTCGAGACAAATTCGGATTGCTAGAGGAAACGACTTTAGGCATGAAAGGAAAAAGCGCGATCATTACAGGCGGGGGAGCGGGAATCGGACAGGCGACCTCCATCTTATTCGCCAAACAGGGGTGCACGGTGGGCGTATGCGATCTTAGAGAAGAAGGAATCGCAGAAACGATAAAAGTGATCACAGAAAAATATCCGGCTGCTAAAGCCGTTCCGCTCATCGGAGATGTGACGGATCATCACCGGGCCAAAGCGCTGACCGATTATTTCGTTTCGCAGGTAAACTCGGTCGACGCGCTGGTGACATGTGCCGGAATCGTCGAACGAAAAGCCTTCGAAGAGATCACCCCTGAATTGTGGGACAGGATGATCCGGATCCATTTAACCGGGACTTACAATTGGATTCACGCCGTCATTCCCCACATGAAGAAGCAGCATCGGGGAAAGATTATTGCAATCGGATCCAACATCGGCCAGACTGGATGCTCCGGAAACGCCCACTACGGCGCGGCGAAAGCCGGTATCGTCGGCTTGGTAAAAACCATCGCCCAGGAATTTGCACCCTACAGGATTACCGCAAACATTGTTTCTCCCGGAACCACGTTTACCGGTATCGTTCCGGGGCGAACCGAAGAAGAGCAGATCGAAAGGGGGAAAATGGTGCTTTTGGGCAGGCAGGCCGAACCGTTGGAAATATCATTTTTATGTTTACTGCTGGCATCCAGAGCAGGGGACTATATCACCGGCCAACAAATCGGCATCAACGGCGGAGAGGGTATTGTCGGCATCTGAAAGGCGATCCTCCCTGCGAAAGCGCCGGTCGCTTTTCGAAACCTCTGAAAAAAGTTGAGAGCAGATGAGAGCGCTTGTAAAATACGAAAAAAGCGAGGGGAAGGTCGGAATAAGAAACGTGCCCGAACCGACCCCCGGCACCGGCGAGGTACAGGTTCAGCTCAAGGCAGCCGGGCTCTGTTACTCGGACATCGCCATCATCCACAACCGTTACATCGGCCGAAAACCGGTCCCGATCCCCCTTGTGCTCGGCCACGAAGGCGCGGGCATCGTTTCAGCCGTGGGAGAGGGAGTAAAAAACCTGTCCCCTGGAGACCATGTGGGCATCGCGCCTTTGCGGGGTTGCGGCGCCTGCCGGGATTGCCGCAGCGGGAATGAAAACATGTGCCTCGACTGGCACCACATCGGGATCACCTGTAACGGCACCTTCGCAGAATATGTCTGCGTATCCGCAAACAAAGCGCACAGGATTCCCGAAGACATATCCTTTATCGATGCGGCATGCCTCGAGCCGATCGGCTTGACCGTCCGGACCTTGGAAACCGTCAGACCCCTGGTCGGAGACACGGTTGCCGTCATCGGGCCGGGGTCCCTTGGGTTTTTTCATCTGCAGGCGTTTAAAGCATCCGGTGCCGGCAAAATCATCGTCATCGGACGCGGGCATCATCATGAACGCTTTCAGATGGCCGCTGAACTGGGTGCCGATCATGGCATTTATGGAACTGCCGAAGATATTGCCCGACAGGTACTGGAGATCACCGATGGAAAAGGGGCCGACATCGTCGTCGAAACCGCCAATACCCCGGAGGCCGCAAGCCTGGCGATCGAGGTTGCAGGCAACCGGGGCCGCATCGCCCTGTTCGGCCTTTATCCGGAGGCGAAAATCAGCCCGCTGAAGATATTGAGAAAAGGAATCACCCTGTTTGGAGATGTATCTCAGTTGGACCGGCACTTCATTCGCGCGATCAAATGGGTCGAAGCGGGCATGGTATCGGCTGCCCCTCTGGTAAAAAGAAAGTACAAGTTAGAAGAATACCCGGAGGCTCTCGCTTCTATTGGGAATAAAGATATGTTGAAGGTACTGTTTGAAATTTAAAAGCGTCGATCGACGTTTTCGACGGTCAAATACAGTTTGACCGGACATATCAACCCCGTTTCTCTTTGAAAGGAGGAAGTATGGAACATGGAAAGCTTCAGAAATTCGTCGTAGCCTGCAGCGCCTTATTGATGATGATTCCTTTTTTTAGCGCAGCCGGTGTTCAGGCCGCAGAGAAATTCGTCATGAAAGTGGGCCATGCCGATTCACTGGACATTTACACCTCACGCAAGCACGCGCAGTTGATTACGTTTAAGGAGATCGTCAACTCGGAGAGCGGCGGCAGGATCGAAGTCGAGGTCTATGGTGCCGGATCGGTCGGCGGAGAACGCGAGATCGTCGAGTCTACAATCGCCGGATCCATGCAGGCAACCTGCGCATCCGGTGTGCTCGGCGGCTTTTATCCGGCGCAGATGATCACCGATCTGCCCTATCTTTTCCCATCCACCAAGATTGCCTGGAAAGTCCTGGACGGACCTTTCGGAAAGAAGCTCTCGGAAGGCCTGCTGAAAAAAACGGGTCTTCGCAACCTGGTCTTCGCCGAAGTCGGCTTCAGACACTTCACCAACAACAAGCGGCCGGTTCGAAAGCCCGAAGACATGAAGGGGCTTAAGATCAGAGTCCAGGAAACCCCGCTCTATGTGAATATGGTGAAAGGACTGGGCGCAAACCCTACTCCGATTGCCTGGCCCGAAGTCTATACCGCTCTGCAGACCGGCGTCGTAGACGGCCAGGAAAACCCGGTTTCCGTCATACTGGTCGCCAAATTTCCCGAGGTGCAGAAGTATGTGACCCTCGACGGCCATGTCTACGGAGTCGACTGGTTTGTCGTCAATGACAAGTGGTACCAGAGCCTGCCCAAAGATCTGCAGACGATTATCATGGACGCCGCCGAGATTTCACGCACGGTCGGGCGCGGGATTCAGCAGTTGAATTCGGCGGGAATCGGCCTTGCAAAGCTGAAGGAGCAGAAAATGGAGGTCTATTCACCGACCCCGGAGGAAAAAGAGCTGTTCAAGAAGGCGACTCAGGGGCCGGTGATCGACTGGTTGAAAACGAAGGTGGATCCGGGTATTATCGACGATGCGTTGAAAGCGGTTGAAGAGGCGAGCAAATAGCCGGATGCGACCGGATCAGGAGACCATAAGGGAATTCCATCGATTCCCTTATGGTCGACACTCCTTCCTGCAGGCGAGAAGGGTTATGCGCAGATGAAGATGACAAGCTTCTTGTACGCCGTAATTACCCGGGCAAGGACCCTCCTGATTTACATCGCAGTTTCGATTATGATCGTAAATGTCACAGTGGGTGTCTTTTACCGCTACATCCTCAATGACTCGATCTCATGGACCGAAGAGCTCGCACGCTATCTGATGGTCTGGTTCGCTCTGCTGGGGATGGGTCTGGCTCTGAGGGACAACAACCATGTCGGGGTTTCTTTTTTCCTGGAACGGATGCCCGGAACGGCTGCGCGCATCGTCAAAATCGCCGGCGGATTCCTGGTGCTGCTGTTTTTGGTGATTCTGTTCAAATATTCGCTCAACCATTTGCAGGTCGTCAGAATTCAGACCTCGCCATCGATTGGAATTCCCATGTATCTTCCATATTCGGCGATTACGATCGGCTCCTTCCTGATGATTCTGGAATGTCTGCGCCACCTGTACCTGCAGCTTACAAGACAGGAGTAAACGATGGGTATCAGTGTCGTGACCTTCATTGCATGCCTGGTGATGGGGATACCCGTTGCGTTTGCACTGGGATTGTCGTCGCTTTCCTTTTTGCTGCTCAGCAAGGGGATTCCGCTCAACATCATCGCCCAACGCATGTTTACCGGAATCGATGTGTTTCCGTTCATGGCCATCCCCTTTTTCATCTTGGCAGGCGAGTTGATGAATCAGGCCAAGATCACGGATAAATTGGTCAAATTTTCGGATCTCTGCATCGGACACTTCAAGGGGGGGCTTGCACAAGTCAACATCCTTGCCAGCATGTTCTTTGCCGGGATTACCGGATCTGCGGTCGCAGACACCTCGGCACTCGGTTCTATGCTGATTCCGGCGATGATCAAGAAGGGGTACGGCCCGGATTTCAGCGCGGCAGTGACGGCCGCATCCTCGATCATCGGACCGATCATTCCGCCGAGCATTCCGATGGTCATTTTTTCCCTGATTACCGGAACATCCGTGGGAGCCCTTTTTCTGGCAGGTTTTTTCCCTGGGGTTCTGCTGGGTGTAAGCCTGATGATCCTCACCTATTTTATCGCCCACAAACGAGATTACGAGAGCTCCGGCAGAAGAGCTCCATGGTCTCTGATC
>QZKK01000025.1 GCA_003599475.1 Desulfobacteraceae bacterium
ATGTAATGGACCAGGACCTGGGGCTTTCCGGGAAAGGTTCGCTCAAACTTTTCCCGGATCTGCCCCTCGTTCCGGCAGAGGGCCGAGCAAAGGGAGCATTCACTGTCGGGTGTGGCAAGATTGAGAAAAAGCGCCGGCACGTTTATTCCCATTCGCCGGCAGGCCTCCACCAGGTCAGCTGTCTCCTGAAATGCCATCTCCGTCAGTATGGTCACCGCATATAACGCCGACCGGTCGGAATCCTTCAACAGGGCACGCAGGCACTTGAGATCTTTTGATATCCGGATCATTTGCTCCGAGATCCCGGGAAGTCGAAAAACGCGCTTATACTTCAGAAACAGGTTGAAAAACATTTTGAGCCACTGCTGAATGAGCTCCGGGGTTTCCAAAAGCCGGATCAGGTGCCCCGTCGGGGCGGAATCGAGCACGAAGACCTGGTACCGATCCTTGGTGAGAAAACCCATGACCAAGGTGAAGGCCATCACTTCATCCAGGCCGGGGGGGGAGAGATCCATAACGCGTTCCATCACTTCGCGATCAAATGTCAAGTCCAGATCGGGCGAAAGGGCGGCAAGAAACCTCTCCAGCTCTGCCGCATACTTTTTTTTCAAGCCATCGAACTCTGCCTGTGCATCGATTTCCATGGCTGTCAGTCCGGGCATGAGCTCTGTGGGCTCCGGTCCGATCCGTTTCCCCAGGCAGTCCGACAGGGAATGGGCCGGATCCGTGGAGAATAGAAAAATCCCCTTATCCGGAAATGTCCGGGCCATCCTGACGGCCGTGGCACAGGCCAGGGTGGTCTTTCCAACTCCCCCCTTTCCGGCAAAAACCAGGAGCCTTTTTTCAGGAGCAGGCAGCTTGCCTGGCGCTCCGACCGGCGAGACCATTGGTGATTGTTGATCGCATATTTTGAATTTTGGATTTTTCAATGGAAACAATCCCTCCCAGAACACATCGAGAGGGGCTGGACCGCGAATTTCTTCCGGGTATTGCTGAACTCCCCATAGCGAATAAGCGGATATTTCTCCCTCAAATTGACAGAGCTCTCCCATCTGCCGGATGTGCCGATCCGAACAAGCCATACAGACATTTTCCGGGTAGAGCCGGTTCACCACGATATCGGTGACCGCTATCTTTGATTGTTTCAATCCCTCCAACAGCCTCAACGTCTCGGCGACGCTCAAGGCTTCGGCAAGCATAACGGGTACAAAACAGCACTGTTTCGGATCCTGCAGCAGCGCCTCCATTTGTTTGACCGATTCGGCCAGCCCGGACAGGAACTTATCCAGCTCATCCGGCTGATAAGAACCGCTGAACAGCTTCTTCATATAACGATGCTTGGCCAGCATCGCATCCAACGCCTCAAGCCACCTTTTGATCAACGCCGGCATGGACAGCAGTCTGAGGGTGTGTCCCGTCGGAGCGGTATCCGCCACAATGCAATCATACGTCCTATTTTCCACCCACCCGGCGATCTCGAGGAAGGCCATCAACTCGTCCATACCCGGCAGGGAGAGCACCAGAATCTCATTGATATCTTCTCCGTCAAAGAAAGTTCCACGGGATGCAATCTCCCTGAGTATCTGCGTGTGGTTTTTCTTGAAAGCGGCCAGAGATTTTCCTGCGTCGAGTTCGATAACTTTTAAATTGCGAGGAAGGGTGACGCCGGCCAAGCTATCGGCCAGAGAATGGGCCGGATCTGTCGAGACGATGAGAAAGGAGGCTTCCGCGGAGCGTTTAGCCAGTCTGAGCGCCGTCGCCGTAGCGCACGTTGTCTTGCCGACCCCGCCTTTGCCGCCGAAAAACAGCAATCGCAAATGACTGTTGCGCAGGAAAAGAGGTGAATCCTGGTGTGGTTCCGTGTTCAAACTTTGACATCCTTTTGGTTGCTCTCCCGTCACTAATTCAATTTTACAGGAATTCGCATTTGGGGGGTTTCAGGTGTCCCGGACTTTTCGTCTTTCCTACGAAGCCGGAATCCAGGAAACCCGCCGTGTGGCTGGATTCCGGCTTTCACCGGAATGCCGACCGGGGTGCAAGTAATCACCGGCTCAAACCTGAACACTGAACGCTGAACACTCTAACTTGATCAGGCTGAAGGTTGAAATATATCCGCATGATTTTTATGATTTGCCTCTAATAGCCTTCCCCTTCAGTCTATCCACATGGATTAGTACAATCGCGCAAGTAATCAATGATCGGTTTACAGCTATCAGCGGTCACTCTTCCGGTTTATCCGGATCAGGGTCTTCATCATCTTCGATACGGGTATTGCGCTCCTGTATTATTTCCAGCCGGTCAAGGAGCTGTTTTTCACGGGAGTCGAACTCGTCTTCCGTTATTTTTTCCATCTCCAGCATCATATAAATATCGCTCAGTTCGGCCGTGATGGACTCGGCCTCGTTTTCTATCTCCTGCCGGGCGGAGTTGTGCAATTCGCGGAATATCCAAAGGATACTGCGCATCGGAAAAAGCAGTATGTCGTCAACAATCAGCATGTTATCCTTTTAGGCATTACATCTGCAGATCAATGGCAACGAAGTTGTGAGGAGCCCAGGGGCCGTTGTAATCGAAGGCATAATTGTTGTCGAACAGGTTGGCTGCTTCCAAAATGCCTTTTTCAAACGCCTTTTGTTCCGCCTTATCCCGTCCCACAAGACAGGCCAGGCTCATGACCTCCAATTCGCTTCGGCATGAGTTTCTGTTGATCTCGAAGCAGACACTGTAAAGAATCTCTTCTACCTTTTCGGTATGAATCTCCCTTTCTTCATTCAACAGGTTGTCAAACATACGCCCCAGCGCGAGCTTATCCTCGTGCGCCGGTTCCCGGTTGGTTCCGAAATACCGGTCGCGCACAGCTCTGAGCTCCGGATGGGTGTTGACAAAATAATCGAATATATTCGGTACATCCCAAGTGACCCGCAACCCTATTTCCACTTTCCCGGTGACATGGTCAAGCGCTTCCCGGAAAGCTTCCTGGTTGAGGGTCAGTATCCGCCTGATTGCCTGGGAACCGTCCGCAATGATACCGAATGCCATAGGCAGCGGGGTGCACTCTTCCATCAATCGCCGAAGCACACTCTGGTGGGCTGCCAGATGTCGCCGTTCGGGTCGCAGTTTTTTATTGGGGACATCGCTGACGACGGCCGAAATTTTCCCTTCTGAAATGGTATGGAGGGTGCCGTTGTCAATTCCCGGTGTTTCCAGGTTTCGCCCGCCAGCACCGGCAATTACGGCGTATAAGTATTTCCCTTTATGATCTGGAGATTGTGCAGCCATTTTTGCTTTCAAATCCTTTTCTTACGTTTGCGGGTAATTGTCAAAGCGCCCTCCATCGGTTTCCGCTTCCAAGGGAGACGGCGAAACGGTGGTCCATATGACCGATCTGAGTTGACCCTTCTCGGTTTTGATCTCCAGCATCGCGGCGCAGACCAAACACCTGATCTGTCCTTGATAATCATCGTAAACATCATCCAGGTCCACTTTATGCCCGCAGGAAAGACAGTTGATTTTCATATCTTGTCCCTTCTTTTCCTTTGCTTGTTTCTATCGCCAATGAGCGTCTTCCTGTCATGAACCGGAACACCCCCGGACAGCAGACGAGAACCGGCACGGTGTCTCAAACCGTGTCTTCTGTTCAACGCTTCCCTGACGGCTATTTTCTCTTTTTCGAATCCGATCCGTCCGGACTCAAAGTGGGTGAGAGATATCCCGGTAAAGTGCCTACAGGACCGAAACCCTCGGATCGTTCGGCTGGTGTGAATATGGGTCGCCCCCTTTAACCTTGGCACCGGTTTACCTCCTTATTGTAATCCATCCGATACTCAGTAAGATACTTTGAATCCGCCTTTATTTCGGGCAGGCGCACGCTTCGGCCCATTGGCCGGATTACCGCAAGCGTCGCCGGTGGACGGTATGCCGATTGCCGCTAGAAGTTCGGATTTTTCAGCCTCGATTTCCCGGAACCGTGCATCTATATTCTGCACACGGTTCAGGGCGCTTTCCTTTTCCTTGCCCCGCCTGGCTTTCTCCATCTCCAGGGCTCCGATTCTAAGAAAAGCCTTGTAAGACTCGGATACCTGGTCGCGGGTTGCCGAGTGCGTGCGGATGTTTGCCAAACCTCGAATGGTTCTTTTGGGTAAAGACATCTTTTTGGTCCTCTTTTATCCACAGATTTCGCATATTGCACGGATGATACCGATCACCCGAACATGTTAGAAGTCCATCCATCATCAATCGAAAAGCATCAATTTTCATCGCTCCACCTCTAGAGCATTTACTCAAACAGTACCGGTTAAAGGTTTTTTGCGGTTATGACCGCAGTCTGCATACCTTCTGAATAACCTCCTCCAGCACCTCGGACATGAGTGGCTGGCCGCCGCGGGTAACCTTGGCCGTATTGGTACTCAGGACGTCACGGCATATGCGCATGAAAACGGGATCGTCCATCCGGGCATGCCCGCCAAGGTTTGCCAGGATGCGGGCAATGGCGATGCTGGCACGAATGGTGGGCCGGTTGTTATTAACTCCCGTACTTCGCAACTCTCTCACGATATCAATAATGGTTTCGGCATCGACAAGTTCCAGACCCGACCTGGCCATTGCAACCTGCATCTCCGTCTCCCTGTCAAAGTGGCCCAGATGAATGGTGATGAGACGGTCCATCAGCGCATCCTGTGTTTTGTGGACCCCTGCATACTCTTCGGGGTTGGAAGTAAAGATCGCCCGGAAATCGGGATGCACATCCAGGTACCCCTTATCTGCTCTTCGAAGCCTGGGCAAATTTAAAAATTTTTCTTCCAGAACACTGAGAAGCGCGTTATTGGCCTCCGGTCTGGATCGAGTAAACTCATCGTAAATGAGCGTATTCCCGTTCTTGCAGGCCGTGGTCAACCGGTTATCCTCCCACTGTGTATTCAAATGCTCCTCGGTTTTCATGACGGAATGGATATAATTGTCATAAAGTTTATACTTGCGGTATCCCGAATCCCGTCCAATCAGGTCGGAGCTTCCAAACTCGTCGTCTCCGTGAATGAGCGAGACCGGTCTGCCGAGCTGGGCGGCAATATGAAAGGCAAGGGTTGTTTTTCCCGTGCCTGAGGGGCCGGAGAAGTGCACCGGGTATCCCACATTGAGATAAGCAAGGGCGCGCTCCGTCACATCCTGAATGTAAGGCGTGTTGACGAATTCCTTGCTGGGCTCGGGCAAAACGCTATCATTTATCGGTATTATCTGGACTGCTTCCGAGATGACACTCAAAGGTTTATTTTTCATTGAAACGCCCCCGACATTGATGATTTTCTAATCAAGATCGTAAATTTGACAAAGAAAGACCGGGGCCTAAGGCGAACCCGCTGTTTAGCTGCTCAATTCCCTGGCCTGCTTGATCCACATCTCAAAGTTGGCGAACCTTGCCGATTCCCCCATCGCTTTCCGGAGCTCCTCAATGGTGCTTGAAGCCAATTTTGCGAACGTAAAAATACCGGCATCGTTCAGATGCTTGCTCATGGCGGGACCGATTCCGTGGAGTTGTGTGAGGTCATCCGGTTCTGCCTGTACTTCGGTTTGCCGGGGCACCATCAAAGGCACCTCCTCGGTACTTTCTTGCGCATGCTGATCTTTGACCGGAGGCTCAACCTTCTCCGGTTTTGCGTGGACTTCGGCTGGATGGGCGGTCATTTCCGGTTCTGCCTGTACTTTGGCGGGTCTGCGTACCTTTCCGGCGGTCCTTTTACCGGCAGGTATTGGTGTTGCGCCGGACCATGCCCTGTGGGCGCCGGCAAGATCGTCGCTAATATCCTGAAGAAGATTGGCTGTTTGCAGCTTCAGGTCGGCAAGCGATTGTTTCACTATTGAAAAAAACAGTTGGCGTTCAGCCCTGGCCTTCCCGGTCATCTCGATATGCTCATTACGAAATTGCTTTTCCAGATCGGACACGGTGGATTTTATGCCGGCTGCGAACATCTGAAGATCGTCTTTCAACTTACAGGCCATATCGGCGTGGTCGCTGCGGAAGTTTCCCTGCAAATCGAACACCTCATCTTTAAGGTCTGCAATATATTTTTCTATTCCGGCCATGAAGACCTGCAGATCGACTTTCATGTTTTCAGCCATCTCGACGCGGTCGTCCCTGAAGAGATCCGTCAGGTCGGACACGGTGGATTTTATCCCGGCTGCGAACATCTGAAGATCGCCTTTCAACTTATGGGCCATATCGGCGTGATCGCTGCGGAAATTATTCTGCATGTCGGCCACGTCATTTTTCAGGCTTGAGACATAAGCTTCTGTTTCGACCATGAAGGCCTTCAAATTGTCTTTCATGTTTCCGGCCATCCGGGTGTGGTCTTTGCGGAAACCTTGCTTCATGTCCGCCACATCGGACTTGAGCTCAGATATGCCGTTTTCTAAACCGGCGATGAATTCCACCCGCCCGTTGCGGAGGGCGTCAATTTCACCATGCAAGTTTGCCATCTCTTCGGTTAAGCGCCCCATGGTCTTTCTCCTTTCTCGTTGTTTTATTCATGGAAACGGGACCTGTCTGAACGAGAGGAGCCTTAAGGCCGGATCCTCTCGTTCAGATTGCCCAAATGTGGGTTTGAATCGGGAAAGAGCAACGAATACGGGTCCGTTCATTCCGTCTGCTAAGCTGCCCTCCCACCGAGACTTCAGGCAGGAGCTGCAGCGGAGGCTGTGAGGCCGATGGCTTCAGCATACTTCAAATACGTTTCCACTGAAGCGATCACCACCCGCGCTTCGATAGACAGCAATTCGATCCCCACAAGCGATACCTTGGCCCAGGCATCGATGACGATGCCTTTGTCGAGGATTCTGTCCACAACCTCTGCCAGGCTCGAGGAATCTGTCGATTTTTGTACCTTTGCCATGATGTTTCTCCTTTCAAGTCTTTTGCCGGTTATACTGATTTTGCCATGTGCATGCATGCGGTAATCCCTAGGTGCAGCAATTGTGCCAGAGGTGTGTCTGTTCGTGGTGGAAGATCTAACTCCTTTCAAGTAACTGAAATCCAAGATTATTAGAAAGGAGGACGGGGAAATTGATTTCCAAACGATAAAAAACAGGAAATAGGGGCTATGGAACAGGCGCCATTATAAAATGGAATCCATTCCATATTTCAGAGACCGGAGTTTACAAAAGCAGATTTTTCACTGCATTCAGAATCTCGGTGTGCTGAAAAGGTTTGGAGATATACTCAGAGATCAATCCGCTGGAGAGTGAGTTCTGAACGATTTCGTCATCCTGGCTAAGATATCCGGATATCAGCACAATGGGAACCGTTGAATCCATCTCCTTTATTTTTTTTGCCAGAGCCAACCCCTCAATATCAGGCAGTTTGGCGTCAAGCAAAACCAGTTCAAAATGTTTTTTTTTCATGGCCACCAGGGTTTCCTGCCCGTTCAAGGCCCTGATCAGATCGAGCCCTTCCTGCTTCAGGAGATGTTCCATAACCCAGAAGATATCCGGCTCGTCGTCTACAATGAGTAAGGTCCGCTCTTGAATTTTCATGGTGTCCTTATTCGTAATTTAGGATTATCGATTGTCGATTGTTGAAATCCCAAATCTCATTAAAATTCCAGGTTTGTTATTTTGAATTTTGGTCATTGTGATTTATTTGGAATTTGTGGTTTCATGTTTTCAACCCTCAATCAACAATCACAAATCGCCAACCATTAACTCCTCACTGTGTGGGCAGCTTCACGATGAAGGTGCTGCCCTTTCCTCTGGCACTCTGCACCTCAATAGTGCCGGCGTGTTGTTTCACGATGGCATAGGCGATGGAAAGCCCCAATCCGATGCCTTCTCCCATGGACGCGGTCGTAAAAAAGGGATCGAATATTTTATCGATGTTTTTTTCCGGTATGCCGTCCCCTGTATCTGTTATCCGAAGCAAAACGTCCCCAACTCGACTTTCTGCAGAGAGCGTCAGGATACCTCCGTTCGGCATGGCCGCAATGGCGTTCAGGAAAAGGTTGAGGAACAACTGCTGGAGAAGTCCGTAAACCCCCCGCTGGATCGTAATGGATTCCCCGGAGAGATTCGATATTATTTCGATTTTTTGAATTCTGGCCTGATTGAAGACCAGCGATACTGTTTCCTGCAGAAGAGAGATGAGCTCAACAGGCTCAACACTGTGCTTTGACGCCGGGCGGGCAAACTTTATAAGGTTATCGATGATGGCCGCAGCTCTCTTAATGCCCGAATTGACTTTAGCCGCACACTCCTTGCGAAACTCAGCGGTAATATCATCATTCATGAGAAATTGGGCAGCGGAAGAACTGATGGCCAGCGGATTTCTGATTTCGTGGGCAACCCCTCCCGCCATCACGCCCAGGGCGGCGAGTTTCTGTGACTGAAAAAGCTCCATCTCCAATTTGCGCTGCTCGGTTAAGTCTCTTCCCACCGCCACGATACCGATCGTTTTCGACATTTCATCCTTCATGGGTGAAAAGATCCAGGAGACACGAATGCTCGCTTTCTCTTTTGTAATCAGGTTCCATTCGACTGCTTTTGGTTTGTATCCGTACATCACTTCAGAAAAAGCCTTCCGCATTTCTTTTTTTTCATCTTTGAGCAAACAGTCCTGAAACAGCTGTCCATCATCATCCTCGATGGAGAACCCGAGAATTTTCTCTGCTGCCGGATTCATGGATAAGAACCGCCCCGCGGTGTCGAGGGATAGAACAATGTCAGTGGCACTTTCAACGACACTCGCGAGGTGACGTTCAACCTGCTGGACCTTCTCGCTCAATTGCACCTGCTGGGTGATATCATCCATCAGAAACATCACGTTTTCTACCACACCCTGCCGTATGACCGGGATCATTTTATAGTAATAAACCCTCATGGGAACCCCGGGGACTCGATAGGTCAACCGCTGGCCATTGGTCGGTTCACTGTTTTGAAAAACACCCCGGATTTGATCCAGAACAGGCAAGTGGTGGAGGATTACGGCCGGGAACACTTTTTCCAATTTTTGCCCGATTGTTTCAGATAATGACAGGTTGTTTTTTTGGAGGAAATTTCGATTTGCGGATACAATAGACAGCGTTTTGTCGATCAGCAGGACAGAAGAGGGAATGGCCTCTAAAAGCATTTCATAGAGATCTTCATGCCCTGTGGATTTATTGGAGGCGTTCACAGGTTCAGCATTCATCGTTCAGGGTTGCCTTTCTTTCGCCTCTTCGTCCTGAAGCCCAGGCCGGCGCCGTTCATTGTCAGGCAGCACAAAGTTGTAGGGAGGCCATGGCCCGCTCAAAAGAAGCTTTGTGGTTACCATCCTGCGGCGCATGTTCCGAAAAACCTGCCGGAACGGATCAATGGATTTTCCAGGCACGAGAAAATAAAGGGAAAGCATTGACGATTGGCGATTGGGCATTGGAGGAGTCTCAACTTTACATTTTACGAAGAGACCGGTCAACGCGGCACGGAATTGCTCGGCAATTTCGTTCTTCGCTTCCGTGATGCATTCTTCTTGTGCATAATGCTCTTTTCGAGCAGCCAGATATGCTCTCCCGGAGGTCTTGAGTTTCGAGTTACGAATTTCAGCGTTGATCTCTCGGTTTTTCAATCCCTTAATCGACAATCCACAATCATCAATCATCAATCGGATTCCCATCTCCACGCAGCCATCCAGATCTTTGAGAAGCGATTCATATCGGCGGGCGTTTCTCTTCAGAAGCTGAATAACCTGAGGCCTGTCCCTGAGCACGCAGCCGTATCGCATGGGAATGACCGTTCGATCGCTGTGAAATGACTCTATAACCTTTTTGTATGCCATGACCCGGGGAACATCCGGTGGCAGGTGCGCATCTCGGATTTCGGATACGGCAGCGCTGATGCCGTTTATCGCAACCGGAAAGACGGGTTGACCGCCCACCCCCGGAAGGGTCGCTTGCCTTTGGACTTCACTGCCGTGAAATATGCAATACAATAAATACACGTCTCACCGATCGTCCATGTCAAGGAAGGGGAGAAAGCTGTAAGGGGGCCAGGGTCCCGATAGTTGTAACAGCAGTCCCTGCCGGTCGTTTTGTTCATTTGCCCTGTCGACCGCGGCCCGAAAATCATCCGCTTCTTCCCTCGCTACCCAAAATGCCCAGTTCAGGACCATATCCATTGCTTCGCTGTCAAGGGAAAGCACCTTGCGTTCACAAAATTCAAAGGAATGCCGACACAAGACGACCCCGATACCCTTAATGACCCCTTCCAACCAACTGTTCATTTCCCTGTCCGCACTGCTCCTGATTCGCTGCTCGCTGAGATAACGCTTTCCCGGCGGTAGTGAGGCCAGCCGCCCTTTTTCCCTTGAAAGCATAAGGGTCGAAAAACTTCTCCGGGCCTGCGACCTGTTCAGCAGCCCCTTTATGGCCCATTCTTCCTTTCCGGCCGCCTTATCCAGAAACCGGGATATTTCGTCGTAGTGAACTTCAAGGAGTTTTTCAAGGGCGTCAAACGAGGAAAAAATGGTTCCGAACCGGGTTGGAAATGTCGGAGAACGGCGCATGACTTCCTCCACGACCTCCGCGTGCCGGCAGGCACGAGGCCCGATCCATGCCAAATCCTTCATCCTGTTTTCAGCTTCCGGGCCGCAAAAATCCTCGATGGATGACATGCCCAGCACCGCAACGATATCTTTGAATGCCCATTGTGATACCGGCTGTCGGTCATCTACGCCGGCAATGCACGGATCCGGCAGGCAGTTGGGACGCGCAAAGCAGAAAAGGTAAATTCCTCCCGATTTACCGCCCGGCGCCCCTATAACATTACGATCAGTGGACATGATATTTCTCGTTGTCGAGGGTTTGGTTCCGTGAGAAATCGCTTCGCCTTTATTATTGAATTCTGAATTGACTGTTTGGATTGATGATTTGCGATTGTCGATTGAAGGAATGCTATCAATTTTATTAAAAAAAGAGCGAAGGGATTCCGCAAATCAACAATATTCAATTTCATGGCCCCGCTTCCAGGTTATCAATCAAATCCGCCATAGTGATTTGAAGCGCAACCGTTTTGCCTCTCTTTTCGGCGCCTTCTGCCTGCACCACCCGGCGAAGGGCCGTCATCGCGGCTTTGTGACAGACCCCGGCGATATCGGCTCCGCTGTAACCATCCGTTTTTGAAACCAAATCAGCAATGCGGATTCCTTTGACAAGGGGTTTGTTTCGAAGATGGACGGCGAAAATCTCCTTGCGATCGTTTTCATCCGGCGGTAAAATTTCAACCATCTCATCAAACCGTCCGGGTCTGAGGGCCGCGTTGTCGAGCATATCGATCCGGTTGGTAGCGCCGAGGACCAGGACATCCTTTAATTCTTCGATGCCGTCCATTTCTGCCAGAAACTGGCTGAGAACCCGCTCCGCCACATGGGAATCGGAACTGCCTGCGCTCCGTACGGGAATCAGGGCATCGATTTCGTCAAAAAACACGATGCACGGCGCCGCCTGCCTTGCCTTGCGAAACACCTCCCGCACAGCCCCTTCGGATTCTCCAACATATTGCGACAACAGGGCCGGTCCTTTCACGGAAATGAAGTTGATCCGGCCTTCGGTGGCAATCGCCTTGGCCAGCAGCGTTTTGCCGCACCCGGGCGGGCCGGACAGGAGAATGCCCTTAGTCGGCCTGACCCCCGCCTCTTCAAAGAGATGGGGAAATTTCAGAGGCCACTCCACTGCTTCCACCAGCCGTTCTTTTATCGTTCCGAGGCCGCCCACATCCTCCCAGCGTACATCCGGGACCTCTGCAAACACCTCCCGGATGGCGGAGGGCTCGACGTCCCGCATGGCAGCGAGAAAATCGTCCATGTGCACTTCGAGCTTTACGAGCTGCTCGTAAGGGATGCTGGTCGAGGCGAAATCAATGTCGGGCATGATGCGCCGCAAACAGATCATGGCCGCCTCCCGACAAAGAGCCTCGAGATCGGCCCCCACAAACCCATGGGTAATCTCCGACAAATGAACCATATCCACATCCTGGGCCAGGGGCATCCCGCGGCTGTGAATTTCCAGGATTTCCAGCCTGCCGTTTCGATCCGGGATAGGGATGACAATCTCCCTGTCGAAGCGCCCCGGCCGGCGCAGCGCCGGATCCAGGGCATTCGGAAGATTGGTGGCGGCAATAACGATAACATTCTGGCGTCGGGTGAGTCCATCCATCAGAGCCAGAAGTTGCGCAACCACCCGTTTTTCTACATCACCGACGACCTTTTCGCGTTTGGGTGCAATGGCATCGATCTCATCTAGGAAAACGATGCTCGGACCCTTTTGGGATGCTTCATCAAAGATCTTGCGCAGGTGGGCTTCGCTTTCTCCGTAAAACTTATGGATAATTTCAGGGCCGCTTACGGAGAAAAAATTGGCATCCGTCTCGTGGGCAATGGATCGGGCGATTAGCGTCTTTCCGCAACCCGGTGGGCCATGCAGCAGGACACCTTTGGGCGCATCGATTCCCAATCGCTTAAAAACCTCCGGATAGCGCAGGGGGAGTTCAATCATTTCCCGGATACGCTGGAGCTGCCGCTTGAGACCCCCGATGTCTTCATAGGATATCGCACGGCTGAGCTCCTCTTCCCCGCCTTTTGCGATCAAGAGCTGCGTCGTAGGATTGATGAGCACGGGCCCTTTGGGGGTGGTAATTCCCACTTTGAAATCGGCCGAACGGCTTCCGAACAAAGTGGCTCGTATGCGATCGCCTTCCAGCACGGGCAGACCGTCTAAAAGGCTGCCGATGTACTTCAGATCGCGGCCGGAAGGGGTGATGGTTGTCGGGGTGAGCACGATCCGGCTGGCCGGATGACAGGAAATCTTTTGGACCCCCACGAATTCATCGATTCCGGCCCCCGCGTTTTCCCGGACGAGTCCGTCAAGTTGAATGCGGGACTGGCCGCGAAGATCCTTGTAGGCCGGCATTGCCTTGCATACGGTCTTCCGTTTTCCCTCAACCTCAACGATATCGCCAATGGCGACATTCAGCTTTTCAAGGTCTTCAGGGCCCATACGGGCGAATGCCCGCCCCATGTCTTTGCTGAGCGCCTCGGTAACCTTAAGCTTAATAGTTTTGGTTTCACGATTGGACATCAATAATACCTCTCACCCTTTGGATTGTTGATTGAGGATTTCTTTTGGGCCGTCCGTCTCGACACAATGAAAATGGATGTCAACTCCAGAATTCAGATTCATCTGCCTCTTCAATAACGATGCTTATTTTGGATATAAAAGCTGCTTTCAATCAACAATCAACAATTGCCAGTCATCGATCCATGCACTTTATCTCCAAAATACCGTTATTGCATGAAATCAGCATTTTCTCTTTGGGATAGTTCCTGGGCAGGAGGACTTCCTTGCTGTATTTTTTCCCCCTTTTTTCAGCATAAATACTGAGCAGGTCATCTTTGACCTCGATACGAACATCCTCGGCGCTTATTCCCGGCATTTCAGCTAGTACAAGGGTGTGGTCTTCCTCTTCAAAGATATCCACCACCGGTTCGCGGATTTCCTGGATCACCGGCTCTCCGGTTTGCTCATCCTTTCGTATGTTGCCGAAAGGCTCCACCTTCACCCCTTCACCGCCCAGGCCCATCTTGACGGAGAACCCCATGACCCCCTTGAGGTCCTCTCCCTTGCCCTTCCACTTGATTTCGCCGCTTTTCGAGAGCTGCTCCCCCTTTTCCGCCAGCTCACCTAATTTTTCAACAAGATCGGTAAAACCTTCGAGTATCCCTCCAAACCCCGTCTTTTTCCTGTTTTTTTCACTCATGGCCTTTTCCCTTCATCGGAATTCCCAGATTTTTGACTTTGGTATGAATCGTTTTATAATCAATGCGCAACAAGCGTGCCGCTTTTGCCTTGTTTCCTCCGGTATGCTCAATCGCCCAAGATATCATTTCCCGCTCCAAGGCAACGGTTTGTTGGTGCAGAACATCTTTGTATGAAAAGTCTCCCTGTAAAATTTTTGTCATTTTAGGGGACGCATTCCGTTCGAAAACGGGCGCCTTGTCTATATCCAGGTGTCTATCGGTGATGATATTATCCGCCAAGAGCACGGCCCGTCTAACGGTGGATCGAAGCTGCCTGACATTGCCGGGCCAGTTGCAGGCGAGCAAAATATCGATGGCGGATTCGGAAAACCCTTTTACATTTTTCTCCAACTCGGAGTTGGCAGTCGTTAAAAAACGATTGGCCAGATAAGGTATGTCGTCCGGGCGCTCCCGAAGCGGTGGAATCCGGATGCTGAATTCATTCAGCCGGTAAAAAAGATCCTTGCGGAACGCGCCGGATTCAACAGCGGTTTTAAGGGGTTGATTACTGGCAACCAAAAGCCGTATGTCCAGATTAAAAGGCTTGGTTCCGCCCACCCGAAAGGCTTTCTTCTCTTGCAGCACCCGCAGGAGGGCGGCCTGAGAATTCAGGGGCAGGTTTAATATTTCGTCCAACAGCAAGGTGCCCCCTTTGGCCATTTCGAATTTCCCGGGCTTTTGAAATAGAGCCCCTGTGAAAGCGCCCTTTTCGTGGCCGAACAATTCACTTTCCAAAAGCGTCTCCGGAATGGCCCCGCAATCGATGGCTACAAATGCGCTGCCGGACCGGCAACTGGCGTTATGGATTGCCCGGGAAACAAGCTCCTTTCCGGACCCGGTCTCCCCCTGAATGACCACTGTGAGATCCGATTCCGCGACCTGCTCTACATCGGATATTATACGGTCGATAGCCTCACTTGGCCCCATGCTCTGCCGCAGGGAGAGTTTTTCCTGCAATTGGCCTGAAAGGCGCTTGACTTGTCGTTTGAGTTTCCGCTCAGCTAATGCCCGGTACAGGACCCTGGTAATTTCAAGGTGATCAAAAGGTTTGGGCAGGTAATCGTGGGCACCCTTTTTGATTGCGTTGACAGCACCGGGAACATCCGCATAGGCGGTAATGAGAATGACCGCAAGGTCCGGGTCCAATTCTTTTGCTTTCGTCATCAATTCGATCCCATCCATGCCCGGCATCTTGAAATCTGTAAACAGGATTTCCGGCAGTTCGGATTCGATCAATTTCAGCGCATCAAACCCATTGTTGGCCGCCCGGACCTTGCAGCCTTCTCGTTCCAGAAGACGGGATAGAAGCTTGCAGATCTCTTTCTCGTCATCAACAACCAGGGTATTGATATCGTTTTCTTTCATGTCATTCGGTCACACCGATTGAACGGTCCGGTAATCGGATAAAGAACCCTGATTTGCCCGTCCATCAAATGCCCCAACGAGTGAAGCATACCTAAAAACAATATTCCCGTTTCCCCTGGACATAGTGTATCGTTGATTCGATCCGCGATGAATTGATCGCGCCTTTTCAGCAGGGAATCACTCACCGGCTTTTGGTGCGCTTCGATCTTCATCGATTTTAAATTCCCGCCTGCAGTAAGAATTTTTTTTGCGAGTTCATATTCTTCCAGGAGGAGTTCCGGCGATTCGGTCCCCATAATCACGGCTCCTTTATCCATCAAGCGCATCAGTAGCCGGTGATTTCGGCTTTCCGCCGCCAGGTCCGCAACAATCGCGGACTCATTGCCGCAAACAGGCAACCCGTCTTGATAGAGGCGGACTTTTTCAAACGATAGGTCCAGCCCCTCGATGGTCTTTTCGATTTCCGTCCAGATTTTATCGATTAAATTCACCTTGTTCTTTAGGCCTCTCAAACCTAATTTTTGGAGGGCTGCCCGCCGCACAGGTCCGCTGAGTCTTCCCATATCGGCTTCGGTATGGATGATGGGAATGTATATAAGCTTTCTATCTATAACTTCCGGCTCGGCGCCTTTGTTTATTTTCTTCATCGAGGGTCAGCCTATTATGAAAAAATATGGAATTTATTCCATAGCGGTAATTCCATATTTCTATGGAACAACCTCCATGCAGACCGAATCTATCCATTCTTGAAAACGACGTGTGAAACCCAAGCGGCCCATAAAATGAAGCTCCCCGCCGCAAGCGGACGGTGAATCAAAAACGATAAGAAACGCAGTTTTCATGCCAAGAAAAATGCACTTGCCAAGTTGTTCACGTCGTTGTTCGCGATCCGACATCAAGAGGCTCCAATGCCAACAATAATAATTTTACGATGACCTTGGAAGTCCTGATGCGGCTATCATCTTTGATGAAACCGGCTTCCTCGAAAAGGGACAGGACTCCATCGGAGTGGCCCGACAGTATTGTGGCACCATCGGAAAAGTAGATAACTGCCAGGTCGGTGTTTTTGCGGCCTACGTATCTGAAAGCGGCTATGCTCTTATTGACCAACGGGTATTTATCCCTGAGCAATGGTACATTTGAAGTTTCCAAGGTCCTAAGCGGCCTGCGTTGGGCGATTGAACAATGCTTTGAAGAAACCAAAACAGAGTTGGGCATGGATCACTATAAGGCCCGTAAATTCATGGGATGGCATCACCATATACTGACATGTATACTGGCTCATTTTTTCCTCTGGCACCCCTTTCCAAAGCCCCCAGTTATTACCGCTGAGCTCCGAGCGTGGGTTTGGCGAACCCTTCTTACTAATTCCGATTGGAAAACATTTGGATATGCAAAATAATGCATAACGAATCTGCCTCTAACAAACCATGCTTTGTCAAGTCAAGATAAGTAAAGCGAAGGTTGAATCGAACATCTGAGAAAACGCGTTGTATGCTTGCCCCGGGAAGCTTCCATCCCCATATTCTTTATCGGCCGTCAATCTGCTGTGAATTTGATGTCGGCCTTTAAAGATATCCGATGGTTACGAAAATCAGGTTGGAGAAAAAAGCACCGTCTATTGCGCTGTCGCAGCTTAGGATTCTGTTGAAGCTGCTGTTGCCGATGAAAAAACACACTTTGGAGACCATCATTGAACAGGTTGTCTGGATTCAAAATAAAAACCATCGGGCAGCCTTGTCACATCGACGTAGGCGGGAACGTGAACTCTTAGGTGTTGATTAAAAACGTTGTAGGGATAATCGCTTCGCCAAGTCCCGACCGCTCATTCCTCGTGCGCTCTTGGCAGATAGATCTTAAAGGTCGATCCCCGGCCAGGCCGACTGTAAACCTGTATGAATCCGCCGTTTTTATGAACAGCATCGAAAACAATGGCCAGGCCCAGCCCCGTCCCCTTTTTTTTGGTCGTAAAGAAAGGCTCAAATATTTTTGATATGGTCTCTTTGTCCATACCGTTACCCGTGTCACTGACCGACAGCACCACTTTCGGTTCTTTGTGACCGGAGTTGTCCTTTTGAACGGGGCGCTCGCCTGATTCCTCATTTGCAGTCGCAATTGTAAGCAGCCCCCCTTTGGGCATCGCATCGACCGCATTGACCACAAGATTTATGATTATCAGATCCACTTGGACAGGGTCGACCAGGACCCGGCCCAAATTCGGCTCCAGCAACGTCGCCAAGCGTATCTTCCCTGTAATAACACGCCTTAGCATTTTTTCCATGTCGATTATCAACTCATTGAGATTCATAATTTTTCGCTCATGCGGTTGATTGCGGCAAAAAGCCAGGAGCCAATGAGTCAATGATAGGCCGTGTTTCGCAAACTGGAGAATTTTCTCAATATCCTCTCGAACGGGGTTTTCCGGTCCAAGTCCGTCTAATGCAAAACTTGAATAACTCATGATGACTGTCAGCAGATTGGTGAAATCATGCGCAATGCCCCCGGCAAAGGTGCCCATGGCTTCCACTCTTTGTAAAAAATCGACATGCTTCTCCAGTTTTTCAGAGTATTCCTTTATCGTTTTCTCCGCATGCTTGTGCTCGGTGATATTGCTCACAGCCGCCCTGATTTGTCTGAACTCTTCGCCCCTGTTTTTTATAACCATACATTCCATACGGGCATAAAACTCATGGCCGTCTTTGTTAACAAGCCGCAGTTCGCAGGACTGGGATGTCTCTGTTTCTAGAAGACGCTGCCGATGCTTATAGAAAATGTCCTGGTCTTCTCTCAGAACAAAGCGAGTAAAAGGCTTTCCGATCAGGGCCCTCCGCTCTACTCCAATCATGGCGGCACCGGTAAGGTTGGCCTCCTCGATGGTCCCTTTTTCACTCACTGTAAAGTAGCCGACCGGCGAAAAGTCATACAGATGAGAATAGTTGTCCCGCGTCTTTTCAAGTTCACCCTGCATGCGGCGGAGTTCATCGTTTTGCATTGTTAACTCAACCTGATGAAATTGAAGCTCGTGGATGAGACTTGCCATGTTTTCAGGAGACATCCCTGAAAGATCGTCCTGTCCACCGGGCGCTGCAGCCAGCGCATCTTCGGCAAGCCGCCTGAGTTTCGATCCGTCCGTTGCATTTTCATCCTTTCCCATTCTCATCCCTCCTGCTTTCCGGCCAACCAGGTCAGATCCCGCTCCGTAATCGCCATCCCAATAAGCGGACCTTTTTCATTGGTCAATGCGCTGGCGGTCAACCAGATTTCCGAGACTTTGCCGTCGAAGCCCATCCCCTCCCGCGTTCTGCTTTCTGGTTTCGAGTTCAGCGGGGGTTACCGCAAAGCTTTTGAGCATCCCCAGCACATCCGTAAACCAGAACTGGATGAAGCTGATATTTTTATCCTTTACGGCCTTGATGACGTCTTCGGCTGTCTTACAGTTTAGTCATTGCATTTTTTTAACCTCCTCGACAGCGGGTCGGAAAAAAAGAAAGTCCGTATGGGCTGAAATTTTGCCCAGCACCGGATAAGCCGTTTATAAAGCCGACCCAGGGTCGAAGTCAACGGGCGACCTTTATAACATCTGGTTGCCCGGCTGCATGGCGATGCTTGCCGCCAACGGCCGTTTCGATTGAGATTGACAGGGTGCATGAAGTTCTATAACAAATTGAACTCAGTTTTGTTTAGAATCTCAGACATTTGATTTAGGAGTGAAAAATGGGCAAGGTCCTAATCATCGGTGCCGGCGGAGTCGGGAGTGTGGTCGTGCAGAAATGCGCGCAGGTTCCGGAGGTATTCTCCGAAATCGTACTCGCCAGCAGAACGCTGGAAAAGTGTGAAGCGGTTCGCAGGCGGATCGACCGTCCGATTCAAATCGCTCGGGTGGATGCGGACAAGACCTCCGAGCTTGTCGCCCTGATCCGAAGCGTTGCTCCGGACTTGATCGTCAACGTGGCCCTCCCCTACCAGGATCTCTCGATCATGGATGCATGCCTTGAGACCGGGGTGGACTATCTCGACACCGCAAACTACGAGCCGCCGGACGAGGCCAAATTCTGCTACAAATGGCAGTGGGACTATCACGACCGGTTCAAGCAAAAGGGGATGATGGCGCTTCTCGGCTGCGGATTCGATCCGGGGGTCACAAACATCTTCTGCGCCCATGCGCAAAAGAATCGTTTCGACCGGATCCATACCGTCGATATCATGGACTGCAATGCCGGAGACCACGGGCACCCGTTTGCCACCAATTTCAATCCGGAGATCAACATCCGGGAGGTCACCCAGCGGGGGAAGTATTACGAAAACGGGGAATGGATCGAAACCGAACCGCTTTCCGTGCACAAGACCTTCGATTTTCCGGAGATCGGACCCCGGGAAATGTATCTGATGTACCATGAAGAGATGGAGTCGCTGGTCAAAAACCTTCCGCACATCAAAAGGATGCGGTTCTGGATGACGTTTTCCGAAGAGTATCTGACCCACCTGCGGGTGCTGCAGAACGTGGGGATGACCCGGATCGATCCGGTTTCCTTCGAGGGGTGCAGCATCGTACCCCTGAAGTTTCTCAAGGCGCTGCTTCCCGACCCCGGATCCCTCGGGAAGAACTACAGGGGGAAAACCAACATCGGATGCA
This sequence comes from Desulfobacteraceae bacterium, assembly GCA_003599475.1. The sequence goes on from QZKK01000025.1 coordinate 19,809, forward strand.
TGATCGAAGGGGTGAAGGACGGGTCGGATCGGAAATACTACATCTATAATGTCTGCGATCACAAGCGCTGCTTCGAGGAGGTGGGTGCCCAGGCCGTTTCCTATACGACGGGTGTTCCCGCCATGATCGGAGCGATGATGATGCTGACCGGCGCCTGGAAGGGCTCCGGCGTTTTCAACGTCGAGGAATTCGATCCGGCACCGTTTATGGAAAAGCTAACCGTCCACGGGCTCCCGTGGATCGAAAAATTTTACGGTCCGGGAGCGTGATTTTAACCACGAAAAACACGAAAGACACGAAAACAGTTCAACCGCTTTATCTTCTTTGTGTATTCCGATTGTCCGTGGTTGATGCAGTTCGGCATTAAGGAATCTCGATGGAATTCGATGTGAGCAACGTCCCGACGCCATGCTATGTGGTAGACGAGGCGGCCGTGGAGCGGAACCTGGAGATCCTCCGCTCTGTCCAGAAGGAGGCCGGCTGCAAGATTCTGCTCGCGCTCAAGGGATTTGCCATGTTCAGCCTGTTCCCCCTGATCCGCCGGTACCTGTCGGGAGTCACAGCCAGCTCTCTTGACGAAGCCCGCCTGGGTTATGAGGAGTTCTCAGGGGAAGTGCACGTCTGTGCTCCGGCCTATATCGAATCCGAACTGGAAGAGCTCATGACCTATGTCGACCACATGGTCTTCAATTCCTTCTCGCAGTGGGAACGGTTCCGGCCGATGGTCGGAAAAAAAGGAAATGTCCGGTTCGGAATCCGGGTGAATCCGGAACACTCCGAGGTCTGCACGACGATCTACGACCCCTGTGCCCCCCGCTCCCGGCTCGGGGTAACGCGGCGGCAGTTCCGGAAGGATCAACTGGCAGGAATCAGCGGCCTTCACTTCCACGCGCTCTGCGAGCAGAATGCCGATTCACTGGAGCGAACCGCTGCGGCCTTCGAAGAAAAATTCGGTTTCTTCATCGAGAACATGGAATGGGTCAACTTCGGCGGCGGCCACCACATCAGCCGGAAAGATTACGACATCGAACGGCTCTGCGGCATTATCCGCCGGTTCAAAGACCGTTACCCGGTGGAAGTCTATCTCGAGCCGGGAGAAGCGATCGCATTGAATGCGGGGGTTCTGGTCGCAACCGTTCTGGATATCGTTCACAACGATATGGATATCGCCATTCTGGATACTTCAGCGGCAGCGCACATGCCGGATGTGCTGGAGATGCCGTATCGGCCGCAAATCCTCGGAGCCGCCGAACCGGGCAGCACGCCCTACACCTATCGCCTGGGCGGGTTGACATGCCTTTCCGGAGACGTCATCGGCGACTACGCCTTTCCCGCACCGCTCAAGGTCGGGGACCGGATGACGTTTCTCGATATGGCACACTACACGATGGTAAAAAACAACACCTTCAACGGGGTGCGCCTCCCTTCCATCGCCGTTCAGGACCGTGACCGAAGGGTCCGGGTGGTTCGTACTTTTTCCTATGACGATTACCGCAGCCGCCTTTCCTGAATGAACCGGCAAGTCGCAAAATCGGATGGAATCCTGCTCCTTACGGCCCTCATCTGGGGGGTTGCCTTCGTGGCCCAGCGGGTCGGCATGGAGTTTGTCGGCCCCTTTACCTTTAACGGGATCCGGTTTGCCCTCGGCAGCCTGGTGCTTGTCCCCTTCATTCTGAAAAACAATTACGCAGAAAGGCGGCGGCCGGCTCCCGGGTTCAGAGAAATCGGGTGGGGAGGCGCTGCAGCGGGAGTCGTTCTTTTCACCGGCGCTTCTCTCCAGCAGGTGGGACTGGTATTTACGACGGCCGGAAACGCCGGCTTCATCACCGGACTCTATGTGGTCTTCGTTCCGGTCCTCGGGCTTTTCTTCGGCCAGAAGACCGATGCGGGTACCTGGCTGGGAACCTTTCTGGCCGCTTCCGGGCTTTACCTCCTGAGCATCACGGAAGGGTTCCACATCGCATTCGGCGATCTCCTGGAGCTTCTCGGGGCATTTGTCTGGGCCGGCCATGTATTGATCATCGGATGGCTTTCCCCCAGATTCAGCGCCGTAAAGCTTGCCTTCTTCCAGTTTGCCGCCTGCTCTGCGCTCAGCCTGGCCACTGCAGCCCTATTCGAGCCGATTGCATTGACGGCCGTTTATCATGCAGGAATTCCCATCCTCTACGGCGGGCTGCTTTCGGTCGGTGTCGCCTACACGCTGCAGGTGGTCGCACAGAAGAACGCGCACCCGACGCATGCGGCTATTTTACTGAGCCTCGAAGCGGTCTTTGCGGCGATCGGCGGCGGGTTTCTGCTGGGCGAGACCCTGACGACCCGAGGCTTCATCGGGTGCGCATTGATGCTTTCCGGGATGCTGCTGTCCCAGCTTTGGGGATCCTTACAGGCTGCCGGATCGTTTCGAAAAAATCTTTTCGGCCGCCTCTCTTCGAAGCGCCCCTGAGCCCCGTTCGATCCTGTTCACGATTTCATCGACTTCTTCGGTGGTTCGATGCAGCACCGGCTTCAATTGAGCGTTGCGGTCCTTCTCCACCCGGTCCAGGTGGTTTAGAAAGAGCAGGTAGTTGGTTTGGCTCTTGTAGGCGGATCGGATCAGGGATTCTACGTCATCGCCTCGCGCGCGAAGAAGATCCGTATAATGATCCAGGAGGACGGCATAGACTTCGGCCTGCTTCTCCCGTACGATTTCCGGTACGTCCGAAGCGGCAGCCAGGGTTTTCGGCTCCGGTTTTTTCCCCTTTTCGACCGCTTCAACGGCACCCTCCAGGGCACGACGGATGCCGATCAGGTAATTTTGGACAAACTCTTTCTGCCCGGAAACGAAGCGCTGGAATCGGTAGAAATAATGAACGAAAATGATCGGTATCAGTATCATCCAGATGCTGAGGCGAGGTCGATCGATCACCTGAAGCGAAAGTCTCCTGGCGAAGGCTTCCTCCTGTTCGAGAATCCACCTTTTTTTCTCGTGTATATCTTCCATGATTCGGAGTGCGGACTTTCCTTCTCACAGCCTGTTTGGAATTTCTTACGAATTCTAAAGAAATACCGCAACACTTTTCATGATCCGACCCCCGGATTCCTACTTGACCGTCTGAACGAATACCCCGTCCCAATCCCGGGGCGGGGGGGATTTACGGAAGTCTTCGATTCGCTTTAGGTAGAGCCGGTATAAAGGGTCCGGTCGTCCTTCGCTGAGATCCTCGATCAGGCGGTAGGCTTCATCGAATTGCATCTTACGGTAGCTGAGCATGGCAAGATCGAAGAGATCCATCTCTTTTTTCAATAGAGGGTCGATTTCAACCGGATCGATCGGTTCATAGATCTTAACCGGCTTTTCCTTCCCCTTGACCCGAACCGCGTCCAGAAATCGATACGCAAACCGATCCCCGAGCAATTCGCGGGTAAACTCCGAAATGATGATCTGGGTGCCATATACTTTTGTAAGCCCCTCCAGGCGGGATGCGAGATTGACATTATCGCCGATCACCGTGTAGTCGAACCGTCTGCTGCTGCCGAAGTTTCCAACCCGAACGGTGCCGGAGT
>QZKK01000136.1 GCA_003599475.1 Desulfobacteraceae bacterium
TATTGTGACGTATTATCAGGCACTGGGTAGATATAATTGCTTGCTCGGCACTAAGTCCTGAGCAAGTAAATTCGTCACCGGATTTATGCGCCGATGGACCTAGGGGCTTTTGTGCTGCAGCCCGCCGACAGGCTCGGGAGAAAATGACATGTGTCTTGCGGTTCCCATGAAAATCGTGGATGCCACCGGAAACCAGGCGACGGTTGAAATCGGCGGCACGCAGCGCACGGTTTGCCTCGATCTCGTCGATCGGACGGCACGCGCGGGCGATTACGTGATCGTGCATGCCGGCTATGCCATCCATGTCATCGATGAAGCGGAAGCGAAAGAAACCTTGAAATACTTCGAGGAGATCCTTTCCAAAGATGCTCAAGCATCTGAGCGAATACCAGAATAGAGAGGTCTGCCAGCACCTTTCAGAACAGATTCGGACCGCCGGCCGGAAGCCGATTCGGCTGATGGAAGTCTGCGGGACCCATACGATGGCGATTTCAAGAAGCGGCATTCGCGGGATGATGCCCGTGACGCTTACGCTGTTATCGGGGCCCGGATGCCCGGTATGTGTGACTGCCCAGGAGGAAATCGATCGGTTTATTCGGATCGCAAGAAAGAAAGGGGTGATCGTGGCCACCTTCGGCGATCTGATGCGGGTTCCGGCTTCGGAATCCTCCCTGAACCGGGAGCGTGCCGAAGGGGCCGACATAAGGATCGTCTATTCGGCGCTCGATGCGCTGGAAATCGCCCGCAACAATCCGAGCCGGGAGACAGTATTTTTGGGTGTCGGGTTCGAGACCACCGCTCCTACGATTGCAGCCGCCGTCATGCAGGCGGAAAAACAGGGAATTGCGAATTTTTCGGTGATCTCGGCGCACAAGCGGGTACCCCCCGCCCTCACCGCATTGATGGAAAACAAGGCCGTTAAGATCGACGGCTTTCTCCTGCCCGGCCATGTGTCTGCAATTATCGGCGCAAAAGCCTATGTCCCGCTTGCCGAAGCCTACCGGATTCCCTGTGTGGTCGCCGGTTTTGAACCGGCGGACATCCTGCAGGCGATCCACATGCTGGTAAGCCAGATCGAAAAGCAGACGGCAGCCGTTGAGATCGCATACCGGCGAGTGGTTTCATTTGAAGGCAATGCCAGGGCGAGGGATGTGATGGAGCAGGTGTTTGAACCGTGCGATGCCCTCTGGCGGGGGCTTGGCCCGATTCCCCGGAGCGGGATGAAGTTTCGAGCCGAGTACAGCCGCTTCGATGCCGAGAAAAAATTCGATTTGCCCCTGATTCCGGCATCGGAGCCGGCAGGGTGCGCCTGCGGAGATGTCCTGACGGGGATTAAACAGCCGCCCGCATGCGCACTCTACGGCAAAAGATGCACCCCGTCAGATCCTGTGGGACCGTGCATGGTATCGACGGAAGGAACCTGTGCGGCATATTACCGGTATGAGAGATTTTAAATGAAAAAAGATAAAATCCTCCTGGACCACGGAAGTGGCGGCCGGGCCTCCCACGACCTGATACGGAACATATTCTTTCCGCATTTTGAAAACCCCATCCTGGAACAAATGGACGACAGCGCGGTGTTGACCATCGGCCACGAAAGGCTTGCTTTTTCCACCGACTCCTACGTGGTGGATCCCATCTTTTTCCCGGGCGGAAGCATCGGCAACCTGGCCGTAAACGGGACCGTAAACGATCTTGCCATGTCCGGGGCGGAGCCGCTTTTCATCAGCATCGGACTGATCATCGAAGAGGGGTTTCCCCTCGAGGATCTCGAAAAAATACTTTTGCACATGCAGCAGGCCGCAACGGAAGCGGCGGTTCAGGTTGTCACGGGAGATACCAAGGTCGTTCACCGGAAAGCCGCCGATAAGATATTTATCAACACCTCCGGCATCGGAAGAATCCCGAATGGAGTGAGTCTTTCCGGCAAAAATGCAGCCCCCGGGGATCGGATCCTCTTGAGCGGGACCGCCGCCGACCACGGGATCACCATTCTTACACAGAGAGAGGGGCTTCGGATGGACACCTCTCTAAAAAGCGATACCGCCCCTCTCAATCACATGGTTCGAAAAATGCTCGAATCGAGCCGCAATATCCACACCCTGCGGGATCCCACCCGCGGCGGGATCGCCACCTCGCTCAATGAAATCGCCGTCCAGGCCGGTGTGGGAATCAGGCTGTATGAATCGGCCGTTCCGGTCCGGAATGAAACCCGGGGCGCCTGCGAGCTGCTCGGGCTGGATCCGCTCTACATCGCAAACGAGGGCAAACTCCTGGCCTTCGTGGCGGCAGCGGACGCAGAAACGATGCTTAGGGCAGTCCGCACCATGCCATACGGGCAGGATGCGCAGATCATCGGCGAGGCAGTTTCGGCTCATCCGGGAAAAGTCGTGATGGAAACGGCAATCGGCGGAACGCGCGTTCTGGACATGCTCACCGGCGAACAACTGCCGCGAATCTGCTGAAAAAAGGGTGAGATTAAGCGCATATCATCAACTGCACTTGGGAAAGCTATCGGTTGAAGGAGACACTGAAAAAGAAAAAATTCAAAATTCAATTGTCGTTGGGGGTCGATTTTCTATTGTCATTTCGATTTTTATGGCGATATAACTTATTTACATAATCATGGCCATCCCGGATCCCAATTATCGAAGATCGTTGCTCACATTTCTGCTGTGTCTGATTCTGATTCAAGCTGCGATCATCTATGCGATCGACCTGAAGCGCCCCATCTATGGGGATGAAGTCCATTTTGTGCCCACCGTGGTTTTGTTCGGCGAAAATCCTACCATCCATACCCTCAAGCATTACCCGGAGATGGTCACTCCCTTGAGTTTTATTGTTTATGGCCTCTGGGGCAGGGTCTTCGGATTCGAGCTCCATATCCTCAGAGTCTTATCCATCGTCATTGCTCTTGCCGCCTATATCCTGCTGCACCGATTCTTTTTTGCCGTTTCAAAGCATTCGACCCTGTCGGTGCTGACCGCTGTTTTCATTGCCTTGAATCCTTATATGGTGGGATTGAATGTGTTTGTCTACACCGACATGCTGGGGATTCTGTGCATGATCGCTGCCTGTTTGGCCGTATACCATGACCGTGCGCTTTTGTTTATGATTTCTTCGGCAGGGATGCTGCTGTCCCGTCAATACTTAATTTTCTTGACCGCGGCAGCCCTTCTGTTCTATCTGATTCTCTATATCAATGACCGAAGACCGGCGGCAATGAAGATGATGCTGGCCGGTATGGCCTCCATGATCCCGTTTCTATGCCTTGTTATCCTGTGGCGGGGGTTGGGTCCGGATAATGAGATCAGACGGATCAATCTGACCGCTGGATTTTCCTATCATCCATCCTTTGTAACATTGTATGTCTCACAGATGTTTATGTATTTGCTGCCGCTCGTTGTCGCCTGTTTGCAGTCTTTCAAAGACAAATTCCTGCTCGGTTCCGCAATGCTTCTCTCACCGTTTTATTGGTTGTTTCCGGTGCGCCCGAGCAAGGTCTTGGTGGATGCGGATATCCAGACGGTTGGGTTTCTGCACCGAACCCTTGGTTATCTCTTCCACAATATCCTTTTTGAAGATATTGCCTTTTTTCTGATGTTTTGCTTCGGATTGACGATTCTGCTCCATTTCATTCGGGACGCGTGGACCCGGTTTAAACAAAACAGGTTCGACTACGCATTTTTTCTCTATCTTTCCATCTTCATCTTTCTTTTGATCCAGCCGATATCCTATGTTTCCTGGGAGAAATACTTCATGCCCGTCATGCCGCTTGGAGCCATCCAGATACTGCGGCCTCGCTTTAACCGGCCGGTTCCGCTGGAATGAGATTTTCAAGCAGCGAAACCTCAAGTGAAAGCAACTGCTTTTTCCAACTGCACTCTTCACCTCGGTGCTGCCGCCATTTTTATTGTCCCCTTCGGGAATGGGAGAAAAACCCTCGCCTTTAGGCGAAGGCTTCAGCAAGCTTGCGGGGCGATGCGGCGAGAAAACCTGGTGCAACGGCATGGTTTTGCAGCAAGGATTGCTGAGTTCATGCGCTCCGGGCCCTGATCCGGCCCGACACCAAAGGCCAGATGATGGAAAGGAGTGTCAGCGCTGTGATCACCAGAAAGATCGGCCGGGAAAGGAGGTCCGTAAGGTCGTCTGCATACATCAGATAGGATTTCAGAAATTCACGATCGACCAGCTCCCCGAGGATGAAGCCGAGGATGAACCCCATGATCGGGTAGTCGAGCTTTTTGATGATGTACCCGAAGGCTGCGAAAACGACCATGATCACAGGGTCGATGATCAGCCCCCGGGGGGAAAGGGCCCCCACCACCGCAAATACCATGACGGCAGGTGCAAGGATGCGCGTGGGAAGGTAGATCAGGCGGGCGAAGTAGTTGACGAAAAGGGTTGCCATCACCAGAAGCATACCTGCCTGGATGAAATTGTTCAGGATCACGGCATAGGCAAAATCGAGATGCTCGCGAATCAGGAACGGACCGGGGTTCATGCCGTGGATCATGAAGGCTGCGATCAGAAGGGCCGTCGTGACGCTCCCCGGGATTCCGAGCAGCATCATCGTTGCCACAGCGCCTCCTTCGGATCCATTGTTGGCGGCTTCTGCGGCGATGATTCCGTCCGGGTCCCCTTTTCCGAACCGCTCCGGGGTTAGCGAACCCCGTTTCGCCACGCCGTAGCTCACCATCGCTGCGATCGTCGAACCTGCAGCCGGCATGAGACCGATTCCCGTGCCGATCAGAGAGGAGCGGATGAGGTTCTTCGGCCGCTCTATGGCGAGCCTCATCCCCCGGAGGATCTCCCGGATGCTCTGGCGCGGACGGGATCCGCTCCGAATGATGTATTTCTGCTCGACCATGACGAAGAGCTCGGAAACCGCGAGCAAACCCAGTAAGGCGGGAATAATGGGGATTCCCTCGAACAGCGCATCCTGGCCGAAGGTTCCCCGGGTGTGGCCGTAGGGGGAGGAGCCGATGGTTCCGACCAGAATGCCGAAAAGTCCAAGGAGTACGGTCGACAGGACTTCGCCGCGAACCATGCCGACAGAAGTCATGGCAAAGATCACGACGGTGAGCATCTCCGCAGGACCGAATTTGAGAACGATCTTTCCCATCGGAAGAAACAGCAGAAGCACGATGAAGTAAGATATGAAGCAGCCTACGGCCGAGCTGAAAATGCTCGCTCCGAGGGCCCGGTTGTGTCGGCCGGCCTGGGTCATGGCATATCCGTCGAAGCCGGTTGCGATGGCGGATGGAGTTCCCGGGATGTTCAGCAGAACGGCGGAAATCCCGCCTCCGTAAATCGATCCGGTATAGATGGAAGTCAAAAATATGATCGCCTGAAGAGCCGGCATATAGTAGCTTGGGCCGAGGAGAAGGGTGATCGCAAGCACGCCGGAAACCCCGGGGATGGCGCCGAGCAGAATCCCGATTAAAAGCCCCCCGACGACCCAGAGCGGCATGTCCCAGGTCATCATCATCGTTGCGCCCGCAAGCAGTTGATCCCACTGAAGCATTTCTTTTTTCTCCTAAACCAGAAGCCCTGCAGGGAGGTTCAGTTTCAGCGCCAGTGAAAAGATGGCGTAGATTGCACACAATACGAGCACATCCGGAATCAGGATCCGCAACACCCCCCGGGTGCCGAGCACGTAACTGAAGCCGGCAAACGAAAGAGCCGAGGTAGAGAAGAACCCGAGAATGGGGATGAAGAAAAGATAGAGGATCGTCAGGACGGCCAGATGGGTTTTGCGGTCCCTAATCATTCCTCGCAGCCGCTCTGTAAACGGTTTCGCTTCACCGGATCCGGTTCGGAAGCTCCGCAGCAACCGGGAGAGCTCTACTGCGGCAAATGCCGTAAATACCCAGAACACCGCGGAGATGGTCATGGTTTCGGTAGGATCGGGAAGCCTTCGAACCTCCAGGTAGTACTTGAGGCCGAAGAGCCAGATGAAGCCCACAAGAATCGCCCGTCCGGTCGATTGTGTCATGGTATGCGATCTCCTTACCTTTTCAAAAAAGACGCCCGGCTCCGTTTGTGGCCGGGCGTCTGAACGCGCTATTTCCAGAACTCCGAAAACTCCTGTGCGACCTTGTCGGATGCGTAGATTTCATCCTTGGTCTCTGCAGGCGTCATCCAGGAGACGCCCAGCTTCTGTTTATTCATCAGTTCCACAAACTCCGGGTTGTGGAAGGCTTTTTTGACCGCCGCATCGAGCATTTCGAAGCGCTCCGGGTGCTTCTTTCGGAAAGCGGTCTTTACGAGGAAAAATCGGGTATTGGAGATGACCGGCAGCGGTTCCTTGCCCATTGCCTTCATGATGTCGTTGATGGGCGGGGACTTCGGCAATTCGGCAACCGGCTCTTTGTCAAACACGGCCAGGCAGGCCATGTCCTCTGCGGCTGCGGCCAGCGTGCCGCTGATTTCGGTTACGGTAAAGTCGACTTCCTCCTTGATCACCGCCAACCGCTGTTTCCCGCCCCCCTCGTAGGGGATTTCCTTTACGCCTGCACCGAGCCGTTTCGCGAGCAGCGCAGCGGAAGGCCGGGACCAGGAGTTGGGGATGACGGAAATCTTGATCTTTCCGGGCTGGGTCTGAATGGCCTTGAAAAGATCTTCGGCCGTTTTGAACTTACCGGCCTTGGCATTCACCCAGAGCCCCTGGGGTGAGTAGTAGTTGAGACCGAAAAAGTCGAAATCCTCGAGCTTGAAAGCCCCCTTGATCACCGCCCCGCTGACATAGGGCTGGATGGTGTAGACGATGAAGGATCCGTCATCGGGATCGTTCAGCAGGTGCGCCTTCGTTCCGACGATCGCACCGCCGCCTGGCCGGTTGACCGGAACCACTGGAACACCGATCTCCTTTTCAAGAAACGGGGCGACCATCCGGACCACCCGATCGGTGGTTCCCCCGGCACCGTAAGGAATCACGATGTTGAGCTGCTTTGTAGGCCATTTGCAGTACCCCGCAGAAGCACCGGCCAGCAGGACGGCAACAGACAGTGCAATGCATCCCAGAAGTTTACTCGCTTTCATGGACCTTCCTCCTTATTGTGAATTGGTTTTATCCTGGCTGCCAAAGACTCTCAAGTTCTGGTTTTCAGAGCAGCTCCGGCGGCCCAGGCGGATTCGAAACTCCGGTACCTGGACATGCCGAGCAGTTCGAACCGTTCGCGGAATCCCATCATCTTGGATTGGACGGCTTCGGTGTTGCCCGTTTCCTTCAGGATGCGGAGCACCTCGAGCATGGCCGTTGCGGCCGCCTTCTGGATGTCACCAGGAAAGATGACAACCGAAAAGCCGAGCCTTTCGAGCTCGGAGGCCGAAAGGTGGGGGGTCTTCTCCGCACCTCCCCGATTGACGAGCAGGATCCGGCCCGGGAGGGAGCGCCCGATCGTTTCAAGCTCTTCGATGCTTTCCGGAGCCTCGACGAACAGCACGTCGGCTCCGGCTTCCCCGTACCGGGCTGCACGGTCCAGCGCGTCTGAAAACCCGCTGACCGCCCGGGCGTCGGTGCGGGCGATGATCAGAAAGTTGGGATCGCTCCGTGCATCGAGAGCGGCCCTGAGCCGCTCGACCATGGTTGCAGCCGGTACGATCTTTTTCCCCTCGAGATGCCCGCAGCGCTTGGGGATCTCCTGATCCTCCAGATGAACGGCGCACACCCCCGCGCGCTCGAATTCGCGGACCGTCCGGTAGACGTTCAAGGTTCCGCCGTAACCCGTATCGGCATCCGATATCAGGGGAAGTTCTACGGCTCCGCAGATGCGGCGGGCCTGTTCGACCATTTCGGACATGGTCAGAAGCCCGAGGTCGGGAAAGCCCGCCAGGCCGGCGGAGACCCCCGCACCGGTCATATAGGCGGCTTCGAACCCGGCGAACTCGATGAGGCGTGCGCTGAAGGCGTCATAGCAGCCCGGGGCAGTCACGATGGGTTTCCGGGCAAGGCGTGTTCTGAAAAGGCGGCGTAATTCTGCGGTATTCATCGGCAGTAATTCCTTGGGTCGGCGATTTTTCCTTCCAGGGCGCTCGCGGCCGCCGTTGCCGGCGATGCCAGGTAAATTTCTGAAGCCGGGTTTCCCATCCGCCCCTTGAAGTTGCGGTTGCTGGTGGAGACGCACCGCTCTCCGGCACCGAGGTTTCCGGTGTAGCCGAAGCAGGGGCCGCAGCCCGAGGGGAGAATGATCGCTCCGGCATGGGAAAGCGTCTGGATGGCGCCTGCTTCCATTGCGTCATTGAAAACCTGCCGGGAAGCCGGTCCCACCAGCAGGCGCACTCCGGCTGCAACTCTCCGGCCTTCCAGGATGCGGGCCGCGGTTAAAAGATCTTCCAGCCGGCCGTTTGTGCAGGATCCCAGGAAAACCTGATGAATGGGAATTCCGGAAAGCTCTGTGACGGGGCCGACATTGTCGACCTGGTGGGGGGATGCGATCTGGGGGACGAGCGCAGTCAGGTCGACGGCCTCCTCCCCGGCGTAGCGTGCGTCCGGGTCGGGTACGACCGCAGACATCTTTCGTCCGAAGCGGGAGAGGTATTCGGCCGTGACCGCATCGGCGGGGAAAACGCTGTTTTTTGCCCCCATCTCGATCGTCATATTGGCAACCGTCATCCGGTCCGCCATGGAAAGCGCCGATGCAGCGGGTCCGAGAAACTCGACGGACATATAGGCCGCACCGTCTGCACCCATTCGGCCGATGAGGTGAAGGATGAGATCCTTTCCGGAAACCGCCGGCGCAAATTTTCCGGAAAGCCAGATTTTGATTGAAGCAGGGACCTTGAGCCAGGTCTCCCCGGCTGCCCAGAGACATCCCATTTCAGTGGCATCGATTGCGGCGGAAAAAGCCCCGACGGCCCCGTATGTCACCGTGTGCGAGTCCTTTCCGAAGATGAGCTCGCCGGGGAAGGCAAGCCCTCTTTCGATCATGAGCTGATGGCAGATCCCCTCGCCGACATCGAAAAAATTCCGGATACCCTGTTCGGCCGCAAAGCGGCGCACCAGGGCATGGGAGTCGGCATGCGCCGGATCGTTTGGCGGTGTTTCATGGTCGAGGATCAAAACGATCCGATCCGGATCGAAGACCCGCTCCACCCCGAGCTCCCGGAAACAGCGGATCGGAATGGCGTTCGAAGCGCTTACCGACATGAGACGATCCGGTGCGACCCGGACGATTTCTCCCGGCACAATTTCGGTTCGGCCCGATTTTGCAGCCAGGATCTTTTCTGCAAAGGTCATTCCCATCGCGCTTCATGCCTCCTGTCGTTTGTGAAGGCGCTTGCGGGTGTACGGAACCAGTCCGCCCTCGCCGACGATCTCCATCAGGAAGTCGGGAAGAGGCTGGAATCGGGCAAAGCGGCCCGAAGCTCCGATGCGGCCAGCCGCAAGATCGATCCGGATCTTTTCCCCGTCGGAAAAGAGCCCCCGGGCCTCCGGGCATTCGATGACCGGAAGCCCCTGGTTGACGGCGTTTCGAAAGAAGATGCGGCCGAAAGAGGCTGCCACCACAGCCCGGATGCCGGCAAGCTTCAGGCAGGAGACCGCCTGGGAGCGGGAGCTGCCGCAGCCGAAATTCCGGCCGGCCACGATGAGGTCGTCCGGCCGCAGGCGGCTCGGAAAACCCGGGTCGATTCCCTCGAGGGCGTGTTTAGGCCACTCGGCCGGATCCACCACCGGAACGTACTTTCCCGGATAGATCAGATCGGTGTCGATGTGATCTCCCAGCCGGATCACACGGCCTTCGATTCGGGGCGAAAAACGGGCTGTTTTCAATGAGCGCTCCCTTTTCCGGAATCAGCGTTCCTGCATTCAGTGGTAAATGACTCGGTTTCTGAAACGTTGCTATGGCAAAAGGCGGATGGTTGTCAAGAAAAAACACCCCTGTTGCGAGGTCCGTGCTGTCGGCGAAAGCAATGGAGAGATCGGTGCGGTCCCGATCGATTTCATCCGGCAGCGAGGTCTCCGAGTCCGGGCATCCGTAGAGGAACCATGGCCGGTTCTCCATTTTTGTTGAAATTCAGAGCATTGCACATTATACTGCAGCACAAAAAACAACAAGGATGCGCATGGCTCCATTCCTGAAACAAGGACGAAACATCTTTCTGACGCTGCTCTTTTCAATTTTACTGCTCACCTGCGGAAGCGCGGAGGCCGCGATTACCGGCATCCCTTTCCAGGAAGGCGAAAAGCTGACCTACAGGGCCAAGTGGGGATTGATGCCGGCAGGCCGCGTCACTTTGGAGGTCCTCTCCTCCGAAGCCGGCAAAGGAGAGGATGTTTATCATTTTGCGATGCATTCCCGGACAAGCGCCGGTGTCGATACCCTGTATTCCATTCGGGACATGCAGCATTCCTGCACCGATCTGGTGCGGGGGCGGAGTCTCCAGTATGAAAAACGGAGCTCCGGAACCAGACAGCGCAATATCCGGGTCGATTTCGACTGGAAAAATATGAAAGCGACATACAAAGAGCCGGCGGAGGCAGAAAAAACGGTCGCAATCCTCCCCGGTACCCTGGACCCCCTGGCGCTCATCTATGCCCTCCGTTTGATAGAGCTTAAAACGGGCGACACCATTGAAATACCCGTAACAACCGGAAAGGGTTTCAGTCTGGTCCGGGGGAATGTCATCGCCAGGGAAAAGATCCTTATAGAGGGCAAAGCCTACGATACCTTCGTCATCGTTCCCGAAAAAAAATCCATGACCGGCCTCCTGGAAAAACAGCCGCAGATGAAGATCTGGCTTTCCGCCGCCAAGAGCCGCATCCCTCTGAAACTACAGATCCGGCACCCCTTCGGCAGCATTCATTTCGAGCTGATTTCAGCGGTTGGTTAGTGGAACATCCGAGGTTATCATTCGGCGCTTCCGGGGAAATTCTTTCTATTTTTTGATTCTTGTCAACCGATCGGAGAAATATGAAACCATAGATGCAGGCTATCGAGGAGCTGCCTTGGGTTCCCTACAAACGGCAATTATCGTTCTTGTCTTTTTTTGCGTCATCGCCTTGTTTATCACAGCCCTGCTGCTGCAGAGGATGAGGCACGGCCGGGTGCAAGAAAGGTCCCGCAAGAGCGAAGAGCGGTCGCTTCTGGCGCTCGAAAACTCGACCGACGGCCTCTGGGACTGGGACATCCCATCGGGCAGCGTCTTTTACTCGACCCGTTTCCTGCAAATCCTGGGATATTCCCCCGAGGAGTTTCCCGGCACGATGGAATCCTTTCGGAACCGGCTTCACCCCGAGGAAGCCGGCTGCACATGGACAGCCATCGAACGCCATCTGAAGGAGCGGATCCCGTTCAATGTCGAGTATCGCCTGCAGACAAAATCAGGCGCCTACCTCTGGTTTCTGGCACGCGGCCAGGCGATCTGGGACAGCGCGGGGAAGGCTGTCCGGATGTCCGGGTGGATTCAGGAGATCACGGAGCGCAAGCAAGCCGAACTGGACCTCAAGGCAGCCCTTTTCGAAATAAAGGAGTTGAAAGACAAACTCGAGGCCGAAAGAGCGTATCTGCAGGAAGAGATCAAGTTGGAGTACAACTATGAAAACATCATCGGTCAAAGTGACGAGATCAATTACGTGCTCTATAAGGTTGAGCAAATCGCCGCCACCGACACAACCGTTCTGGTTCTCGGCGAAACCGGAACCGGCAAAGAACTGGTCGCTCGGGCCGTTCACAGCCAGAGTCTGCGCAAAGACCGCGCACTGGTTAAGATAAATTGCGCCACATTGCCGGCAAACCTCGTTGAAAGCGAGTTGTTCGGACATGAGAAAGGCGCCTTCACCGGTGCTCACGCAAGGCAGTTGGGGCGATTTGAAGTGGTCAACGGCGCAACTCTTTTTCTGGATGAGATCGGAGAACTTCCGCTGGAACTGCAGCCAAAGCTGCTCAGGGTGATCCAGGACGGTGAATTTGAACGGCTGGGCAGCTCACAAACGATCAAGGTCGATGTTCGGGTGATTGCGGCCACCAACCGCCATTTGGAAGAGGAAGTCCGCAAAGGCCGCTTTCGGGAAGATCTCTGGTACCGGTTGAATGTTTTCCCGATTACCGTTCCCCCGCTGCGGGAACGTCGGGAAGACGTTCCCCTGCTGGTGAATTATTTCGTCGCTAAAATTTCCAAACGGCTGGGTAAATCGATCGAGAACATCCCGACAACCGTGATGAATGCCTTGCAGAGCTATCATTGGCCAGGAAATATCAGGGAGCTTGAAAACGTGCTGGAGCGGGCGGTGATCAACTCCTCGGGACCCAAACTGCACCTGGTGGATGAACTGAAAACAATCCATAAGGATTTGGCGACCGCCAGAAAAACGATGGAGGAGGTGGAGCGTGACTACCTTGTCCAGGTATTGGAGCAAACCGGCTGGAAGGTGAGCGGGAAAGACGGAGCTGCCGAGATCCTCGGGCTCGATCGCAGCACATTGCGCGCCCGCATGCGAAAGCTTGGCATCTTTCGGCCTTGAGTCTGCAGGATCTTTTTTAAGCCTGCCCGGAGAAATCCACGTCGACTTTTCTTTCATTTGCAGAAGATTCCCTCCAAGCGGTGTCACGAAGATCAGGAATGCGGTCATATATGACCATAGGTCAAATATGACCATGTTTTTCCGCTCATTCATCCATCGAGTGACAAGCTTTCTGTCCTAAAACATCAATGAGATCGGTGAATTGGACAAATTCAGCAAAAGCCGGGCGCTCTGGCATGATGTTTGAGTACATCTTTTTTAGTTTCGATGCGGATTAAACCTAAAAATCGTAGGAGGTATCAGATGAACCAGGCGAATATAGAAAAAATCAAAACCGGTGCTTGGGGTGCGGTCGGTGGTGCAGTCGTAGCAATGATTATCGGATTCGGCTGGGGCGGATGGGTCCTGGGGGGGACTTCCCAGAGCAATGGAGAAGAAATGGCCCAAACTGCTGTCGCCGATCGTTTAACGCCGATTTGTTTTGCACAATTCAACCAGGATCCGCAAAGAGACGAGAAGCTTAAGATACTGAAAGAAAAAAGCTCCTGGGATCGAGGCGGCTACGTAAAAGCGCAAGGTTGGGCAACGATGCCTTTTGAGAAGGAGGCCGATAGACTTGTCGCCGACCAATGTTCTGAACTGATCCTGAAGGACAGCAAGTAAGTTTAACGACTGCCGGCATCCGGTATCGATCAATTTTTTAAATCTTATCGTGAGCCCTTGCCGGCAGCTCTCCGATTCCGCGATCTTATGCACACCCGCGAATCGTCCTGCTTTGCGGAGAGGATGACCTTCATGATCGTTGTCAGGATTACAATGAACGTGCTGCCGGAAAAGCAGCTCGAGTTTACACAAACCCTTCTTTCCATGATAGAACCGACGGAAAAGGAAGCGGGTTGCCTAAGCTATGCCGTGTATTGCGATATCGAAGACAAGAACCGCTTCAGCCTTCTGGAGGAGTGGGAAACCCGTGAAGATCTGAATCACCATTTTAAATCGTATCGATTCGGCGTTTTGCTCGGCTCAAAAATCCTGCTGTGCGAACCGCCGAAAATTCAAATCAACACTGTCTCCCAATCGGAAGGAATGGAGGCAATTCATGCCGCAAGGAATAGAAGGAGCTCTTGAAGGGAGAATGCGGGTTATGGATGGCGCAGCTCGAGCCTGGTATGATGGACTTTGAGCTTTTTATCAGGAAGAATTGAACGACGAAAGGAGATCGCAGGTTGGGAAAACCAAACTATAAATTTCAGAAACGTCAAAAAGAACTGGCAAAGAAGGAAAAGAAGGAATTGAAGAAGCAGCGAAAGGTGGATCAAAAGACAGATGATTCTGAAACTCAACAGGACCAAACTCAGCAGACAACAGAACCTCCAGAGCCTCCAGAAACCGCATGAATCGATGATCCAGTCGTTTTTACCGGCTGCCCTCAACCCTTCGGAACTAAAGATCTATCCCTTTCCTTTGACGTAACCGTTCACTGGCTCGGCTTAAAAGGTTTCAACGGGCGGAGTTTCAATGTCTTGAGACTCGAAGGCTGACTTTTGACCCTTCAATATTTGACGTTCTCGTAAAAAGTCATAGAATCGTCATGCCGGACTTGATCTCCGCCGGGGACGGAATCTTCGACCGGCATCCAGAACTTTTTGAAATCACTGGATTCCGGCTTTCGCCGGAATGACAGAAAAGATCAATTTCTGACTTTTTGCGAATTCATCAATGTTTCAGGGTTTAAAACCTGTAAACCAGTGCGGTTCTTGACCTCTGAACCTTGAACCTGGGAACCCCTTAACGCTTACCCTTATTTTTCATTTGACAACACCGATCATGTTGAGATAACCAGAAGAACATGCTTTAACGTTTAAGCAGCTTACCCATGAAAATGCCCGCCACCATCAAAGACATCGCTAAAATCGCGCGGGTCACTCCGACGACGGTCTCCCTTGCCCTCAACAACCAACCTCGGGTAAGCGAAAAAACCCGCCGGAGAATCCTGAAGATCGCACGTGACCTGAAGTACCACCCCAATTATATCGCAAAAAGCCTCATCAGCAGGCGAAGTCATGCCATCGGGTTGATCATCAACAATATCGCAGATCCTTTTTACCCGGAAATTGCAAAAGGAATCGAGGAAAAGGCAGACGAACTGGGCTACAGCGTGATCTTGTGCAATACCAACAGCAGCACGGATCAGGAAAAAAAACATATCCAAATGCTCCGCGCCCGGGGAGTCGACGGCATCATCTTTTCAACCGTGTTGATCGACGATCCGAACATCAAGCCTTTGGTTGAGGATAAATTTCCTTTTACCCTGGTAAACCGCACCATTTATGACCCGCTGCTTTCCAGCCGGATCGATTATGTCGTATTGGACAATTTTTCAGGGGGTTATCAGGTCATCGACCACCTCTACCGGTTGGGTCATGACCGCATCGGCATCGTCACAGGAGAACTGCGGGCTTCCACTGCAGCCGAAAGGATGGAAGGAGCCAAAAAAGCGATGCTGGATCGCCGTATTCCTTACGATCCGGACCTGATCGTAGAATGCGATTTTACCCGTGCGGCCGCTTATCATGCAGCCAAAAAACTCCTTGCCCTGAAGCCGCCTCCGACAGCCATTTTCGCCAAAGACGATAACATGGCCCTCGGGGTTCGGGAAACGATACTGAACTCCGGCATGCACATCCCGGAGGATGTCGCCCTGGTCGGCTTCGATGATATCGACGTGGCGGCGCTAAGCGGCATCGATCTAACCACCGTGAGTCAGAAGAAATATGAGATGGGGACACTCGGGGTAAAGATTTTAATCGACAAGATCGAAAAAGAATCGTCTCCCATGGTCAATAAAATCATCCTGCAGCAGGAGCTGATCGTGCGGAAATCCTGCGGTTTCCGTCTCAAGGGATACTGCAGGTAATTTTTTTCTTTCGGTGCTGACGGATCGCAGAAAAACCGGAAATCATAGCACAAAAGAAAGGAGGGAAAAGGGAAAAATAAGTTAAACGTTTAACTTGTCTTCTCGGTCTTTAGAGAAACGGTATTCATCGAAGCACTAGTGGATCCAACCATGACGTTAAAAGCTGAGGAGGGCGTTTATGAAAAAAGGGACATTTTGCTTTTTTTTGATGTGTCTGGCCATCTTTGCGGCGTTCCCGGCAACGGGGAATGCCGTAGCCGTGAAAGACGGTGTCGTCACGCTGCGACTCGCTCATGTGAATCCGCCGGGAAGCCCGACAGATATGGCGGTCACAAAACTGAAGGAGCTGCTCCATCAGCGAACCGATGGAAAAGTAGCCATCAAAGTGTTTCCCAACGAGCAGTTGGGGGCCGAAAAAGCGGCATTGGAAGGCGTCGTCCTGGGGACCATCATTCGGGAAGGTCTCCTTACCGCTGTTGACGCCCCTGATCATTCTGGGAGGGATCGCGACCGGCATCTTCACACCGACTGAAGCCGCTGCGGTGGCCGCTTTCTATGCGTTTATACTGGGAAAATTCGTTTACAGGATCATGAAATGGAGCGATGTCTATAAAGCCGTCCTCGATACTGCAATTCTGACCGGCGTGGTTGTCTTCATCATGGCCATGGCCGCCCTGTGGTCATGGATGATCACGAATGAAGAGATTACCGTCTATGCGGTCGATTTTCTCACTTCGATTTCAACCAATCCCCTCGTCATGCTGCTCATGCTCAATGTCATGCTTCTGATACTGGGGATGTTCATCGAACCCTTGGCGATCATGATCATGACCCTTCCGGTGATTTTGCCGATTTTACAGGCGTATGAAATCTCGACACTTCACTTCGGCGTGGTCATGACGGTGGCGTTGATGATCGGGCTGGTGACACCTCCTTTCGGCGAGTGCCTGTTTCTTCTCAGCGCGCTCACGGGGGTTCCCGTAAGCCGGGTTGCCCGTGCCACCGCGCCCTACCTGATCGGTATGTTGATTGTCCTTTTTTCGATTACCTATATCCCGGGGCTGGTATTGTGGCTCCCGAATCTTCTGATGCCCTGATGCTTTGAATCCATTAAATAAAATTAAAAAATTCCATCTATTTGAAAGGAGCACGCGTTATGAGCGGAAACGGAAAAATGCTGGACGAGACCTCCCATTTGATTCTCCACAGAACATCGAAAACGGAAATGCGGCAGGGGATTCCCGTCATCACCCGGGGGGAGGGGGTGCGGGTCTTCGATCAGGACGGAAAAAGCTACCTCGATCTGGATTCCGGAGTCACACGGCCGGTCCATGTGGGCCACGGCCGGAAAGAAATCGCACAGGCCGTCTACGATCAGATCTGTGAGCTGGCCTACTTTACTCCCTGCCAGTACGCCACCCCACCGGCCATCAAGCTTGCCGATCTTCTTTCAGAGATCACCCCTGACGGCATCAACCGGTTCCTCTTCGAGTGCGACGGGTCGGAGGCGGTGGAATCGGCCATGAAAATCGCCAAACATTACCACTATTACAGGGGGGATAAGGGGCGCTTCAAGATCATTTCCAGAATGGGAGCCTACCACGGGGTCAATGGAATCGGTGTGAGGGCGCTGGGGATCGTCGTTCCCATGCGTCAGATGATGGAACCTCTTGCCCCCGGAGGCGTTTTGGTGCAATCTCCTTACTGCTACCGCTGTCCGATCAATCTCACCTATCCGGACTGCGACCTGCGATGCGCAAGGGATGTGGAGCGGACCGTCGAATTCGAAGGCTCCGATCTGTTTTCTCTTTTCATCGGGGAGCCCATCCAGCAAGGCTTCGGAGCCTATGCCCCTCCGCGCGAGTACTGGCCGATTATCCGGGAAATATGCGACCGATACGGAATTCTGCTGCTTATCGACGAGGTGATCTGCGGATTCGGACGCACCGGGAAAATGTTTGCCACCGAGCACTTCGACGTCAAGCCCGACTTGATCACCATGGCCAAAGGCATCACCAGCGGTTATGTTCCTCTGGGCGCCGTCGGGTGCACCGACCAGGTCATGGAACCGATTGAAAACCTGATGCACCTGCACACCTATGGAAATCATCCCGTATCGTGTGCTGCCGGCCTCAAGAATATCGAAATCTTGAGGGAGGAAAGGCTCGTGGAAAATTCCGCAGCCATGGGGGCCTACTTCCTGGAGGCGCTCAAGGATCTGGAACGGCATCCCACCGTGGGAGAAGCCAGAGGCACGGGCCTGTGGCTGGCTCTCGATTTTACGACGGACAAAAAAACGAAGGCTATTTACCCCCTCAAGCACTTGAATCGTATCATCCTTCGGGCCAGGAAAAAGGGAGTCATCACAAAGTCCATGGGATTAGCTCTGGAATTCGCGCCACCGCTGATCATCCGTAAGGAAGAGATCGATGAGGCCGTCCGGGTCATCGACGAATGCATCCGGGAAGAGGAAAAGGAAATGGGTTTCTAAAAATCGAAAAGAGGGTGAATTTCATTCAGGTAACCCCCGGCTTTGCCGGGCGACTCACCAGAGTTTGACATTTACGGCTTTGCCGGAGGTATGGTGACTCGGGCGGCAAATGCATGCTCCCGATCGTAAAGATTGTTTCGGTGTTTCGTCCAGGGGATGCCCGAGGTCGGTCGTCAAGGAGTATTCGATGGGCAACCCACCAACTGCACTGCGGGGCTTTTCTGATTGTACTTGGAGCGGAGCGGAAATCCCCCCACCCGGCTGCGGGGTTAGCGAATCGAAATCGGACAGAATTCCTTACCGAAGGAAGATTCCCTGCAGTTGGGTGCAGGGAAGTAGCCGTCCTCTCCGAAGCCTCCCCTTCGAGACTGTCATATGACTTCCTCGCTCTCTGGTTTTCGCTCCCGAATCTTGGAAAGCAGAGAGAGTGCAAGGACGGCGATGGCGAGCCCGAGAATGGAAGCGGAGATCGGGCGGGTGAAGAAAATCAGGAAAGAGCCGTCCGAGACGATCAGCGAGCGTCGCAGATTTAGCTCCAGCAGCGGCCCCAAAACAAATGCCATGACAAGGGGAGCCGCCTCATATTTCAACTTCCGAAAGAGATATCCCAGAATCCCGAAGACAAGCATGATCAGGATGTCGTTTGCCGAATTGTTCAGGCTGTAGGCGCCGACCAGGCAGAAGAGGACGATCATCGGAAAAAGAAAAGGATATGGGAGCCTCAGGAGCCTCACCCACAGGGGGATCAGAGGAAGATTGAGGACAACCAGCATGACGTTTCCGATATACATGCTGGTTACGACTCCCCAGAAGAATTCGGGGTGGTCCACCATCAGAAGCGGGCCCGGATGGAGCCCATGGATCATGAGGGCGCCGAAGAGGATGCCCATGGTAATATTGGGGGGAATTCCCAAGGTAAGGAGAGGAATGAAGGCTCCCTGTGCAGAAGCATTGTTGGCCGATTCCGGGCCGGCCACCCCTTCGATCATTCCGGTGCCGAATTTTTCCGGATACTTCGAGATCCTCTTCTCTACGGTATAGGAGACAAAGGAAGAAATGACGGGTCCAGCTCCTGGAAGCACTCCAAGGAAAGCCGATTACAGTGCCGCGGAGAATTGCACCTTTCGATTTCATCCAGTCCCTGGCCGTCGGCAGCAGATTTTTGATTTTGGTTTTGAGGACATCCTGGCTGATCGACTGCTCGAGGTTGATGAGCACCTCGGAGATCCCGAAAAGCCCCATGACCAGAGGTACCAGGTCGAAACCGTCCGAAAGATGGAATATTCCGAATGTAAACCTCAAAGATCCGGTGATATTGTCCGTTCCCACGAAAGTAAGCGTCAGGCCGAATAGAGCGACGATCAGGGCCTTCAGCATCGAACCATGCGCCAGATAGGTGAGAATTACGATAGAGAGAACCATCAGGGAGAAGTATTCGGGGGCGCCGAACCGGATCGCGAAATCGGTGAACGGGGCCGCCAGAAAAGTGAGCCCCAGCAGGCTGAAGGTTCCGGCGATGAATGAACCGATCGCGGCCATCCCGAGAGCAGGGCCTGCTCTCCCCTGTCTGGCCATCTTATATCCGTCGAGGCAGGTGATCACCGAAGTGGCCTCGCCGGGGATGTTCAACAGGATCGAGGTGGTGGATCCTCCGTACTGCGCCCCGTAATAGATCCCGGCAAGCATGATGATGGCTGCAATCGGCGTGATCTTGAACGTGATCGGCAGAAGGATCGATATCGTAGCCACAGGCCCTATGCCGGGGAGAACGCCGAAACACTGAAAAATATTACGCTTCCCTTCGGTCTCATTTCATTCCTCCTTCCTTGTTGATGGATTCCGTTGTTGGAAAAGGCCCCTCTTGCCGTTTCCCGGCGGAAGGCAGAAAATAGAAGTTAGAAAAAGCCGGGAACACGGAATCGGGGCGGTTCGTTACCGGATCAGATACGGCAGATCCTTCATCGTGATCGCCTGCCGGGGGCACATGAAAACGCAGGCATCGCAGTACCAGCAATCGTCTCGGTATCGCATGAAGGGATATCCTCTACGGCCGAAACGAAGAACGTCCATCGGACACATGTCGATGCATGTTCCGCATTTGTTGCATCTTTTCTCGTCTATCTCCAGCCAGGAGTAAGCCGATTCTTCCAGAGAGCCGGAATTCAGATCTTCCATCTCTTATTCCTCCTTCTTGACGAATCTTCGTGGGGTTCCCATCCCTTCCTTTTCGATGTGCTTCTTCATCCAGGGGTCGTCCGGAGGGTTTTGCCAGCTCGGAGTTTTGCGGAAGGGGGTGCCGATATCGAAGGAGAGTGCAGGATAATCATATTCCATGGCCGCGGGAAAGTCCCATTTGAGCGGCGGTACAGGACGACGGGTCAACTCCATGCCGTTTACCCCTTTTGCGACGACCACCCATTTTCCCTCCCACGCCTCCTTCTTCTCGGGCAAATCTGCCCGCCAGTGCTGATAACCCCATCGGCTTTCATCCCGAAAAAGGCTGGCCCGGGCCATGATCTCGCCCACCCGGAGGATGCAGTCGATCTCGTAAACCTTCAAAAGGTCGTGGTAGTCGACCGCCTTGATCTCCGGGAGGTCTTCACAGCGGATCCGCTGCATCCACCAGATCGCTTTTTCCATGAAGGCCGGGTTCTTCGGCGGCTTGAGATAATACTGGATCCGGGTCCGGGCCTTGTATTCGACCATGGAGGTGGGGATTCCGCGGTTTCTGTGAAGGGGCGCCTCGAAAGCCTCCATCCCGCCTCGAAGCCAGGAGGCCGGATTCTCGGCGGAGACCGGATCGCTTCCGCCCGCATAAACCGCAGCTCTTTCCCCGATGATTCCGCCCATGGCCAGCGCTCCGCCCAGATAGGAGTTGGGGAGACCTCCGTCGACGTCTCCGGCGACATAGAGACCGGCGATATTGGTGGCGCCGTCGCGGTCGCTGTTCACGCCGGAGCTGCTGTGCCCTCCGCAGACTCCGATTTCGTCCACGAGGGCGATTTCCACACTGAAGGGTTTGCGGTAATTCTCGCCCCGTTTGGTATGAAAGAGGCGCCGGCTGGTACGCTCGTTTCCCCAGAGGATTTTTTCGATCACCCGGATCATGTCCTCGGGCATGTGGTCCATCTTCAGGTAGGTCGGCCCTTTTCCTTCTGCAAAGGCTTTCCAGATTGCAAGCTTCACATCCCCGGAGCTGTAGCCGTGGGCCGTGGTTTTTTCGCCGAGGCGGTTTACCCCGTATGCACCGCGGGGCGCGGCCACATAGGCGCAGGAGGGCCCCTGATGGTCCTTCAATACATTGTTGCCCTGGAAGCATTCCATGTTGACCAGCTCGGCGCCGGCTTCATAGGCCATGGCATAGCCGTCACCCGCATTTCCGGGGAATTCGTAGCAGCCGGAAAGATAACCGGAACTGGAGAGCCCCATGCGCCCCGCCGCGCCGGTTGTCAAACAGACCGCTTTGGTCTTGAAGTAATAGTAATGACCGGTCCGGATGTTGAAAGCAAAGACACCGGCCACTTTTCCGGATTCGGTGACGATCTTCAGCGCCGGGGTGCGGTCGTGGACTTCGGCTCCCGTCTGCCGCACCGCCCGGGCAAGCGCCCGCTTCATCTCCTCCCCATGCATCTCTAGGAGAAGGGGCTTGTTGATCGGGTGAAGGTAATGGAGGAGGTAGTTGCCCTTTTCATCGACCGGGAAAAGATCCCCTTTCGGCCGGTTCATGATCTCTTCGAGGTCTCTTACCACCGTCGGGCAGCGCAGGCCGAAGGTCCAGGCGACTTCCTGATCGAGGACCCCTTCGGTCACTTTCGTGAGGAGTTCGACAACGTCCTCGGGACTGCTGTTCGGAGGAAGGGCCATCGTGTTCAGGGCATCCATCCCCCTGCCCGCCGCACCGGAGGTCTCCATTTTGCTTTTGTCCAGAACGGCGATGCGCAGCGCAGGATCGGTACGATGTGCGTATATGGCAGCCATTGCTCCTGCGGCCCCGGCGCCGATAATGACAAGATCGGTTTCTTTGACGTGGTACATTTCCTCCTCCTTGCGCTTTCCCGGCCCGATTGAGCGGTTCCAGCAGGCTTTCTTTTTATTCCTGGAGATGCCGCTCGGCCCGGGTAATCCTTTTCACGATTCTGACAATCTCCGCGCGCCTTTTCCCGTCCATCCGCTGGGAAATGGATGAAACCGTAACGGCCGCAATGACTTCCCCTTTCCCATCAAGGATGGGAATCCCGATGGAAGTAACCCCCTCGTGAAAGATCCCTTCGCTGACCACGAATCCAGTCTTGCGGGATTTTTCGGCAAGATCTCGGATATCGTCGATGCCAAGCTTGGTGAACCGGGAATATCGGAGTGCGTTTGACGCGATGACGGCTTCCACCCGATCGGTGGGAAGAAAAGCCGTAAGCGCCATGCTGCCGGCGCCGATTCCGAGGGGGCGGCGTGCCCCCACGTCCACCGGAACGGTACGGATGGGTGCCTTTCCCTCCACCCGGTCGATGCAAAGGGCGTCATTTCCGGAACGGATCAGAAGAAAAACGGTATCGCCAGTTTCGCCGGCAACCTGCTCAAGAGCGCTCCGGAACTGGTTGCGGATGGAAAATTGCCGGGCCGATCCTGCGAGAAGGTAAAGCTCGATTCCGAGCTGATATCGCTTCGAAAGTGGTTCGTAGGAAAGGAATCCCTCTGCGGTCAATGCGGAGAGAATGTCAAATCCGAAATCGGTAAGGCAGGAAAAGAAGATTGTCCGATAATAGTATCTGCAATCACCGTCAACTGGACGTAAGCGCAAAATGTTTTTCTTGACAGGTTCATCCGCGAACTGTAAGGGGGTATACAGGAATTCCAGTTCTAATGTCCTTTCTTGACTTCTGTTCTCTTCGCTCATCCCGCTAAAGCGGGAAAATTATGGAATACAGAGATGTTGGCCTGTCCTGGCGCGACATACATGTATCGACTCCATTGTATCCCTGCATGGAATAGTCAACCCCTCTTTCACTTAACGAGTCAAGGCCGATTTTCGTCAAACCGGAATCGATGAGGTATAAATTTATGGGTTCATTCTCCATCGATCGATAAAAAATTACCATCAGCTCCTGATTGAGTTTGACTCGATCGGGTTGTCAGACCGAATGCAAGGAGGGAAGGGCCATGTATGATGTATTGATCAAAAACGGCAAGGTTGTCAGCGGGTCCGGGAACCCCTTGATTTAATATCTCGGCGGTGATCTCCCTGTTAGAGTCCCCCTCCTTCATTTCAGACTGAATTATCTGGACCGCACAACTTATTCCTGTCAG
>QZKK01000189.1 GCA_003599475.1 Desulfobacteraceae bacterium
TCGGCAACGGCCAGACCGTGCCGGTGAACCTCCCCGGGGACATCGCCTTTCGGGAGACCGAGGTTCGAAGCGCCTCCCCGCTCCCGGACCCGGTGGATCTGAGGGAGCCGTTCCGATTCACGGTGAGCGACGGGACGGTGGAGGTCGCCGTGTCCTTGCCGGTGGCGCCGGACACGGTGCCTGCGAGCTACACCGCCTCCGCCTTCACCGCTGCCGTCGCCACTGCCGGCCCCGCCTCCGGAACCGGAACTGCTCCCGCCGCTGTCCGATTCTGCGCCTCCGGAGCCGCTCCCTCCGGTGCCTCCGCTCCCCGAACCGGAGCTACTGCCGTCTTTTCCGCCACCGCTGCCGGCTTCCCCCGTTTGATCTGCTCCTTCGCTTCGCGCTCCCCTGCCCTGGCCTCCGGCTGCAGATCCAAGATCCTGTGCCTTGACACCCTGGCGGATTCCCTGTGCAAACCGGTCGGCAACCCGTCCGGAATCGGTGCGCGTCGTATTCTCCCGGAACGCCTGGTGGACCTGTCTCATCTCTTCGATGCTGAAGCGCTGTCGATGCGCCTGGGAGACGACTTCCGCCGCCGAGTCGGATGAAGCTCCCAGCCGGGCCATCGTTCGCGTGGTCTGAAAAGTCTCCAGCGCGAGCGCCTCGGAATCGCTTCGATTCATCGCCTGCGCCCTTTCCCGGACGCCTGCCATGATCCTATCGATGTCTGCGGTCTTCATTCCCGCGGCAAGGCTGTCTGCGATCGCGGACGCGATCCCGTCTACCTGTCTTCGATCGCGCGCAACCGCCTTCGCACGGGCATAAGCGAAAGAATACCGGGAGGCGGTCGCCTCCATCGCCCGAACAACCGCATCGTCGGGGACCTTCTTTGCGACCCCTTCAAGTACCTTGTCGACGATCGGCCCTGCCGGAATATCGCTTTTCCTGGCGTCCATGACGATATTCTGCGCCCTTACCACATGCTCTTCTCTGAACCTGTTTCGAATCATCGCTTCCGTCATCCCGACGGCTTCCTGTGCGGAGATACCGGACCGGATCATCTCCCGCGTTCTTTCCTTGATCCTTTCCGGTGCAGCCGCCAGCCTGTCTTCCACCTCATCTCCGAAGGCGGATGCGGTAAAGAGCGCTAGCAGAACAGTCAGAATCGAAACGGCCGATGTGAGGTTCTTCGCTGTCTTCTTCATATGCAGCCCCTTTTTTCAAAACTCTTTAACAGGTAAAACGCTTCTCATCGAAGGAAGTTACAGAACCGGTGCGTAAATGCAGTTTGCCGAACCGAAATCGTCTAGTTCCTGATATCGGCAGTCCGGCACGAAGGGCTCTCCGTCCACGATGTAAAAATATTTGAATCCCCCTTCCGACGGAACCTTCACTTCCCATGTCCGGCCGTCTATCCTGGTCGCCGCATGAAATCGATACCCGTCGCCGGAATGCAAAAAAAACACCGATTCCGCATCCGGCTTCTTCAGGTAAAGGTAGACGGCGTTCTCCTTTTCCTGGAGGGAGTGAGCGGCGCACCCCCATATAAAAAAAAGGATTGAAGAGAAAATGAGGAGGCCTGTTTTCATGCCTTCCCCTCCACCTTGAGGATCGTGTTTTCACCTCCGAAATCGTCTGTTTCCCGCGTCAGGATCGTAGGATCCGCATATCGATCCCGCCCTTCGAGGATATAGGTGAATCGATGTTCCCCCTCGGGCAATTCCAGTAGGATTTCCCAGTAGCCGCTGCCCCCGATTTTTTTCATGGGCAATCGTTTCCAATCCGTAAACGTACCGGCGATTTCGGCCTGTGCGATATCCGGCCGGTATATCACAAAACGGTTTCTCACCTCCGTGTCTCCGGGCACGATCAGGAAAGAAAAGGCGAAAACAAGAGCCGCCGCAAATCCGCATGCCGCAAAACCGATTGGACGCGCAAGCGGAGCCAGATACCTTTCCCATTTCGACTCCGCCTCGAAAGCGACGCAGGGTGCGGGATAGACGCAATCCTCACGGAGAATCTTCTCCTGCTGCAAGAGTGCGACGGTTTCATCTGTGAATGCGGCGTCTGCCCTGACTTTCTCGACAAACGCTATTTTTTCGTTCAGATCCAACTCATTATCGATAAACATGCTGATTAGGTATTCCATCGATAAACTCCCTGATGATCTCCGGCTCCCTCCCGATCTTATCCGGCTATTCCAGTTGCGTGCGGAGCGAACCGAGTTCCGCTTTCAATTTGACCCTTGCCCTGTGAATTTTGACTTTCACGCTCCCCTCGCTGATGCCGGCGATTTTTCCGATTTCACGATAGGAAAAATCGCCGCTCACGGCAAGCGAAAGGATGTCTTTCTCCTCCTCATCGAGTCTTTGAAAGGCAGACAGAACCTTCTGATAGGTTTGCCGAATGATGAACCGCTTCTCCGGGTCGAGCGAAACATCGGTCTGTTCGAAGTCAAGCGGCTCGTTCCGTTTGGATTTCCTGAAATGGTCCAGCAGCGCGTTGCGTGCAATGGTATACAGCAAAGCGGTTTTTTGCTCATTCCGACCGTAAACGCGCAGCAGGCGGGTGAAGCTTTCCTGAACGATATCGCAGGAAAGATCATGATTGCCCGTCCTTCTGATCAGATATCCAAACAAACGATCTTTATGAGCGCGATAAAATCGAGTAAACGATTCGTTCATGACATTTCAACGAGTTCAAATGAAAAAGGTTACAGGCTTAAGACGAGCTCGATGCTTAAAGCACAGATCCGAAAGCTCTGAGTATCGATCATTCCTGCCGGCGTTTCGGCCCGGACGCGGCAAAAAAGCCGATCGAGCGAACGACATTAAGAATCCTTGACATTTCAAAAACCATCAAATAATAATCACAATTTAGCGGCCTGGATTTCAGCGAAGGGGGGTGATGCGGTCGCATATCCGGCAGTAAGTGAGTCTTACAGGTTCGATTAACCTTCCTACCTTCTCAATAGAAAGGAGAATACTCATGAAACGTTTCCTCGCTCTTTTCGTTGTCTGTCTCGCTTTCAGCTTCGTCGCAATGATCGTATCCGCACAATCCTTCGATTACAAGGATGAAATGGGGGTAGTAAAAGTAAAGCCCGGAGAAGCCGTGCACATCGCCTACTGGTTTGTGGTTGCGGGTCCGGACGCTTCCCTGGGGGAAGATACGAAACGCGGTGTCGAAATTGCCATCGAAGACAAGGGGGGCAAGATCCTCGGGTTTCCGATCAAACTGACCGGGCAGGACACGGGCTGCAACGCCGAGGGCGGGCAGGCCGCAGCGACCAAACTGGCTGCAGATCCGACCATTGTGGCCGCCGTCGGCTCAAACTGCTCCAGCGAGGCCCGTCCGGGCGCACCGATTCTTTGGAATGCGGGAATTCCGACGGTTTCCCCCTCCAACACCGCTCCCTATCTGACCGATCCCAAGAGAGGCCCCGAATTCAACGGATATCTGCGAACCGCGCACAACGACAAGATTCAGGGAGCCGTGGCGGCCGAGTTCGCTCTTAAGAAGATGGGAGTCAAAAAAGCAGCCACCATCCACGACGGCAGCGTGTATGCGGAGCAGCTCCAGGCCGTGTTTGCCGAAACCTTCAAAAAACTGGGCGGAACCATCACCTCGCAGGAAGCCGTGTCCCCGACCGACACGGATATGCGGCCGGTTCTGACCAAGATCGCTACCGGAAAACCCGAATTCATCTATTATCCGATTTTTATCGCGGCGGGCGGGCACATCACCCGCCAGGCAAAGGAAGTCGCCGATCTTGAGAAAGTGCATCTGATGGGCGCAGACGGCATGTTTTCGCCTGATTTTTACAAGGCCGCAGGGGAAGCGGCGGTCGGGATGTTTCATTCGAGCCCCGATTTTTCCGCCTTTGCCGCCGGGTACAAGGATTTTCTAAAAAAGCATCAGGATAAATACGGTGAAAAACCGATCGCCCCCTTCCATGCACATGCATACGATGCGGCCCTGATGATTTTCGAAGCCATCGAGAAATCAGCGAAGAAGGCGCCGGATGGAACCCTGCACATCGGGCGCAAGAATCTGCGCGATGCGCTCTATGCAACAAAGGGTATGAAAGGCCTCACGGGCGCAATCAACTGCGACCAATACGGTGACTGCGCCGATCCGAGAATCGCCGTCTATCAGACGACGAAGGAAAACATAAAATCCCTGAACATGCCGAATATGCCGTTCTGGAAACCGTATTGATCGGCATCGATCTTGATCGGCTTCATTTTTCTTCAACCCATTGGAACCTCCGATCGGGGCCGGGCACCGGAATGGGGTCCGGCCCCCTTACCATCGCTTTTTTCGTTCGAAGAACAGATAGACGGATACCGGGTGGCAAGTGGGCACCGGCGGTGCACAGCGGACTTCCGCTGAAAGCGAACCATCTGAAAGGGATTTTCCTATGATGCAACGATTGAAAGGACGAATTACCCCGACCGATATCGTCATGTGGCTCATCGGCGGCTCGATGCTGATCATGATCCTTTGGGGATCCGTCGCAACCCTTGCCACCGGCAGGTACACCTTCCGTCATTGGGTCGATTTCGTCATTTTCGGACTGGCGCAGGGAAGCATCTACTCACTGATCGCGACCGGCTACACGATGGTCTACGGCATCATGCGGATGATCAATTTCGCCCACAGCGAGGTCTTCATGAGCGGCCCGTATACCGCATATTTCGTGGCGGCTGCCATGTACCGTTCGGATTTTTTAGAGACGCATCCGATCCTCGGGCTGGTGATTATTTTCCTGGTTTCGATGGCCGTCTCCACCCTGATTGCGTATCTGCTGGAACGTGTCGCTTACCGCCCGCTCAGGGGCGCACCGCGCCTGGTTCCCCTGATTACTGCAATCGGAGCCTCCTTTTTCCTGCAGTATACCTTCCGGGGCCTTTACGGCGCAGGCTTCCAGGCATACCCGAACATCAAGATTCTGGAAGGCCAATGGCTGATCGGCTGGTTCAGGATCCTGAAGTTCCAGGCGGTGGTCATCCTCGCTGCCATCCTGCTGATGATCGCCCTCTATCTTTTCGTGCAGAAAACAAAGATCGGCAAGGCCATCCGGGCGGTTTCCGAGGACAACGAGGCTGCATCCCTGATGGGGATCAATATCGACGGAATGATCTCCACCACCTTCATCATCGGCGGAGCAGCCGCCGGAGCGGCCGGCGTCCTCTATGCGTTGATGTTCAAACAGGTTCATTTCTTCATGGGGTTTATCCCGGGCATCAAGGCCTTTACCGCTGCTGTGCTTGGAGGCATCGGCAATATTCCCGGGGCAATGCTCGGAGGTATTTTCCTCGGACTGGTCGAATCGGTGGGCCCCAGCCTCTTTCTCGACGGCCTTGGGATCATCGCCCCCTACCAGCTCAAAGACGCCATTGCGTTTACGATGCTGGTCCTGGTTCTGATCTTTCGACCTACCGGAATCCTGGGAGAGCGCCTTGCGGTGAAAAAGGCATAAACGAGTTGCGGGTTACGGGTTGCGGGTTACGGGCTATCTTCAACCCGCAACTCGCAACGCGTAACGCGTAACGTGTATTGAAGGTTGACGAATGGAATCGAATCGATACTCTTTCGTGGAAGCGGTGAAACTGGGCCTGATCGGCGGTGCCGTCCAAGTGCTCCTTTCGCTTATCGGCATGGTTCAGGCCTTCAGCAAGCGGGATATTATTTTCGAAGTCGTATCCATGGGGCATACGCTTCTCTTCATCACCGCTGTTTTTATCGCATACAGGGCATCCGATCGAGCAGCCCGAAAGGAAGCGGGATTGCCATGGATCATCGGAAGCGGCATTCTATCCGGCCTTGTCACGGGAGGCACATTGAGCCTGCTTGTGATCCTGGGGAAAGCCGTAAACCTACGTTCCATGTTTATCAATGCCTCTCCGGTTCTTTTCAAACTGCTGAGCTTCGGGTTCTCACCGGCTGCCGGAATCCTGCTTCTCCTTCTGATCGGGGCATTGGCCGGCGGCTTTGCGGCAGTGCTGTATACGATGCCGCCCCTGTCTCGCCGCATCCTGATCAACTCGGCGGCTGCAGTGATTATCGCGGGTGTTCTCCAGGATCTTCTGCGTCCCACCTTCGCCATCTGGGGGCCTCTGTCTCAGATCAATCAGATCCTCTTTACGGCAAACGGTCTGTCCGTCTCCGGGGCCGCCGGTCTGTTTGTGCTGGTCGGAGCATCGATTTTTCTCTGGTACCGGAAAGGACCGGCCGTTCGGACCGGATTCCAGAATCTGCCGGATGCCGGGCAGAAATCCATCCGCATCTTCGGATTCGCTGCCTTAGCCTTCCTGCTGCTGGCGTTGCCCCATATTCTCGGTCTTTTTCTCAGTGAAGTCGTGACGATCGTAGGGCTTTACGTCCTTTTGGGATTGGGCTTGAACATCGTGGTCGGATTTGCCGGCCTGCTGGATCTGGGGTACGTGGCCTTTTTCGCAATCGGCGCTTACACACTTGCGATTCTGACCTCCCCGGAACTCGGCTTTTTCAGTATGACCTTCTGGGGGGCGCTGCCGGTTGCCGTCTTCATGGGCGCTGCATTCGGAGTGGCGCTGGGTATTCCGGTGCTCAAGATGCGTGGAGACTACCTTGCCATCGCCACTCTCGGGTTCGGGGAGATCATCCGCATTCTCGTGCTCTCGGACTTTCTGCGGCCATGGCTCGGAGGCGCCCAGGGAATCGGGAAAATTCCCAAAGCGGTGATCGGAGGATATCATTTCGCCACCCCGCAGCAGATCTACTACCTGATCCTTGCCGGCTGTCTTCTGGTCGGTTTCATTTCTTTTCGGCTTCGGGACTCCCGAATGGGTCGAGCCTGGATGGCCGTGCGGGAGGATGAAGATGTCGCTCAGGCGATGGGCATCAATCTGGTTTCCACCAAGCTCCTGGCATTTGCCACCGGCGCCGCATTTTCCGCTCTGAGCGGCGCCATCTTTGTCAGCAAGCTCGGCTCGGTCTACCCTCATAGTTTCAATGTGATGATTTCGATCAACATCCTCTGTCTGATCATCGTCGGCGGGATGGGGAGCATTCCCGGGGTGATCGTCGGCGCGATCGCCCTGGTCGGTCTTCCGGAGCTTCTCCGGGAATTTGCAGAATACCGGCTCCTGGTTTACGGAGCGGCCCTCGTTGCAATGATGATTTTAAAACCGGAGGGTCTCTGGCCCGAAGCTGTCAGACAACGGGAATTGCATGGAGACGAACCCCTGGAGGATGAAGCGAGTATGCAGCCCATCGCTGCGAACATGGACGGCAGGAGGATCTGATGGCGACGCTTATGCATGCACGTCTGATTACCAAGCAGTTCGGCGGTCTGATCGCCATAAAGAATCTGAATCTTGAAATCCGGGAAGGGAGCATCCACAGCATCATCGGCCCGAATGGAGCGGGAAAAACGACCCTGTTCAACTGTATTACCGGGTTTTACCGGCCGGAGGCGGGCGAGATCTCTCTCAACGGGGACTCCCTGATCGGCCTGGATCCGGACAGGATCGTAAGGCTCGGAATCGCCAGGACCTATCAGAATATCCGGCTTTTCCCCAACCTTACCGCAATGGAAAATATTCTCGTAGGCTTCCACAGCCATCTGAAGGCAGGATTTTTCAGCATTATCCTGGGACTCCCCTCCACCCGCCGCGAAGAAGCACAATCCGATGAAGAGGGGCGCAGGCTGCTGAAATTCGTACATTTGATGAGAAAGGGGGATCTCCTTGCCAAGAATCTGCCCTATGGGGACCAGAGGCGTCTTGAGATCGCCCGTGCACTGGCGACCCGCCCGAAACTTCTGCTGCTGGATGAGCCGGCGGCCGGGATGAACCCGAGCGAAACCCATGAACTGATGGATTTTATCCGCAGCCTGCGGGATGAGCTGGGGATTACGATTCTTTTGATCGAACACCAGATGCAGGTGGTCATGGGCATCTCGGAAACGGTGACGGTTCTGGATTATGGAGAAAAAATCGCAGAGGGTCCGCCTTCCGAGATCCAGAGGAATCCGAAAGTCATCGAAGCTTACCTGGGTCGGGGAAGCGCTGCGGAAATCGAAGAAGGCCGATAGCCGAAAGAGGGAGCGTACCTACCATGCCGATGCTTGAAGTCGAAAACCTGCACAGCTACTACGGACAGATCCACGCGCTCAAGGATGTATCCCTGCACGTGGAAAAGGGCGAAATCGTCGCCATGATCGGAGCCAACGGCGCCGGCAAGAGCACGATGTTGAAGACTACGAGCGGGCTGCTGCGGCCCAGGAGAGGAGCCATCCGGCTGGATGGAAGGGATCTGACACAGGACCCCCCGCATCGGATCGTCTCCAAGGGAGTCGTCCATGTTCCGGAGGGACGAAGGATATTCGGCCGCCTGACGGTCTTGGAAAACATCGAAATGGGCGCATTTTCGTGCAAAGACGGTAAGCTCATCCAAAAAAACCTGGAGCGGGTCTTTCTGCTTTTTCCCAGGCTCAGGGAGCGCAGAAATCAGGTGGCCGGGACACTGAGCGGCGGCGAGCAACAGATGCTGGCCATCGGGCGGGCGCTGATGGCAAACCCCCGGGTGCTCCTTTTGGATGAGCCGTCCATGGGGCTTGCCCCGGTTCTGGTCGAAAGCATCTTCGAAACCATCCGGCAGCTCCATGCCGCCGGAACCACCATTCTCCTGGTCGAGCAAAACGCCCGCATGGCCCTGCAGGTAGCCGGCCGGGGATATGTGCTGCAGTCGGGGGCCATTGTCCTGAGCGATTCGGCCGCAAATCTGGCGAAGAACGAAATGGTCCGAAAAGCCTACCTGGGTGAAACCGGGCAACCGCAATAACGTTGCGGGTTGCACGTTGCACGTTGCACGTTGTCCCGCCCCGGCGGGGACAACCAGAAAGCCCAGTAACCCGCAACTCGTAACCCGTACCCCGCAACCCGCAACCCGCCTTCCAACTCCCTGCGAAAAAAGGTATGATTCTCGTATCACTCATTCAAGGAATCACGGATGTCTGAATGTCGTGTAGATGCCGGATTGGCCGAAGCGGCCGTTGCCTTGGCCGAAGCTTGGCAAAACCGGGCCAATGAACTGCTCACAAACGAAGAGCGGGGGATCCAGGAGCAGATGCAGCGCCTGGTGACCCATCCCCCGGACAAGATCGCATTGACCAAACTGATCGACCAGAGTTTCCGTGCCGGTGATCCGTCGCGGGTGGCGAATCAAGTCGACTACCTGCTCAGGGAATACGGGGTTCCGGACTTTTTTTCCACCGTCGAGAAACTTCTGGTGCAGATGTTCATGGGGCTGGGTCGATATTTTCCCAGCCTTTCCGTTCCGAAGATGATCGAAAAAATGCGCCAGGACAGCAGCCGGGCCATCATCCCCGGAGAGTTCGAAGCCTTGTATGCGCACCTCCGGAAAAGGCACGAGCAAGGGGTCAGGATGAATATCAATCATCTCGGGGAAGCCCTGCTGGGCGAAAAAGAGGCGCAGACAAGGCTTCAGATCTATACCACAGCCCTTAAAGACCCTGAAATCGAATGCATATCGGTAAAGATCTCGACCATCTATTCTCAGATCAATTCTCTGGCCTTTTCACACACCCTCTCCGTATTGAAGGACCGGCTTTCGAGGCTCTACCGGACGGCCCGCGAAAACGAATTCACCCGGAAAAACGGCACCCGGGTACAAAAATTCGTCTATCTGGATATGGAAGAATACCGGGATTTGGCCATCACCACCGAAGCCTTCCTCTCGACGCTGGAACAGGCGGAGTTTAAGAACCATCTGGCCGGCATTGCGCTGCAGGCCTATCTTCCGGACTCCTTCGACATCCAGAAGAGGCTGACGGGCTGGGCAAAGAAGCGGGTCACCGCCGGCGGCGGCCCGATTGTCATCCGGATCGTCAAAGGCGCCAACATGGAGATGGAGAGAGTGGAATCCGCCCTGCATCGCTGGCCGCTCGCCCCTTACGATGAAAAACTGGACACCGATGCAAACTTCAAGCGAATGGTGGAATTCGGCATGGCGCCCGAAAATACCGAAGCGGTGCGGCTTGGAATCGCTTCCCACAACCTGTTTGAACTGGCCTACGCATACAAGCTGGCGCAGAAAAACGGGGTTGTCGACCATTTTTCCTTCGAGATGCTCGAGGGAATGGCGGATCATGTCTGCCGGGCCATCTGCGAGACGACGGGAAACATGCTGCTGTATGCGCCGGTCGCCACGCGGGACCAGTTCATCAATGCGATTGCCTATCTGATCCGCCGGCTGGATGAAAACACGGCTCCGGCGAACTTCTTGAGGTATTCGTTTCATCTTGAAACCGGGTCCCCGGAGTGGAGGCTTTTGAAGGATCAATTTGTCCGCTCCATCCGCCATAAGGACAAACCCCGCACGACCCCGCATCGGACTCAGAACCGGCTGAACGAAACCTTCGCGTGTACCGGAACATTTCAAAGCGGAGAATTCGTAAACGAACCGGATACGGACTGGTCGCTTCCGGCGAATCGCAGGTGGGCTGAAAAGATACGGGAAAAATGGGAAAAAAAGCCGGGGGAGCCGCCGGAGAAAATTCCGGTCGTGGTCGCCGGGGAAGAAATCTTCGAAGGCCGGGCAACGCATGCATGCAGGGATCTTTCAAACATCCGGCAGGATATTCTCTTTGCCGTTTATGCCCTGGCCGGGGATGAAGACATCCACCGGGCGGTTGCCGCCGCGAAATCGGATCCCGACAACTGGCGGGAAAAAAGTCAGGAGGAACGCCACCGAATCCTGTCGGAGGCGGCAAGAGAAATCCGCCGGGCGCGCGGGGACCTCATCGGGGCGGCTGCAGCCGAAACCGGGAAGATGTTTGCGGAATCCGACCCGGAAGTGTCCGAGGCCGTCGATTTTACGGAATTCTATCCGTTTGCGGTCAAAGTGTTTGCGGACATGACGCATGTTCGGACCCGCGGCAAGGGAGTCGGAGTAGTGATTTCTCCCTGGAATTTTCCGATCGCCATTCCCTGCGGCGGGATCGCGGCGGCTCTGGCTGCGGGGAATACGGTGATCTTCAAGCCTTCATCCGCTGCCGTGGCGACCGCCTGGCAGCTTTGCCAGTGCTTCTGGAGGGCCGGCATTTCGAAGAGGGTCCTCCAGTTTGCCCCCTGTTCCGGGGCTTCGGCGGGTTCGAATTTGACCCGGCATCCGGATGTCGATTTCATCATCCTCACCGGAGGAACCGAAACCGGCCTTAAGATCCTGAAAGACCGGCCGGATCTGTTCCTGGCGGCAGAGACCGGGGGTAAGAATGCCACCTATGTCAGCGCCCTTTCCGACCGGGACCAGGCGGTCAAAAACGTGATCCAGTCGGCTTTCGGAAACGGCGGCCAGAAGTGCTCGGCCACATCGCTTCTGATCCTCGAAAAGGAAGTCTATGAGGATCCGATGTTTCAGAAGCAGCTCCGGGATGCCGCCGAAAGCTTTTCAGTCGGCTCCGCATGGGAGTTTAAAAACCGGTCGGGACCGCTGATCCAGCCGCCTGCCGGCCCCCTGCTCGCTGCCTTGACCCGCCTGGAGCCCGGCGAAACCTGGCTGCTGAAGCCGCAAAACATCGACGACCATCCTTATCTGTGGAGTCCCGGGATCAAATGGAATGTACGACCCGGAAGTGCTACGCATCTGACCGAATTTTTCGGTCCGCTTCTGGCCGTGCTCCAGGCGGAAGATCTGGATCAGGCGGTTTTCCTGGCCAACCGGACCGGCTACGGACTGACCTCGGGACTGGAAAGCCTGGACGATCGCGAGCAGCAGCGATGGAAGGAAGGGATTCGGGCCGGAAATCTTTACATCAATCGCGGAACCACGGGGGCTGTCGTCCTGCGCCAGCCTTTCGGCGGGATGGGAAAATCCGTGCTGGGAGCCGGGATCAAGGTGGGATATTTCAACTACGTCACGCAGTTTATGGAATTCGAGGAGACCTCACCCCCTCCCGCCGGGGCAATCGGTGCGGACTCTCCTCTGCTGAGAACGGTAAACGAATGGGAAAACAAGATCGACTGGGGGCTTCTGCCGGAATACGAAAAGGATCTGCGAAAAACCATCCGCGCCGTCAAAAGCTATCTTTTCCGCTATGAGCAGGAATTTTCCGGAGAAAAAGATTATTTCCACCTCCGGGGGCAGGATAACATCATCCGGTATCTTCCGATCGGCAGGGTGGTCATCCGCCTGCACCCGGACGACAGCCTCTTCGATGCGCTCGGCCGCCTGGCGGCCGCACGGATCACCGGCTGCACACCGGTTGTCAGCATTCCGCCCGGTTTGAAGAATCGGGTGACCGATTTTTGGGAAACCAAAGAAGGCCTGCAGATCCTCATTGAAACAGGGGTCATCCGCCAATCCGACGAAGCGCTGATCGAAAAGATCCCAGAAGCCGACATGATCCGGTACGCCGCCCCCGACCGCGTGCCTTCCGCCGTCTTCGAGGCAGCCGCGCAAACCGGATTCTATATCTCCAGGAACCGCGTCCTCACGGAGGGGCGAATCGAGCTGATTCAGTATCTTCAGGAGCAGAGTGTCTGTATCAACTACCACCGGTACGGAAACCTGGGAGCAAGGGCGCTGAGGGAAGGTTTTTGAGTGTTCAGCGTTCAGCGTTCAGTGTTCAGCCGGGCCAGGCCGTGCCGCTTCCGGCGATGACAGTCGGAATCTCCATCCAGCGCTCGATCCTGATTGCCGGCAAAAGGACAGGCCCCATCACGCAGGCAACGATCATCGAAGTTCTTTTAATCGTTGCTGTCTTGTTCGTATCCATTCGTTTTCTGGATGCCGTCGGCGTCATCGCTGCGGCGGCGGCATATCTGATCGGACGGCTGGGGGCAAATCTCTATCTTGTCTCCCCCTGCATACAGGTGCTCCGGAGGTTCAGCGATTCCCGAGGTGTTTCGAGCGATTGAAAGTCCGGCTTTCCGGCGGATTTTACAGATTCTTCGTTTTCACCGGGAATTTCCGGCTGCCGGTGTTTCCGACTGCAGGTTGACCCAAGAGGACCGGCCTGCTATAACCGGATAAAATTCAGGCGGTTCGACGAAGTTATGCCAGGCGGAAGCCATCCCGACTTTGGGGTGGCTTTTTTTATTTGGAGGGCCGGATGGGCATCAAAATCATCGTAATCGTTCTTTATTTTTCAGTCGTATTGATCATCGGCTTCATTGCGAGAACCCGCTGGCGGTCTTCTCCGGAGTCGTATTTTTTGGCCGACCGTTCCCTGGGGACCGCTGTGCTGCTGGGGACAATGGCTGCCACCAATTTTTCGGCCTTTACGGTCTTCGGCGCTTCCGGGGCCGGGTACCGCGACGGTTATGCATTTTTTCCGATCATGGGATTCGGAACGGGGTTTATGGCGATCTCCTTCTGGTTGATCGGTCGAAAGATCTGGAGCATCGGCAAAAAGTACGGGATTATCACCCCGCCGGAAATGATTCGTATCGTATATCGAAGCCCCGCGCTGTCTTTTCTATTCGCAACGGTCATGATCGTTTTCACCCTCCCCTATCTGGCCTTGCAGCCCATGGCGGCCGGCTACGCGCTGGAGGAACTGCTGGGCCTTCCATACTTCTACGGCTGTGTTCTGGTGACTGCGGTCATTGCCGTATATACGCTTTGGGGAGGGATGCGTTCGGTTGCCTGGACCGATCTCTTTCAGGGGGTTCTCATGGCCGCGATGCTCCTGGTATCGCTTGTGCTGGTCCTCCGGCACCATGGCGGGTTTTTCACCGCGAACGCGAAGCTGATCGCCTCCTTCCCCGAGCTTTTCGCCCGCCCGGGCGGACAGGGAAAGTATACCCTGGAGGTCTGGTTCAGCTTCATGATGCTATGGTTTTTCTGCGATCCGATGTTTCCGCAGCTTTTCCAACGCTTCTTTTCAGCCAAATCCGAACGGACGATCTCTAAGATGATGCTCTTTTATCCGCTGGTCTGCACGGTCATCTTCTTTATGCCGATTGCAGTCGGAGTGGCGGGGCATCTTTCCTTCCCGGGGCTTGAGGGGAAGCAGGCCGATCGGATCTTGCCCATGATGATCGACCTGGTGGCCGGAGACGCCGTGGCGGCGCTGGTGATCACGTGCGGCATCGCGGCGCTGATGTCCACCATGGATTCCCAACTGTTGACCCTCAGTTCCATTTTCACACTGGATATCTCTCCGATGCTCAAAGGCGATCCGGTTCGAAGGCCCTTCGCCGGACGCATCTTTGTCATCGCGCTGAGCATCCTGGGGCTGGCTCTCGCATATCGCCCGCCCGCAACGATTCTTCAGATCGCAACCGAGACCTTTACCGGTCTTGCGGTCCTGTTTCCAACGGTTCTATTCGGCCTGTATCTGAAAAAGCCGAAACCGCTTCCTGCAATTCTTTCCATCATTGCAGGAGAAACCGCAGTCATTCTCTATTACTTTCAGCTCCTCCCCGCAGGCGGCTTTCTATCGGCGGCTCCGGTGATTCTTCTCTCGTTTGCCTCCTATGGACTTTGCCACGGGGCCTGTCTGTTGCGGGAAGGCGGATTCCGGATGCCAAAACCTGCATGGATGCGAAATCCCCACCTCTATTCCATGCTCGTTCTCTTCCTGCTCTCCATGGATTTCTGGGCCTGGGATAAAACCGGGCCGTATCTCTTTGGAATCCCCTTCTGGTGGATCTATTTCGTCCTTCTCTCGGGGCTTCAGACGATATTGATGATGCGAATGATCCGCAGCGGAACCATCGAACGCTCGCAATACCCGCCGGGTTCCTTTTAAATCGTTCTTGACAGCCCCCTCGCGTTTGCATTCATATACGATACGCGAGTTAGAGGTTTCAGTGTTCAGGTTTCAGGTTTCAGCCGGGGATTACTTTTACGCCGGTCGCCATTCCGGCGAAAGCCGAAATACGGGAAATGCGCCGTGCGGCTGGATTCCGGCTTTCGCCGGAATGACGAAAAGTCTGGAACACCTGAAACCGGAAACAGTCGGCATCCATGCGCATTCATATAATTCGGATGCCCTAAAATTATGATTCGATTGACCGAAAAAAGATCGTGGTTACCATATGACTACGCTAATGATAACTGCGGTGCTCGGAAAAAGGAGGGGATCCATGTTCGGCACGATCGATACGATCTATAAGAACATCCGGATTGACATTTGGCTGCCGGCATGCGCTCTCATCGTCGCAATGTGCCTGCTGAACCCGCTTTCAGCCAAGGGTGCCGAGTACAATGGGAAATACCCCTACCGGGCGGGTGCAACCACCGGTATGGTGGCAGACATCGTCAGGGAGGTTGCCGGTGAAAAGGCGGATGTCACAAACATCATCGGCTCCGGGGTCGACCCTCACATCTACAACCCTACCCGAAGCGATGTGGCGGTGCTGATGAAATCGGATGTCATCTTTTACTCCGGACTCCTGCTCGAAGGCCAGATGTCCGATATCCTGGCTAAAATTTCGCAGAGACGGCCGGTATTTGCAGTGACCGAGCTCCTGAAAAGCGATTACCTCATACACGATAAGCTGACGAATCACTCCGATCCGCACGTCTGGATGGACGTTCAGGGATGGATGAAGGCAGTCGAGGTGGTTGTCGAATCCCTGCGGAAGTTCGATCCGATGAATGCGGACCGATACCGCGAAAACGCCGACCGATATCTTGCGGTCCTCAAAAGGCTGGACGATTACGCCAGAAGCGCGATTGCTTCCATCCCCGAGAACCAGCGCATCCTGGTGACCGCCCATGATGCATTCAGCTATATGGGTCGGGCTTACAACATCGAGGTGCTCGGCATCCAGGGCATCTCTACGGAATCCGAAGCCGGGCTCAAAGACATCAATCGAATCGTCGATGTTCTGGTTCGACGCAGGATTCCGGCGGTCTTCGTCGAGACCAGTGTATCGGAAAAAAATGTCAGGGCCTTGATCGAAGGTGCGGCTTCCCGGAGACACCGGGTCTCGATCGGGGGTCTGCTGTTTTCGGATGCCATGGGGAGACCGGGAACCTACGAAGGCACCTACGTCGGTATGATCGATCACAACGTAACGGTGATCACGCGGGCCCTCGGTGGGAATGCGCCGGAGAAGGGAATGCAGGGAAAGCTTGGAAAGGATTGAGATGTTCGGTCACTTTCTCAACAAAACGGATGCGGTTGCAACGGTTTCAGGACCCGAATCGGTCCCGCTGTGGGTAAACGACCTGACGGTCGCCTATCACAGGAAACCGGTGCTGTGGGATGTCGATTTGAGCCTGCCCGAGGGGCGTCTCATCGCCGTGGTCGGACCGAACGGCGCTGGAAAAAGTACCCTGATCAAATCGATTCTGAACCTGATCCCGCGTGCATCGGGCGCGGTTTCCATCTATGGAAAGCCCTATTCGGCGCAGCGTCATCTGGTCGGATACGTACCTCAGCGCGAGAGCGTGGATTGGGACTTTCCCGTAAGCGCCTGGGACGTGGTCGCCATGGGGATTTACCACAAGATCGGCTGGTTCAAACCGGTAACCCGCAACCACCGGAGAGTCGCCATGGAAAACCTGGAGAAGGTCGGTATGGCTCCCTATGCAAATCGACAGATCAGCCAGCTTTCAGGCGGCCAGCAGCAGCGCGTCTTCCTGGCCAGAGCGCTGGCCCAGGATGCCCGGATCTACCTGATGGATGAACCGTTTGCCGGAGTCGACGCCGCGACGGAAAAAGCGATCGTCGCTTTGCTGAAAGAGCTGAAGGCGGGCGGAAAAACCTGTCTTGTCGTCCACCATGATGTGCAGACCGTGTCGGCTTACTTCGATCATGTCGTTCTTTTGAATATGCGTGTCGTCGCCGCCGGCGCCACGAGTGAGGTGTTCACGGAAGAGAACCTTAAAAAGACCTATGGAGGAAAGCTCACGCTCCTATCCCAGGCGCTTCACGAAATTTCCAAAGGCCCGGGGCTTCCCTCCTAGAAGGGGTAATCCCAGACAATGTCCAATGTAAAATGTAAAATTTCCAATGACCAAGTCAGAGGTTTCAGGCACCTCTGCCAAGGCGACATTCTTTTCTTCATTCCCTGGAAATTGGACATTGGACATTCTGCATTGGACATTCTCCGCGGCTTCGTGTCTTTGTGGCTAAATTACTATAAAAAATGGAAGCTTGTCGTTTTCCTTGGCGCAATCGGCTGGGCATTGACCCTTGCGGGACCGATCGTTTCCGTTTCGGAAGCCGCCGGTCTGGCGGGCAGCATCCAATGGCCCACATGGCAGGAGCTTTTTCGAGTGCTCACGCTTCAGGAATACAACACCCGGGTTGTCATCATCGGTTCGAGCCTTCTTGGACTCGCCGCGGGGCTCATCGGAACCTTTCTTCTGCTCAGAAAGCGAGCGCTGCTCAGCGACGCCCTCAGTCATGCGACGCTGCCCGGAATCGCGCTTGCCTTCATCCTGATGACGCTCTTTTTGGGAGACGGGAAGCATCTTCTGGGATTGATCGGAGGCGCTGCGATTTTCTCCGTTTTGGGGACCGCCTCGGTCATCGTTATCGAGAAGCACTCGCGGATCAAGGATGATGCGGCCCTCGGAATTGTGCTCAGCGTCTATTTCGGCCTCGGCATCGCCCTCATGGGACTGGCCACCCGGATGGAGAGCGGCAATGCGGCCGGTTTGTCCTCGTTTATCTACGGCAAAACGGCTTCCATGCTTTATTTCGATGCGGTCCTCATCGGTGCGGCCGCCCTGGCCTGTGCGCTTTCCTGCATTCTTTTCTTCAAAGAATTCGCTCTGATCTGCTTCGATTCCGACTATGCATCGACACAGGGATGGCCGGTCGGGCGGCTGGACTTCTTCATGATGACGCTGGTTGTGGGAGTCACGGTGATCGGCCTTCAGGCAGTCGGCTTGATTCTCCTCGTTGCCCTGTTGATCATACCGCCGTCGGCCGCACGGTTCTGGACCTTCAACCTGCGGAACATGGTCGGCTTGTCCGGCATTTTCGGAGCCCTGAGCGGACTTGTGGGATCCGGCATCAGCGCGCTCATGGCCAATCTTCCGGCCGGTGCGGTGATCGTCCTTGCCGCCTCGTCGATATTTCTGTTCAGTCTTGCGTTCGGAACCGCTCGCGGGCTGATCCGGCTGGGGCTGGAGCGTGCGGCGATCCGCAGAAAGATCATCCGGGAAAACATTTTAAGGGAATTGTACGAGTGGTTCGAAGTGCGGATAGACGGTATCGATCCGGCAAAAATGGAGTTTCATCCCGATAAAGGACCCGCCTTCCGGAGCCTGCTGTCCATGAGGTCGTGGAGCCCCCGGCT
Organism: Desulfobacteraceae bacterium; assembly: GCA_003599475.1. The sequence goes on from QZKK01000189.1 coordinate 18,261, forward strand.
GCTTCATCGTTCATTGAAGAAGCTGCAGAAAGCGGGACTGCTTTCGGTGACCGTTTCCGCCGGAACTTACGGCTTTACAACCGCCGGAAAGAAGGCGGCGGAAGATGTCGTTCGAAAGCATCGCCTCTGGGAGGCGTATTTGATGGCCCATGCCGATATTGCACCCGGCCAGGTCGATTGGGGGGCGGATGAAATCGAGCACGTGCTCGACAAGCAGATGATCGAAAACCTGGAGCGGATGCTCCCCGGGATGCGTCGAAAGAGGCTGCCGCCCAGTCCGCACCACCTGGTTGAAAAGAGGAATTAGACTGTACGAGTACCCTGGAAGGAAAGAACGGGATCGCAGGTGTAAAGCCTCTAAACGGGCTCAACCAGGAAATTCGAAGCACGAAATACGGATATTCGGATTTCGAATTTAGGTTATCGAAGACCATTGAAAGAATTTAATTCTATCCAAAAAAATTTTGATTTGTAAGGACTTTGGACTGCAATGGAATGGACCTCGCTCGATACCTGGATCGTGGTAACCGGAATGCTCAGTGCAATGGCGTGTGCGCTGCTTGGCAACTACCTGGTGCTGCGCCGAATGAGCATGATGGGCGATGCGATCAGCCATGCCGTCTTACCGGGCCTGGCGCTGGCTTTCTTGATCGCCGGCAACCGCGACAGCATTACCATGCTCATCGGGGCAACCGCCATCGGTGTGGTGACATCCCTTCTGATCCAGGGAGTTTCAAGACTCAGCGGGCTGGATAGAGGCGCCTCCATGGGGGTCATCTTCACGACCCTGTTCGCCCTGGGTCTGATTCTCATCCGGCAGGCGGCAGACCATGTGGATCTCGATCCGGGGTGCGTTCTCTACGGCGCCATCGAGTTGGCGCCGCTTGACGTCTATGCGCTGTTCGGCTTCGAGATCCCCAGGGCGGCCGTCACCAGCGGGAGCATGCTGCTGATCAACGCAGCGTTCGTTCTGGCCTTCTATAAAGAGTTGAAGATCACCTCTTTCGACCCTGCACTTGCAACCACAATCGGCATCAATGCAGACGCCATGCACTATGTGCTGATGACCCTGGTGGCGGCCACCACCATCGCCTCCTTCGAGAGCGTAGGGAGCATCCTGGTGATCGCCATGCTGATTGTACCTGCAGCGGCTGCACACCTTCTGACAGACCGGCTCTCATTGATGCTGGCAATCAGCCTGATCATTGCCGTCCTTTCGGCAGTCCTCGGACACCTCGGCGCCATCACCATCCCCCCCTGGTTCGGATTCCGCGACACCAGTACTGCGGGTATGATGGCCGTTTCTTCCGGTTTTTTATTCACTTTGATCTTCCTTTTCGCGCCCCGGTACGGCGTCACCAGTCGAATCCTCAACCAGGCCTTGTTGACGCTTCAGATCACCAGGGACGATATTTTAGGATTGCTCTACCGGTTCAGAGAGCTGGCTCCGGCGGATGCCCCCCCCATCCGGATGGAGAATTTCAGGGAGGCCCTCAAAACCGGGATTGCAGCCCGAATCGCGGTTTTCAACCTGATCCGGCGGAACCTGGTCCGTCGGATCGGAGACGGATTTTGCCTGACGGATTCCGGCGTGGAGGCCGGAATCCGCCTGATCCGGTCGCATCGGCTGTGGGAGTCTTATCTCTGTCATAAGATGGGATTCTGTCCTGAAGATGTGCACTACACCGCCCACCGGCTCGAACATTTCACAGATGAAAAGATGCAGGCCCGATTGGAGGAGGAGGCGGGAAGACCTGAAAAGAGCCCCCATGACAGGAAAATACCCGAGTAGAGTGTTCAGGGTTCAGGGTTCAGCAGCACGCATATGTGCATATGTATTGCATGACAATCAGCGATACTTATCCTCTATCTGAGCGTTGTCGCTCGATTGTGCATCATGAAAGGGGAAAAAAGAAATGAAAAATTTTCGTGCCCGTACCATTCTGCCGATGGTACTTCTAACAATCGTTTTTACAGCGGCTGCCGCCGCCGAGTCCTTGCATGTTCGTGTGGCCGAATCCTACGGCGTGAAATCATTCGACGACATCGAGGCGATCCGATTCACCTTCAATGTCGATCTCGGGGAAAAGAAGATCGCTCGATCGTGGGTCTGGGAACCGCAATCCGGCAAGGTGACGTTCGGGGGGCCGGGAGGGCCGTTTGAATACGACCGCAGCGAACTGGACAAGAATCCGACGGACGAGATGAAAAAGATCGATGCCTGGTTTATCAACGATCAGTACTGGCTGCTGTTTCCGCTGCACCTGGTCTGGGACGACAAGGCCGCCGTCGAAGATACCGGCGAGCATAACCTGCCCATGGGCAATGGAAAAGAAACCCGCCTGGTCGTCTCCTACCCGCCGAGCGGAGGATATACCCCGGGGGATGTCTACGAGCTTTTCATCGACGATGATAACCGGATATCCCAATGGATTTATCGCCGTGGCGGATCGGCCGAACCGACCCGGGTCACTACCTGGGAGGACCATCGAAAGGTCGGCCCGCTGACCATTTCCTTCAAGCACGAGGGAAACGATGGGAAATTTCGATTGTGGTTTACAGATTTTGCGGTGAAGCTGAAAGGCTCGGAAAGCTGGGTAGAGGCCGGATAATACTGGATGCTGGATGCTCGATACCGGATACTGGCTACTGGATGCTGGGCGTCGGTGGCGGCGGCGGGAGTGATCCGACAAAGCAAGCTCCGGCCATCCAGCATCAAGCATCAAGTATCCAGCATCCAGCCCGACGCGAGGAACTGCCATGACATTTAAAGAGCTTCCGACCCCGCCTCATTTCGATCCCGATAAAGTCGGTGAGGTGTGGAAAGTCCCCTATCAGCTGAGAGCGGGAGAGGCGGCGGACTGGGCAAAAATGCACGGCATCCCCCCCTCTGCCGATGACCATCTCCGGATCTGTCTTGTGGCCGTCGATGTTCAGAATACGTTTTGCATACCCGGATTCGAGCTCTTTGTCGGCGGGAGATCCGGCGCAGGCGCAGTCGATGACAACCGAAGGCTTTGCCGGTTCATCTACCGGAACCTTTCCGCCCTCACCCGGATCGCACCCACCATGGACACCCATCAGGCCATGCAGATCTTCCACTCGGTTTTTCTCGTGGATGATGCGGGAAAGCATCCTCCTCCTTTCACGCGGATCACGGAAGAGGATATCCAGAAGGGCCGGTGGAGACTGAATCCTGCCATCTGCCAGAGTCTGGGGATCAATCCGGCCTATGGGAAGCAGCACCTCCTCCACTACACAAAGGAGTTGAAAAAGGGTGAAAAATACGAGCTGACCGTATGGCCCTACCATGCCATGCTGGGCGGGATCGGCCACGCACTGGTTTCCGCCTTCGAGGAAGCGGTCTTTTTTCATGGCATCGTCCGGCAGGTTCAACCCAATTTCCAAATCAAAGGAAACAATCCGTTTACCGAACATTATTCGGTGCTGGGCCCCGAAGTGACCGACGATGCCTCCGGCGGCCGGATCGCAGAAAAAAACAGATCCTTCATCGACCACCTGCTGCAGTTCGACGCGGTCGTGATCGCCGGGCAGGCCAAGAGCCACTGTGTCGCCTGGACAATCGACGACCTGCTGCGGGACATCCGGCTTCGCGATGAGAGACTGACCGAAAAGGTATATCTTCTGGAGGACTGCACCTCTCCGGTGGTCGTCCCGGGAGTCATGGACTATACGGACCCGGCAGACGCCGCCTTCAGTCGATTTTCGGATGCCGGTATGCACATCGTACGTTCTTCCGACCCGATCGCCCGCTGGCCGGGAATCACACTTTAGGAGTAACCGTTGACGGGTTCAGCGTTAGAAGGTTCAACGTTAGTGTAATTTCAATGCCTTAGAACTCAACGAGGACTTTTAATGTCCCACTCATATTTTAAGCTGAAGCCTGGAAAACCAGCCGAATTCTTAACCTCTTAACCTCTTAACCTCTGAACCTTGAACCTTTGAACCCCGAAACGCTTATCTTTAGGACAAAAAGTCTTTGCCTCTCGACGCCGAAATTGGTATAGAGTACTGATTTCAGTCGCGGTTGACCCGCAATCCGATCGCTTTCAAGGCTCGAACCTGGATCCTGATTGAATCCCGTACAAATCCGACGGATGCTCCGGATGAAAGCATGACAGAAAAGAAAATCGGAATCGTCGTAAAAACAGACGGCAAGGCGCAGAAAAAAGCCGATGATCTGGATAATTATCTTCGTGCCCGGGGAATCGAGGTGGTAAGGAGAGAGACCGGACTCCCGGGACAAATGCCCGCCGATGCATCCGGCAAAAAAGCACCCGCCGATCTTACCTGCATATTCGCTCTGGGGGGAGATGGCACTTTTCTCAGTGCGGTCCGATGGATCGGAGACCAGCATATTCCGATTCTGGGCATCAAGTTCGGCGACGTCGGTTTTCTGGCAGAGACAGCCGAAGAAAACCTCCTTTCCGCCGCAGAAGACGTCCTCAACGGCCGATTCGGCATCATCCGCAGGATGCGCCTAGTGGCCGCGATCGCAAGAAACGGATCGGAGCGTTCGCACGAAACGGTTTTAAACGACATCGTCATCAACCGCGGCGCCCTCGCACGGTTGGCCAACATCGAAACCTACATCGACGATCATTACCTGACCACCTATCGGGCGGACGGGCTGATTGTCGCAACCCCGACCGGCTCCACCGCCTATTCCGTCGCCGCCGGCGGGCCGATCATACACCCCGAGGTTCCCGGAATCATCATGACACCCATCTGCCCGTTTACCCTGACCAATCGCCCCCTC
>QZKK01000016.1 GCA_003599475.1 Desulfobacteraceae bacterium
CCGGGCATCAGTCCGGCAGTTCCAATGGCAAAAGGAAGCTCGACAATACCCTGCGGACGTATTGGAGCGGCTGGCTGGATGAACCTTTTTCGCCAGTAGACGAAACGATGATATTTTAGATTGTGACGCCGGCAGAATTCACATTGGCTCAAGCCGCTTTCCTGCCAGCTTTCGATCTGCTCCTCCCAGTATCGGCGCAATGCCTCAAGCTCAGCCGTGCGTTGTTCATTTTCCATGACGGGCCTCCTTGCTAATTTTTAGCCCGGATCATGGCATAGCTGGAAAGCCTTGTGAAGATGGGGTTTATTGATCGTTTACAACAACCTCACCGGAACATCGTATGGAGAATCTGTTACATTAAATGGGAGCATCACGGCAGATGCAACGGGGAGCACCGCCCATATTTTGATGAATCTCATAATGAGAGACAACTACACAGGAAAAACGTTCACAGCCGAAAACTTCGCAATTGCCTTGTGGGATTACGGGTATTACATCGAATTCAGTATATCCGGAAGAATTTATGATCCGGCTTGTGGCTCTGTCACCATCTCCACTCCGGTCAATTTTGCACTGATGTCCTACAGCAGTTATCCCCATCGGGGAGAGTTGGTCATATACGGGGGAAATGGAACTAAAGCTCGGCTGACGGCGATCAGCTCTTCGTACTGCATTGTAGAGGCAGATACCGATGGCAACGGAACTTATGATTGGAGCTCTGGGACACTGATGTGGAACCAATTATAAAAATTCGGCGCTTATATGAAACTACATGAACCTCAAACATCGAACATCGAACGCCCAACATCGAATTGCGGAATAAAATCAATCAACTAAACATACTGGGTCATGTGGCCGGTATAAGGGAATCTCTTTCCGATCAGCATGAGTAATAATATGAAACTTTACGATTTCGGCAGGTAACCAGATCCGGGCCGCCGTAAAGCACAAGAAAAAGCCAGCTCGCTTAGGGAAAAATAGAAGCATAGCTATGTTCATAGTAAAGAAAATCACATCCTCCTTCATTTTACCTCCCGGAATATTCATCGTGATCCTGTTTGTCTTGGGTGCAATCCTGGTAATAAAAAAATACCGTAAAATCGGAGGTTCGATTTTTTCAATCGCCGTTTTCATGTGGCTTTTTTCGATCGCCCCGACAGCCGACATTCTGCTATCCAACCTTGAATCCGGGTTTTATCAAGATGGTGGGGTAAAAGGGGATGTGATTATCCTCCTGGGCGGCGCCTTATTCGAGAAGGTGCCCGATCTTTCCGGAACGGGGTTTCCCGACGGGGATATGCTTGGAAGGATCGTGACATCCGTAAGACTTCAGAAGAGGATGCAAATCCCGGTGATCGTCTCTTTTGGGAGAGTAATTGAAGAAAGAGAACCTGGCGCTCCTGTGATCAAACGATTTCTCGCGGATCTTGGCGTACCGGAAGATCAAATCATCCTCGAAAACGAAAGCAGGGATACCTATGAGAATGCAAAGTTCAGCATGGAGATCTGTCGAAAAATGGGGTTCGACAGTCCGATTCTTTTAACCTCCGCTTATCACCTGAAACGTGCTTACTGGGTTTCAAAACACCTCGGGATGGATGTCGATCCCTTCCCCGCCTTCTTTATGACTCAGAAACATCCTGGATATAGCTGGTACAGCTTGCTGCCAAGCGGCGACAACTTCGCTCGTGTTTCGATGGCGCTCCATGAGATTTTAGGACTCTTTTTCTACAAACACTACTATTGATGGATTCGTAAGAATCATATCAGGTGAAATTCCGATGTCCAAGGGGAAGGCTTACCTTACCTTCGCATTGGAACGAATCGTTTCCCTGCAAACAAATACCCACTTTTTTGTCGGTAAGTGCATCCTTGGGCGGATTGCTGAATACATTCCCGCAAGAATTGTTCATTCCCATTCGGTCCCATAACATTTATCAGCAGCGCCAGACCTAGCAGAAAAGTTTCGAAAGTATCGACCAGCAATCCGCTCGAACACGGGACCGCTCCATCTTGTTGCAGATTCCAATGAATCCAAAGGAGGGTATCGGATGAACAAGAGAAGATTAAACAGAATGGGCTTTATCATTTTGACTGCCTGCCTCCTTGTAATAGGTGCTGCGGCAGGGCAGGGAGTAAACGCGGTCACGAAAGATTTCAAGCTGACGCAAAATGACCCCGGGCCAGATGACGAGTTCGGCTATTCCGTTTCAATAAGCGGGGATATGGCGGTAGTTGGGGCTCGTTTTGACAACGGTGTGTTCGGAAATTCCGGGTCGGCCTATGTATACCGTTATAACAGCAGCAGCGGCACCTGGAACCAGGAGCAAAAGCTGACTGCAAGCGATGCTGCGGCAGACGACTTTTTCGGCAATGAAAATCACTCCCATAAATCCTCTGTTGGCACAGGAGGTTGATTTTTGCGGATATCGGCAAGGTCTTTCAAGAAGCCATATCTTTCTTCGCCTAACCTCGGAAGTCTTTCCAGCAGGTCTTTTAGTTCTCCCAATTTTTTAAAGTCTGATTTTTCTTCGACTGGTTTCATGATTGCCACCGGTTTTCCGCCCCTTTCGATAATATAATGAGTTTCCTTGAATTTTCACAACTCACAAAGATCCTGGATATTCCTGGCACAGCTTCCTGCCAAACTTTGAAACTTCGCTCGTATTTCAATTGCGCTGCATGAATTCCTGGGGGTCTTTTATTATCGAGGATGTTATTGATGATTCCGGGATATTCAAGTGTTTTCTGAAGGATACATCGTATCTAAAAGAAAAGAAAACATATATGAGAGGTGAAATTCATCTGTAAATAGAAGTTGCCCCCACGATTTCGACCCGACAGAAAGTTCAAACTCAATGGCCTCTTTGACGAGGCCATTTTTTTGAGGGCGGGCCGACTTCAGCAGGCGGTTCAGCGGGATGCCGGCATCTTTTAGGTCTCTGATCCTCGATTTCTGGAATTCGAGATCTATGACGCCATTCTTTGTAGGATTATATGCGATGAATGTTTCATAGAGATACACTTTTCCATATAAAAACGACGAAAGGATGGGCCATTTTCTTGGGGAAGGGGACGGCTTCGGCACACGTCTGGTTCTGGCAGTCTTAACCTCAGCCGGGATGTGATGACTTCAACGGCTGGATGCCGCAGAGTGACAGCCAACCGTTGAAATCTTATATTTGAGGCCGTTACGGCGCAATGTAGGTTACAGTCAATCGAGCCGGGCGGCTGTTATCGGCGGCCCCGGTGTAACGAGGTCCTCCGCTGCCATGAATCAGGATGCAAAGCGCGTTTCCCGCCGCCCAGTCCCCTTTCTGAACGATCTCTTCAATGACTGTGGACAGGTCGGCCGAGGTCCAGTACCCGTTGGACCAGTTGGTTACGCCGGGCTGGAACACCGAAGAGGATGTCTTCGCCCGCTCCGAGATATCCCGATTGGCGTAGTCGAGGGGCTGCGCATTCGAAACGTTTTCGCCATAAAACGTTATATCCAGCGGCTTCGAACCACCGGAGCTGTAAGTATAAAAAGTCATTTCCGCTGAGACGATCCGTGCGCCATACGGAATGGAAACATTGATGAAGCGGTGTACATTCCAAAGATCCATCCCAACCGTTATGGAGCCGTCAAGATCGGGGTAACTGCTGCTTTTTTCCCAGCCGTCATCCTTCCAGCCTGTGACCGTAAAGACAGCCTCAACGGAATCCCCGCCGCCGGTTGGTTCAACGGATAGAGCCACGGCGATGGTTTTTGGGCTGTTGTCCGCTTCCGGAGAAAAGATCGTAACGGTACCGCTGTAGTTTCCGCTCGAAAGGCCCGCACTATCCACCGCAATGTTCAGAGAAGCGGGCCCAGAACTTACCGTACCGGCCGCAGGAGAGACGGTCAACCAGTTCTGGTCGACAGAAGCTGTCCAACTCATCGCACCCTCCCCCAAGTTGCTGAGAGTAACGGGTATATTGCCGCCGCCCTCAGCAATCGTGAAAGAAAGAGACGATGGATTCAGCCCGATGGCGGGCTCTTCCGGAGGAGGAGGCGGCGGCGGGTTGCCACCGACCACATAGCGTACGAAAAGTTGGGGCGGATAACGACCGGTAAGATAGTCCTGTGCGGCGATGAGCCGATAGGGGGACGACTCGCTTCCAGCGAAAATTGCCAGAGAACTGCCGCTGTTCCAACCAGGGAGGTTTACGATTTCCTGAACGATGCCCGCCAAATCGACAGAATCGTTGTATTGGCCGCGGCTCCAAACCGGCAGGGTTTCCGTAACCGATTGCACCGTGGACGAACGCCCGCTCAACTGGTAATATCCGGGGGCAAAAGGAGCCGCATCCCCGGCGGCGTCACCCCTGTAAACAATGGTTACAGGTCCTGCCTGGTTGGCCGAATAGCACCAGGTCGAAAGCCTTGCTTCCTGAATGACTGCGCCCCGGGGGATCGGAACATTCGTAAACCGGAATCCATTGGTATTTCCAAATCCGAATTGCTGCGTTCCGGAGGTCAATTTTGTATATCCCGACTTCAACTCAAGCGCATCATCGGTCTTCGATGCGATGGCAAGATCGATGGTGACCGGTTGTCCGATTCCCGGAACGACATCGATTTCCCAGGCATGCCCGGCGATGCCTCCGTTGCCGTCTGAGACTTCCACAGCCAGTATATGCCGCCCGATTCCCGCATTATGAGCAGAATAAGCCGTATATGCGTATTGTGCCTCCGAACCGTCTACCGAAACACCATCGAGTTTCCAGGAATACCCGAGGGGGTCCCCGTTCGGGTCCGTTGCCTCCACCGTAAATGCCTGCGTTTCGCCGGATGTCAATGTTAAGGGGGATACCGGATCTGTAGAATCGATCGCGGGCGGATCGTTCGGTTCATCGCTGCCCACTGCAACGACCCTGAAACCGACCTTCGGACTCAAGGCGTTGTTGCTGTAATAGATCCTGTAGTAAACCGTGAGCGCGTCGAGTGCTCCCGTCCAACAGCTGTTCCCTCTCATCATGTGCGTCTTCGATTCCCCAAGGTAGTTTGGATTCAGTGGATCGTGGATGTCGGTAACAGGATAATTGAAGCTTTTGTTGCAGCACCACTCCTTGGCGTTTCCGATCATATCGTAGAGACCGTATCCGTTGGGAGCGAGAGAGCCTACGGGGGCATGGTGCGCCCATACATCCGGGCCCCCCACCCCATAGGAATTGGCTTCAAGGCGGAGATTGGCGGATACGTTCCCCAGGGCGGGATTCGTATTGGGGTATGGAAATTTTTTTCCGCCGTGTGCCGCCCATTCCCATTCGTATTCATGGGGCAGCCGATAGGTGAGCCCCGATCCTTTTTCGACTTCGTTGAGCCATTCGCAATAGGCTGTGGCTTCCCACCAGGTCAGGAAATTGACGGGATGGTCATCCAGCTCACCCCAGCCGGTGCGCTGATAGGCGGGGTCAAACTGCTCATACTGTTCATTTGTAATTTCGTTGGCGCTGATCCAGAACGGCCGGGTGATGGTGACCGTGCTGGTCTGGTTTTCTCCGACCACATAGGTTCCCGCAGGGATTTTGACCATCTTGATGCCGAGGGAATTTATGAATTCCTCGGCGGAGACCGTTTGAGAAGAAATGAACAACGCTGCCGCACACATCAAGATGATTACCAGGGGAGGTCGAACATTTTGCATTTTTTCTCCTTTCTCTTTGCATTCCGTTTCCCTTCCCGATGAGACTGCATCGTCGTAGCCCGCCTGCATTTAAGGTGCCAGTCCAATTCTTAACAACGGTCTCGTTTGAAATTACAGGCTACTTAATCATATTTGGATTCAAATATAGAAACATGAAAAAACATAAGCGTATGTTATTGCATACGGATGCGAAGGGACCGAATGAGGGTACTTTGATCGCTCAAGTCTAAAATATTTCAACTTTTCAATGGCTTAGGAAGAAAAGAGAAATGTATGGGATTTCATACGATGATATAGTTGAAGCATTGACGGCGGAAATTGATCCGGAAAGCGGAAAATGACCATCGCGAGACGAAATGCCCCCCAAAAGAGAAAAATTTATAATTGACAACTCCGGTGCGCTAGCTTATTAGTTATAATTCGATGTTACCTTGAGGGAGTTCCTCCAAGGTAACTCTATCCAGTCGGGATGTGGCTCAGCCTGGTAGAGCACCTGGTTCGGGACCAGGGGGTCGGCAGTTCAAATCTGCCCATCCCGACCATTTCCGTACGAGAAATCCTTCCTGTGACTTGTGCCCCCCTCTGGCTTTATCGAATTTTGTGTTGAGCCTTTGCCGATGCGTCGTGCGCCTTTTTGCCTGCTTCCATAAACGTGGTTTTCTGAATATCGACCGCGCGCCGCCCGGAAATGCCGACGATACGACGGAGCGGCATATTGGTAGCGGCACGCGTAAGAAGCGGCAGTCCTGCTGCAATCGCCGTCTTGCCGGCAATCCCCCTGTAAGTCAGACCGTAGACGGCTAATGCGCCTCCTGCCAGGCCGGTGACGAGTCTTGCCGAAGGCGACCAGTTTTCCTGCATCAGCTCGAACCGCTCGCCCGCCGGAGGAACGGCAGGCTCTCCCTGCAGCCCCGGAACGTTGCCGGGTTCATCGTGCACCTCAAGATCATGCTCTATCTCGCGGACACCCCTGACAGATTTCACCCTCTTGATGAGCTTTTTCAACTCACGCTTCAGAACCACTCCGCTAAGGCGGACACGTTGGTCCGAGGCTTCCACATGGATCGAACCCGGATGGCCGACGACACCCCCCAACTCGGATCGCACTCGATCGACAAGCACGCTGTCGCTGACCTCTTCCTTGACGGCAGCCCTTTTGAAAAGGGATGCGACTCCTTTGGCGCGGTTTTTCATGTCTCTTGACACCTTACCGGCCGCATCGCCCGTGGTATGCACACCGTGAACCGCCTTATCCCGAATCAACGATCTCCGCCGCTTCCCCCCGTAGGGATCCAGCAGGTACATCAACCCTGCGCCCAAACCGGCACTGGCGATGAGATTTGCTATGATACGCATATCGACCTCCCTCTTGGATTTTTGATTTTGGATTTTTAGTTTTAGACTTAGCCCCTTCATATCGATTTCCCGCCTTGCGGTCTGGACGTTCAGTGGTTCCCGCCCGGAGCGGGATTCGATGTTCGTATCAAATTCCTGTAGAATCCCATTTTATCCTGACACGATAAAAGAGGAATGAATGAAAACCCGTATTTGCTCGTCGTAATGACCCCATTGAATTCTGTTGTGCGCGTCTTGGTGTGCGCATCTCTTTCGGGTTCCTGAAATTTAGTATATGCTGTCCGGGATGTTGAGGAGTATCGATGATGGAAAAGTTTATAAAAATAGCCGATCTTGAAAACCTTATCGAGGCGCAGTTCGTCGAATCGGTGCTGAAGGAGAGGGAAATCCCCCATCGGATCAGATCATTTCATGATACGGCCTATGACGGGCTGTTTCAGTTTCAACGGGGGTGGGGAGAGATCTACGCTCCGATCGACGAAAGGGAAGAGATTCTTGAGGTCATCGCGAGCAATCGTCGATGAAGAGATGAACATCGAACATCGAATCCCGTCCGAGGCGGGAAACGTCCAATGTCCAATGTCGAATGAAAATACCGAATGTTTAAATTGAGGGAGCCAGCGGCATATGGACGAGATTGAGGTCGCGCGACCGGCTTCTCTTGACAAAAGGGAGCGGTTTGCTCTCTTGGGGAGCCTTACGGTTTCCCATGGCATCTTCCATTTCATGTCACAGAGCTTTTCGGTGATGATTCCGGCCGTAAAGCAGACTTTCGGAATCAGTCCGGTCCAAATCGGCGCGATCATAACGATTCGGGAGCTGGCCTCCGGTATCGCCTCTCTGCCCGGCGGAGTGGCATCCGATTATCTCCGGCGCCACCGCGCCCTGCTGATGGCTGTCTGCATGGCTGTCTTCGGACTCGGATGGCTGATGGTCGCCGTTTCTCCCGACTACCTCCTGCTGCTGGCAGGCATGGTCGCTTTGGCCGTGGCAAGCTCGATCTGGCATCTTCCATCCATGGCCGAGCTTTCAGTCCATTTCTCAAAAAACCGGGGCTCCGCCCTCGCCGTCCATGGAGCAGGCGGAAGCATCGGGGACATCTTCGGCCCGGTTGCAACCGGTCTTTTGCTGGGGATCTTGTCCTGGCGCGGAATCATCTCCATCTATGCAGCCGTTCCCCTCGTGACGGCATTGTGGGTGGCATGGGCATTCGGCAACAAGGTGAAACGGCAAAAGAGCGGGGAAATCGAGCGGACTGAAAAACCAGACCTCAAAGAGCAGTTGAAGACCACCCGGTACATTCTCAAGCACAGCCATCTCTGGAGGGTGAACGTCGTGGCCGGCTTTCGCGGCATGTGTTTCAATATCTACGTCACCTTTCTTCCACTGTTCATGAAAGAGGAATTGGGGCTTTCGGATGAATCCGTCGGTTTTCATTTCGGACTCTTGTGGGCGGTCGGAATCGTCGCCAGTCCGTTGATGGGGCACCTCTCGGACCGGTTCGGGAGAAAACGCGTGCTGGTCCCCGCTCTTTTTTATTCCTGCCTTCTGACAATGATTCTTGCGCTCTACGGTAAAGGGGCGATGTTGACCCCCCTCATCGCTCTGCTTGGTCTTTCGGTAAGAAGCGACTACTCCATCCTGTCTGCAACCATCCTAGACATTGCAGGAAATACCGTCGCGACAACCATGCTGGGGGTTCTTTCCTTTACACGATTCATCCTGGGCGCCGTCTCCCCTCTGGTTGCCGGGGCACTCTACCAGGCGTTCGGGATGAAGGCTACACTCTTTTTTGTCGCCGCCCTCTTTGCGTCCTCGGCCGTAATCTTTGCCAGTGCGAACCTGAACCTTCCACGTCGGGGAAATCTTAGGTTTTAGATTTTCAGATTGTCGAACTCCGACTTCCGACCTCTGCCCTCTGACTTCTGACCTCTGCCCTTTTGCGGCTTGTATTTTTCCGGCGAAAGGTGGTACTATCCTTCCCTGCGTGCTTTTCAACGGTCTCATCAAAAATTCTGTCATCCCCGGAGGGAGCCGGAATCCGTCGGTTTCCGGGTGCCCCCACCATCGCTGCGCGGGGTCCGGGTGTGACGAAACAACAAGCGTATTAGAGACAGTTCCGGAGCAAGGAGTCGAAAGCGCATGCCTACGAGGGCTGCACGTTATCTCAAGGCCAGAGGCATTCCATATCGTCTCGCCGAATACGAACATCTGGAAAAGGGGGCTCGGTTCGCCTCGGAAGCGCTCGAGTTTCCCCTTGAAAAAACCATCAAGACGCTTGTCGTCGATCTCGGGTCGAAGGGGTGTATATTGGTGCTGATGCCGGGAAACGCCCGGCTTTCCCGGAAAAAACTGTCTCAGATGTATTCCGCAAAGCGGGCAGAGATGGCGGACCCGGCCAGAGCCGAGCGATTGACCGGATATAAAGTCGGCGGAATCAGCCCCTTCGCCACACGGCAACCACTCCCCGCCGTCATTGAAAAAAGCCTCTTGAATTATGATAATGTCGCTGTAAATGGAGGCAAGCGCGGTGTCATGTTGATCATGAAGCCTGCGGATATCCTCCTCGCCGCAGCCGGAATCACCATCGGGGAAGTCGCCGGAAACGATGATCAGGAAGCGCAAAGTTGAAATAGGATCGCGCAAAGAGTATTTGAAGAAGCGAGGTGTGCGGGATGCATTACGACATCGTCATCCATAACGGCCGCGTAATCGACGGCACTGGAAACCCTTGGTTCAATGCCGATATCGGCATCCGAGGCGGCAAGATCCGAAAGATTGGAAAGATCGAAAACCGGGAATCGGAACAGGCCATCGATGCTCAGGGCATGGTCGTCTCCCCCGGGTTTATCGATCTCCACAATCATTCGGATATGACGGCACAGGCCCTGCCCGGCTGCGAAAGCAACCTCATGCAGGGGGTTACCACCGCAGTGGTGGGAAACTGCGGCCTTTCCATGGCACCGATAAGCCCCAAAACCCGGGCGCTTCTGAAAGAATATCTTTCCCCTTTTCTTGTCGGCGGGTTCGATTATGGATGGGGATGGAAGACTTTCAAAGATTTTTTCCTTTTATTGAAAGAAAGAAATATCGCCATCAACATGGCCCCCCTTGTCGGCCACGGAACGCTGAGAATTGCCGTTTCCGGCTTCAAAAAGGAGCCGCTTTCGGATCCGGAAATGGCTGAAATGAAAAATCTTCTGAGAAAAAGCCTGAAGGCAGGAGCTTTCGGGATGTCGACCGGGCTGATCTATCCGCCTGGATGCTATGCCTCAACCGAAGAATTGATCGAGCTCAGTTCTGTTTTGAAAGAGTTCGGAAGGATCTACACGAGTCACATTCGTGATGAGGGGGCAGATCTCATCGAGTCGGTCGCAGAGGCCGTCCGTATCGGAGAAGCAAACGGCATTCCGGTTCAAGTCTCGCATCTCAAGGCGAAGGGGGCTGCAAACTGGGGAAAGGTCCGGACCGCCATTCGGATGATGGAAGAAGCAAGACGCCGGGGGGTGGACATCGGCTTTGAAGCCTATCCGTATCTTGCCGGCAGCACCACCATCACATCGATCCTTCCGATCTGGGCGATGGAAGGAGGCGTTGCAAAGATGCTCGATCGCCTCAGACAAGCCGAGAGCCGGGAAAAAATACGAAAACAACTGGAAGATGATGGAAACGATATCAAAGATGCCGGATGGAACGGAATCATCATCGCCTCATGCCCGAAAAGACAGGATCTGGAAGGGAATTCACTCGAGGCGATCATCCGCATGATGAATCGCACGAGCGACCCGTATGGGGGGTTTCTCGACATGGTGCTCGAAATCGAGGGGGATTCAACGGTCGTTAAGTTCTTCATCGATGAAGAAGATGTCAGAGAGATTCTCTCGAATCCCCTTTCCGCCGTGATTTCCGACTCGTGGGCCACGGCCCCGCATGCAGGAGGCAAACCCCATCCCCGCTGCTACGGCACCTTTCCGAGAATGCTTGGAAAGTACGTCCGGGAAGAGCGCCTGGTACCGATTGAAGCTGCCGTGCAAAAAATGACAGCGCTGCCGGCGGCAAAGATCGGTCTGTATGATCGCGGGATCCTCAGGAAAGGTTTGTGGGCGGATGTGGTGATCTTCGATCCGGAAAAGATTGCCGATCGCGCCACCTTCGATTCCCCGCATCAATATCCGATCGGAATCGAATACGTGCTTGTAAACGGCAAAATCGCCGTCAGCAGGGGACGACAATCGGAGTCACGATCCGGAACCGTACTCCTTGCAGAGATGGATTGATGCGATTTCCGATTTCAAAACTCGGATTTCATTTTAGATTTTTTAGATAACGCAACCGAAAAGGAGTCCACCTGTGCCAGAGGATGCATTGTTCAAGACCTATATCGAATCCCACCTAAAGTCCGCCGAGATTCACGAGAAGGCGAAAAACTGTTTTGCCGGAAACGGAGCGACGGCTCACGTCCGCATACTCAACCCGTTCCGGCCCTACATCACCCATGCCCGAGGTTCTAGAAAATGGGATGTCGACGGCCGTGAGTACATCGATTATACCATGGGCCATGGATCCCTTCTCCTCGGCCACAGCCATCCGGCGGTGGTCGATGCCGTGTGCGATCAGGCCGCCAAGGGCTTTCACTACGGAGACAATCACGAGTTGGAACTGGAATGGGCGTCCTTGATCAAGGAGATGGTACCCTCGGCCGAGCGCGTAGAGTTTTTTTCCTGCGGCCAGGAGGCAAACCTCATGGCCATCCGCCTGGCCCGCATCTTCACAGGTCGAAGGAAAGTCCTGCGGTTCGTGGAAAACTTTCATGGATGGGCCGATCCGGTGGTCCTCCCGCCGACTTCCCCCGGTGTCATCGCAGAGGATGTCACCTTGATCCCCTACGATCTTGAGAAGGCGGAGCGGGAGCTTGCCACCCACACCTATGCACTCCTGATGACCGAAGGCGGAGGGGCGCACATGGCGGGGCAGGTGCCACTCGATAAAGATTTCGTCCGCGCCCTCCCTGCCCTTGCCCGCAAATACGGCACGATCTGGCACCTCGATGAGGTGGTTACGGGTTTCCGGGACGATCCTGGAGGATACCAGGCGATTGCGGGCGTCAAGCCGGACCTCACCAGTTTCGGAAAAATCGTTTCCGGCGGACTTCCCGGCGGAGTGCTCGTCGGAAGAGCCGACATCCTGCAGCCTTTCAGTGCGGATTCTCCCCCGGGAAAACAGGTCAAGCACTCGGGCACATGGAACGCCAACCCGATGACCTGTGCCGCGGCAATCGCCTGTCTGACCCTCGTCAAATCCGGAGAGCCGCAGCGCGCCGCCAACCGTATGGCGGCGAGCCTGCGGGAAAAAGCCAATCCTCTCCTCCGCAAGAAGGGGTTCAACGCTTTGCTCTACGGAAGAAGCATCACTCATGTCTATTTGGGACCGCTCGATCGGGAACCGGAAGACGAAACCCTTCCCCCGACGAAAAGTGTCGAAAACATCATGGGGATGGCCCCGGCCAAAGAGAGACTCTGCCTTCATCTTCTGCAGCGGGGAGTATCGACACTGGGAGGCAGGCTCTTTGTCCTGTCCGCCGTTCACACCGAAGAAGATATCGAAAAGACTGTCTCCGCATTGCTTGAATCGTTGAAATCGATGCGGGGAGAAGGATGGGCGGGGCTTTCGTAAGGGGGAATTCGAGTCCCCGAATGTCCTTCGACAGGGACTCTTAAGTCTGCAGCTTCTTTGCCGGCTTTAGAAACAGAATCAGGACGGATACGACCGCCAGCACCACGGCGTTGAATGCCCAGGCACTGGAATAGGAACCTGTACGATCGAAAATCCAACCGCCTAGCGCCGGACCGATGCTGCCGCCGATCCCGGCAACGAAAAAGACCAGCGCACCGAAGGCGGTTCCCAGAATATGACGTCCGAAGCGGTTCGAAATCAGGTAGGGCATCACCGGCGACATCGATCCGTATCCAAACCCGTAAACCATGGAGGAAAGGTAGAGTCGATATACCGCATCCGCCTTCAACAGGAAAAGCATTCCAAGGGCCATCATGAGAAATCCAAGTGACGCCGCATACTTGGCGTCGGTAAGCCTGTCGCAGAGCCACCCGAAGATGAACTTCCCGCAGCTGCTGCTCAGGCCTACGATGCCGAGAGCGGCGGCAGCCTCGACTCTGCCGATGTTTTGACTGATGGCATAGGCGACCT
Source organism: Desulfobacteraceae bacterium (assembly GCA_003599475.1). The sequence continues at coordinate 13,233 of QZKK01000016.1, forward strand.
GATGGACAAAGGTCATCATCACCGTGACTACGGCCAGTCCGTTGCAGATCGCAAGCAGCCAGAAACGAAAATCCTTCATTACCGGTTTGAGTGAATTCTTCTTCCGCAGGGGAATCGCCCCGGAAGCCGCGTGCCCCGGCGGAGCTGCATCCCCATCGGGCCGGAGCCCGATATCTTCGGGAGCATTCTTTCCCATCAGCAACTGTGAGATGAGGATACCGAAGACAAAGATCAGGGCTCCGAAAAAAATGAACCCGGTCCGCCAGTCGAAATGGGCTACGATGTAAGCGGCAACCGGGTTCATTACCATCGTGCCGACCCCGATTCCCATGGTGGTAAACCCCATCGCCATGCCCCGTTTTCTGATGAACCATTTCCCTACCGCCGCGCTGCCGACAACGGCCCCATTGCAGGCGCTTCCGATGCCGCATAGAAAGCCGTAAGACAGATAGATTCCCAGCGGAGTCTCGGCGTGGATGAGGCAGTAGAAGCCGAGGGCCGTGACGATGGAACCGGCCGTCATCAGCCATTTGGGAGCGATATTGTCGACCAGGCGGCCGCAAAATACGCCGAAAACCGCATAAGTCAGGACGTTTATCGATGCGGCAAGCGAAATGACCGACATGGGCCAGCCGTATTCGATAAACATAGGCCGGACGAAGACACCGAAAGAGTACCGGACGCCGTAGGTGAGTACCAGGATCAAGAACGCCCCCAGCACGACGTACCATCCCCAATAGATCGTTTGGATTCGATATCCGATGCCCTTCATATGGACGTAAAAATCTGATATTTCCAACTCGAAAGCAAGGAGAATCTTGGGGCTGGGGGAAGGGATTGAAGCCCTCATCGACCCCTGGTATAAAGTACGGAGGGTGCTTCGCCGAAGCGCTCAGGGGTTCAAAGGTTTCCCGCTTGCAGGCGGGATTCAGAGGTTCAGAACTGCGCTCCGGCTGCAGTTTATTCCGAACTCCATGGGGGCCGGAGTGACGTGTTTCGGAGTCGATCGATGTTTTCGTCGAAATCGGATATGGACAATTCATCCCCAAACGGAGCATGAAGATGAAAGACTCGAAAATGGTAAAAGGCAATGTGGCGATCGATCGAGACCGCCTGTGGTCCGATCTGATGACGGTCGGAAAAATCGGATTTCAGCAAGGCCACGGCGTGAATCGTCCCGCGCTGTCGGATGCCGACATTGCGGCAAGAGACTGGCTGACGAAGCGGATGAGCGCTGCCGGGCTCGAGGTTCGGGTGGATGCAGCCGCCAATGTAATCGGAACCTTGAAAACCCGTACTCCACGCTCGCAAAAAATCCTGGTGATAGGGTCTCACCTCGATACGGTCCCTCAGGGCGGAATGTTCGATGGCGCTCTCGGGGTGGGGGCCGCACTCGAATGCGCCCGTGTGATCCGGGAAAACGAAATCGAGCTTCCATGGGACATCGAGATCATCGATTTCAGCGACGAAGAGGCCGCTTACAATGCGGGAACCGTAGGCAGCCGGGCCATGATCGGGCAGCTTAAACCGGATGAAATCTTCGTCTCCAAGGCAAAAGGCGGTTTGACGTTTGCCGATGGGATGGAGAAAGTGGGAAAAGATCCGGCCAGGATCGGGGAAGCGGTCAGAGACCCGAAGATCTTTGCAGGGATGCTGGAACTGCATATCGAACAGGGCAGCCGCCTCGAATCGGAGGGGATTGCAATCGGTGCGGTTACAGGCATCGTGGGCATATACCGTTATATCGTTACCGTGCGTGGGGAAGCGGGTCACGCCGGCACGACCCCCATGCACCTGCGAGACGATGCCCTGGTAAAAGCAGCCCCCGTCTTTACGATGCTGCCGCAATGGGTGAGGGAGACAAACGGGGAGATGGTCGGCACCATCGGTCAAGTGACGCTTGAGCCGGGTGCAACAAACGTCATTCCAGGTGTATGTACGTTTATCGTGGAAGTTCGATCCATGAACGCTTCGGACATGGTGGCCGTTCGGGAGAGACTCAAGTCGTGGGCCGCGGCGCAGAGGAATGTTTCGGTCAGGACCATCTACGAAAAAAACAGCGTTGCGCTTTCCGAGCCCCTCATCGATGCCGTCATCCGCGCAGCCGAATCCGAAGGCGTTTCGCACATGCGCATACAGAGCGGAGCCGGCCACGACACCCAGAGCTTCGCGCCTTACGTCCCTTCGGGGATGATTTTTATTCCATGCAAAAACGGAAAGAGCCACTGCCCGGATGAATGGATCGAACCGGATCAAGCGGCGTACGGATGCCGCGTCCTGCTGAGAACCATCCTCGATCTGGCTGAATAGGTTCGCCGCCGACCGGGCAGCAAAGTGAAGCATGCCGAATTAATGGGTGAAACCGAACCTCCGGGTGGATCGGCAAGGAGTGAGGTTCGGTTTCACTTTCTAATTCTAATAATTGCCGCCGCCTTCTCTTCCTCCAGAAGGCCGTTTTCCTCCAAAGCCTTCTCTCCTGCCGCCGCCACCGCCGCCGCCGCGCCGGCCTCCGCCGCCTTCCGTTCGGGGCCGAGCCTCATTTACGTTTAGCGTTCTGCCTTTGAGGTCCTTTCCGTTCAGCTCGCTGATTGCAGCTTGAGCTTCCCCAAGGGAGGGCATTTCAACGAAACCAAATCCTTTGGACTGGCCGCTGAACTTGTCCTTTATGATGTTGACTGAATCGACCTGACCGAATGGTTCGAAAGCCTTCTTCAGATCCTCCTCGGTGACCTGGTACGACAAATTGCCGACGTAGATATTCATGCTGCTCCCTTCCATAAAATTTAATAACGTCACTTGACGAAAGCCCGTTTAACCAACGATTCTATCCATATACCACAGTCTATCGATTTCCTCAAAACTTGAATCCGGCAATTCGATGAGAGAACCTTTCGGTCAGATGGGTTTGACTCTATCGGCCTTCTTCCCCTTTTGGGTTTCTATGATCTCAAAGCTTACCCGATCTGATTTTTGAAGCCCGAAAAAGCCGTGATTTTCAATATTGGAGCTGTGAAAGAAAATATCACCGTGTTCTTCTGATTCGATGAATCCATAGCCCTTCTTCTCGTCATACCATTTAATATTTCCTACAGCCATTTCGAAGCGACTCCCTTATTTGAAGGATTGGGGTGCAAGGCAGAGAATTTTTCGGATATGGACGAGTTCGATCAGATGCCGAACCCCGAAAGCGAAAAAGATTCCACCCCCATTTGCTCATATTGCATTTAAATTTATTGCTTTATAACAGAAAATGAGGCGGCATGCAATGGTAAACGCGAACCGTCGGGACGCATCGAAGTCAATCGTGCATTTCGGGTCTTGCGCAAGAATCATACGGCCTCATACATGCCTCGATTCAAACGTCTTATTTTCTTCAGTTTGTTGAGTCTGAAAATGATATTTCGAAGTTTTTTTTCTTCAAAGCCGGTTTCCGACTGGATGTCCGCGAATCCGATCCCATTCTTTGATTTGATTACGTCCAGCACGGCATCGGTTGCGGTCTTGGTTGATCTTTCTCCATTCTCTGCACCGGCTTTCGGCCTTCCGGAAGCTCTGCGACTCACAGGGGCGGCTAAATTGGATCTAAGCAGATTTTCAAGTCGGTCAAGCCTTTCGACCATTCGATCGACATCTTTTTTGGTAGGAATCCCGTAATGCTGCATAAAAAATTTCACCATTGCATCGAAGCTTACGCTCTTCCCCTTCTGTTTTGCCATCCCGTTCCTCCCAAATGAAATTGTTTCCGATTATCCCTTGATATAGCCATTCGGGGGTTCAATCCCGCCTGCAGCCGTTATTCACGGTCGATACCAGCGAATCGGAAATCCCATAGAAGTAATCTATATCTAAGATCTGTTTTTGCTAGATGTCAAGCAGTAATAATCATTTTTCCGATTTTACTTCCCGGAAACTCTGCGGGCTGTCGATAACTGATCGCGTGGTTATCCATAAAGACTCTTCATTTATCCTTCTTCTGAAATGGGAGTTGAAATTCGGCTTCGAGTGTTTTAGAAGCAGGATCAGGCGAGCGGGCATGCGCTGAAGTTTGAAAAAAGAGACAATGACGATAGAAGCAAATGATCGACTTTTTACGATAACGACAACAATAAATGGAGGTTGAATGAAAGACGAAACCCGAATGGTCCATTCCGGAAGAAATCCAGCGCAGCATCAGGGCATCGTAAATCCGCCCGTATACCGCGCTTCGACCATCCTTTATCCCACCCTGGAGCAATTTAAGCGGCGATACGAGGGGGATGCGAAATACCGTAAAATCCGCTACGGGGCGTATGGTCTGCCCACGACCTATGCCCTCGCGGATACGGTCGCCGAACTGGAAGGCGGCTGTGGGGCTGCGGTGACCTCTTCCGGGCTGGCCGCTGTAACCCTTGCCATTACGGCATTTGTAAAGCAGGGAGACCACGTTCTCATGGTCGATTCCGTTTACAGCCCGACCCGGCAGTTCTGCGACTCCGTTCTGAAGCGCTTCGGTGTTCAAACCACCTACTACGATCCATCGATCGGCGGCCGCATCGCAGATTCGATCCGGCCTGAGACCCGGCTGGTTTTTACCGAATCCCCGGGGTCGCTCACGTTTGAAGTTCAGGACATCCCGGCAATTTCCGCGGCCGCCCACAAGCGGGGTGTGCTGGTCCTGATGGACAACACCTGGGGGACGCCGCTTTTCTTCAAACCGTTCGAACATGGGGTGGATGTATCCATCCAGGCCGGAACCAAATACATCGCAGGGCATTCGGATCTTGTCATCGGCATCATTACGGCGAAAACCGAAGATCTCTTTCGTAAAATCAAGGATGCCACCATGGGCTTCGGCGATATTGCCGGACCGGAAGACTGCTACCTGGCCCTCAGGGGCTTGCGCTCCATGGGGGCCAGGCTCCATCGGCAGCAGGAATCGGCCCTGGCAGTTACCCGATGGATGCAAAATCGCCCGGAGGTCAAGAGGGTGCTGTATCCCCCCCTTCCCGAGGACCCGGGCCATCTGCTTTGGAAAAGGGATTTTACCGGCGCATGCAGCCTGTTCGGGGTCATCCTTCGCACGGATTCGGAAGAGGCGATCGCGCGGATGTTGGATCAATACCGCTACTTTAAAATTGGCGCCAGTTGGGGCGGTTATGAGAGCCTCGTGATGCCGGCAAATCCAGAAAAGATACGAACCGAGATCCCGTGGTCCGAAAAGGGCTATATGCTCAGGTTCCACATCGGCCTGGAAGATGTAGACGATCTGATCGCGGATCTGCAGGATGGATTCGACAGACTGAATTTTCCTTGATCGGGGCGAAACGGAAGTGAGCAGAGCATCCCGCGAGTTCCAGGTATTTGCAAAGCCGGCGGGCGCCTTGTGCAATCTCGACTGCCGATACTGCTACTACGTGAAAAAGAGCGCTCCGGAGGGGACCGAACCCCTCCGGATGCCCGAAGACATCCTGGAGGCCTACATCGTTCAACACATCGACGCCTTTCCGGGTCGGACGATCAACTTCTCCTGGCATGGCGGAGAACCGACCGTACTGGGGCTCGACTACTTTCGAAAAATCGTTTCACTGCAGCGGAAACACTGCCCCCCCGGCCGCCGCATCACAAACGGTATGCAGACAAACGGCACGCTGCTCGACGAGAGCTGGTGCCGGTTTCTGGCGGCCGAACGCTTTTCGGTGGGAATCAGCATTGACGGCCCCGCGGAGATGCACGACCGATACCGGTTGAACAGGAATGGAGACCCCAGCCACAGACTGGCGATGCGGGGATACGAACTGCTCCGAGAACACCGAATCCACCACGACATCCTCTGTGTGATCAATGCCGAAAACGTCCGGCACCCTGGATCAATCTATCGGTTCTTCAAACGGATCGGGGCAAAATACCTCGGTTTTCTGCCGCTGGTGGAGCTGCAGGCAGGCGCCGAGGGCGGCGTTACCTCCCGCACGGTTCGAGCCGAAGACTTCGGATCGTTCCTCTGCACAATCTTCGATGAATGGGTCGGGGGCGATGTCGGCCGCATCGAAGTGCAAATCTTCGAGGAGGCCGCAAGAACCGCCTTCGGAAGGGAGCACTCGTTGTGCGTCTTTCGAAGAACCTGCGGGGACATACCGGTCATCGAGCGAAATGGGGACTTCTATTCGTGCGACCATTTCGTCGACCCGGAGCATCGGATCGGGAACATCGGGCAAAAACCGCTGGTCGAGCTCCTTGAATCGAAAACCCAGAGGGCTTTCGGCCTGGCCAAACAGGAGGCTCTGCCCAGAGGATGCCGGGAGTGCGACGTCCTCGACCAATGCAACGGAGGCTGCCCGAAGGACCGCATCCTTCACACACCGGAAGGCGAAGCCGGGCTGAACTTCCTTTGCTCCGCATACAGACGCTTCTTCACCCACTGCAGGCCGTTTGTCCTGCATCTGGCTGCTCTGGCCCGGAGGCAGGCACCCCCCTCCCGCCGGTCGCCCGGACCTCCGGCCCCGGGTTCGGCTAACCCGAACCCGGGGCGCAACGCCCCCTGCCCGTGCGGCAGCGGGAAGAAATACAAAAAGTGCTGCATGCCTTGAGGGCGGCTACGGTTTCAGTTTTTCCTTCAGAAAGGAGATCGTTCGCTGCCAGGCGAGCCGAGCCGCTTCCTTGTCGTACCGTTCGGCATTCTGGTCGTTGTTGAACGCGTGCTTGGCCCCCTCGTACATATATACCTTGTATTCCACATTTGCCTTCTTGAGCGCTTCCTCGAAGGCAGGAATCCCCTTGTTGATCCCCTCGTCCTCGCCGGCGTAATGCAGAAGCAGCGGTGCCTCGATTTTTGAAACCTCTTCCGGCTTCGGCTGTCTGCCGTAGTAAGGGACCGCGGCCGCCAGATCCGGAGAGTTCACGGCCACCTGGTTTGCCATCGCCCCTCCCCAGCAGAATCCGACCACACCGACTTTTCCCGAAGACATGGGATGCGTCTTCAGATACTGAACCGCGGCCGTAAAGTTCTTTACGGTAGACGGTTGATCCAGTTGACCGATGAGCGTCCGCGCTTTGTCCGGATCTTCGGGGGTTCCGCCGGCAGCGGTCAGGGCATCGGGGGCAAGGGATAAGAACCCCTCCAGAACGGTCCGCCTCGCGACATCTTCGATATGGTCGTTGAGTCCCCTGTTTTCGTGGATGACGACCACGCCAGGGAGTTTTTTTTCTTCCCTATGCCTGGCGAGATACGCGCGAATCTGTCCCGTTGCACCCGGATATTGAACATATTCCGTATGCAGGCGGGAATCGTCCTTGGGAACGATTGCAGCTTGGGCCTGTCCTCCTTCCAGCAAAGAAAGGAGCGTGCAGGCAGCAGCGGTGCTCCCGGCAAGTACGGCCAATTTCCGGATGAATTCGCGGCGATCCAATGCATCTTCAAGATATGCGCGGTACAGTTCGATGACTTTCGGGTCCATGATCGTTTTCCTTTTCATCACTATGGGTTTATTGTTGAAGAGCGCCTCAACCAAACCGCACCCTGCGAAGGATTCAGAATAATTCCATGGGATGGTACACGAAATCGAGAAGAGCGAATCATCGGGCAGAGCCCTTGATTAATTCTCTACGCCGAACACGAACCTCTGTCAATTCTGCCGCCTCAAATAGCAGCGATTCTCAGTGCATCCGGCAAGATGGCACGGGGTTCCCCGACTTGTATTGTCTTTTCCACCGGTTGGCGGTATGTAGTCCCCGGAAGCAATCACCGATAAATCAGAACCGGATAAGATCGGATGAATTCGGAAGAAAAAAAGACCCTGGGCCTGCTGGCCGCCTCACACAACCTCGTGCACCTGTTCGAAGGTGTTTTACCTCCCCTGATCCCTCTTCTTCTGCTTGAATTCGGTACGGACTACTTCCACCTGGGGCTGGCGGTCACTCTTTTTTCATACGGATTCGGACTGGGCGCTTTGCCTGCAGGATATCTCTCAGACCGCTTCGGACCGAAGCGGTTGATCCTGATCTATCTTTTCGGTTCAGGAGTGTTGTTTACCTGTATCTTTCCAATCGACTCCCTCCTCTCCTATGCCGTTGTCATGACGGTGGCCGGTGTGTTTTGCAGCCTTTATCATCCGGCCGCAAATACATTGATCGCATTCAAGTTTCAGGAAAAGGGGAAAGCATTTGCATTAAACGGAATCGTCGGAAGCTTCGGGGTGGCCATGGCGCCTCTTCTTTCGGCTTCTCTGGGATCAGCCTTCGGCTGGAAGACCCCGCATATCCTCTACGGTTTGATTGGATTGGGCTTAGGATGGTGGGGCTTTCGCCTCAAGGAATCCGGCATCTCCACTGCAGGCGCAAACGGTTTTAAAACGAAACCGGGTGTCTCCGATCGGATCCCCTACCCCACCCTGATCATGTTCTATGCCACGGCGGTGATGCTCGGTATCACTTACAAGGGGATCATGACCTTTTTACCGGCTTATATGGCGGAACAGGTTACGACCGGTGGGTTCAAGATGGACGCTGTGGCCATCGGGGGGACTTTTGCCACGTTTGCGCTGATGTTCGGCGGATTCGGGCAATATATCGCCGGGCATCTGACGGATCGGTACCGGCCGGAGGGAATCTATGCCGGCGCTCTGGTCATCGGTGCGGTTTTCGTATTCATGATGGCAAAGAGCAGCGGAGTCCTGCTTGTGATTTCTGCAGTCGTCTATGCCTTCTTCTACTTCTCGACTCAACCCACACAGAACTACCTTCTTACCCGGTATCTGCCTGCAAACCGGCGCGGGATGGGATTCGGCATTCATTTTTTTCTCACGTTCGGAGTGGGTTCGACGGCGGCGGCCGTATCCGGGTATATTGCCGATCGATTTGGATTGACTACGGTTTTCTACATCATGGGGGTTTTTTTTACGACTGCAGCCGTTTTATCCATCTTTTTGCTGCTGAGAACTCCTGCGGAAGGGGCACGCTGAAAACACGCTGCGGCCGGAAAGGATTCCGGCCGCTTCACTCGGTCAGCATCTTTTTTTCGATCTTCGCTTCCCGAATCACCACCACCTGGTCATCGCCCACCCGCTTTTTGGGGGCATGGGTCCAGCAGTTCCCCTCGAAAACAACCCCGGGGTGAATGACGATATTGGGGGCTTCGATATTGCCGAAAATCTTTCCGGGTTCGAGGACTTCGATGACCTCGTCGGCACTGACCGCTCCTCGAATTTCTCCGCTGCTCAGCACGTTTGTGGCGTGAATGTCGGCTTCGATGAATCCGCTTTCTCCGACGATCAGCGATCCGATGGCCGTGATTTCACCCTTGAAACGCCCGTCGATGCGCAATGTGCCATGGAATTTCAGGTTGCCCTCGATCTCGGTATCCTCCCCCAGGAAAGCACTCAGGTTCTTGTCTCTCTTCATGGTGCAAATCTCTCCGAAAGAAATTACTGAAAAGCAGCCTACCGCCGATTTTTAGTCTTTAAGTCTGCTTCATTACAGCGATAAGGTCAAGTATATTTTTTCTGCCGTCTCCGTAAAACATCAACGTATTGTCTGCAGCAAATAGAGGATTCGGTACACCGGCAAACCCCGGGCTCAGGCTCCGCTTGACTACGATCACCGAGCGGGCCTTATCGACGTTTATGATCGGCATTCCGGCGATGGGACTGGTCGGGTTGGTACGTGCCAGAGGGTTCACGACGTCATTTGCACCGATGACAATCGCCACATCGACCTGCTCCATCGAAGAATTGATTTCATCCATCTCTAGAT
>QZKK01000115.1 GCA_003599475.1 Desulfobacteraceae bacterium
TATCCGGGAATATGCCGATGGAATGCTTCAATTCGGGGGAAGGGGAGATTCCTGGCATGCCGACGCCCGGTCCATCCATCGGGAATTGACGCGAAAGGAAATCGAGGATTTCCTGAGCCAGCCGGATCTCTGGAGAAAGCTTCTTAAAGACGTCCGGGAGCTGGAATCGACGCTCCTTGCCCAGGCGGAAGCCCTCAAGTCCCGGAAAAATCTTTTCCTGAGCCAAGAGGGGGAGCTTCCCGGGGATTACCGGCAGCTCATCGAAGAATACTACAGGAAACTTTCGAAGGTATCCGGGGAACAAAGCTAGTTAGAATTTTAGATTTTAGAATTTTAGATTTTAGATTTTAGATTTGTTGGTCAAGGAATTTTGTCTTTGTGCGTGGGACTTCCTCTTTTTGGAATTTGAATCGATGGCGAATCTGACACAGCTTGCCCGGGGAGATTTTTCCCTGGGTACAGATCTTTCGGCCTGGGTGATCGTTGGAATTATTGCACTGATCGTAGGCGGGGTCTGGTTCCTCTACCGGCGGACCACCGTCGCGGTATCCCGCCCGCTGAAACTGCTGCTGGTTTCCTTGAAGTCCGCTGCATTGGTGCTGCTTTTCCTCTGCCTGCTTCAGCCGCTTGTGATCCATTCCGTTCCGGTGCCGCAGAAGACCTACCTTGCGATTATGGTGGATGACTCCCGGAGCATGGCGATACGGGATGCGGAAGGAGGTCGTTCCAGGAGGGATGCTGCAGCGGAGCTGCTTTACGGCAAAGGCGGCTTGATCGGCCGGCTGCAAAAGAATTTCGAATTGAAGATGTTTCGTTTCGACAAAGACGCTGCACCGCTTACAGGGATCGAAAACCTGTCGGCTTCAGGTTCCAGAAGCCGCCTTTACCAGAGCATGATGCAGGTCGGGGCTGAGCTGGGCGGCATGTCTCCCTCAGGCCTTCTCCTCATCACCGATGGTGCCGACAATGGCGCCGAGGATCCGGTTCGTGCAGCCGGCCAGATGGGCTTTCCGGTGTTTACGGTGGGTGTCGGGCGCGAAGATGTCGAAAAAGACATCGAAATCGTAGATGTGAGCACCGCAAAGACGATTCTGGAAGATGCAATCGTCGAGGTGAATGTCACGGTGCGAAGCCGAGGCTACCAGAAGCGAGAGGTCGACCTTCGAATCGAGGAAGGTGAAAAAATCACTGCCTCGAAGCGCATATTGCTCGAAAACGCGGATCAGACACAGCGATTTACATTGGAGCTTGCGCCGGAAAAGGAGGGGCCGCTGGTTTATACCGCAAGAATCCCGGAGCTCGCCGATGAAATCGTAACGGAGAACAACCGATGGTCCTTTCTTGTGGACAACACACCGAAGCGGCTTCACATTCTCTACATCGAGGGGCATCCGCGAAACGAATACAAATACATCCGGCGGGCAGTCGAAGCGGACAAGACCCTGCGCCTGGCAAGCTATCTGCAAACCGGGCCCCAGAAGTTTTTAAGGCAGGGAATCGCATCTGCGGAAGAGCTGAAAGCAGGGTTTCCGAGCCGTGAAGAGGACCTTTTCAAATATCATGCGATTGTTTTCGGGGATATTCCCCAGCACTTTTTCACCGCCGAACAACTGGCTCTCGTCCGGGAGTTTGTCTCCAGAAGGGGCGGCGGGTTTCTGATGATCGGAGGATCCACCGCCTTCGACGAAGCGTATATCGAAACCCCCATTGCGGATCTTTTACCGGTCACACTGGTGCCTGAAACAGAGCTTCCTGCACAACTCCGGGGGGGAGCCGGCAAGGGGAACAATCCGACCGGTGAAAAGTTTCATCTGCATCTGACGGGAGACGGTGAGCAGGATCCGCTGCTTCGCATGGGGCCGCTCGGAGATTTGAACCGCGAATGGTGGGAGAAGATGCCGGCCCTTCAGGGCGTCAATGCCACCGGCAGGCGAAAGGCCGGCGCCACCGTGCTGGCCGTTCATCCGAGGCTCCGATTTCAAAACGAGCCTCTTCCGGTCATCGCCTATCAGCGCTACGGCCGGGGGCGGACCATGGCCGTTGCCACAGCCAGCACCTGGCGCTGGCAGATGCTCATGCCTTACGACGACACCTCGCACGAGCGATTTTGGCGGCAGATTCTCCGCTGGCTGGCCCAATCTTCTCAAGACCGGATCGAGCTGCGCCTGGATCGGACCGCATACAGTCCCGGCGAAGATGTCATCGCTCAGATTCAGGTGTTCGACAAAGCCTTCAACGCCATAGACGATGCAACGGTATCGTTGAAAATAACGGAACCGGACGGCATCCGGCGCGATATCCGGCTGATACGATCAGGGGAAAAAGAAGGCATCCTGACCGGCGTCTTTACCGTCCAAAAGGAAGGTGTCTTTGAAGCCGATATCTCATCTGAAACGGCTGCAGGGGAAGCTTCCGAGACCTTAAGGTTTCTGGTGACCCGGCCGCATGTGGAATATCACAATGCCGCCATGGATGCCGCCCAATTGAAGCGCATCGCTGCTGCAGGCGGCGGCAGGTTTTATACCGTCGACGATGCAATGCGGATCACAGAGGATGCGACAGCGCTGCAGAAAATCATTACCGTCAAAAACGAACAGGATCTCTGGAATATTCCGGCGGTTCTGGTTTTCCTGATTCTGATTTTGGGTCTGGAATGGTACATGCGGCGGCAAAAAGGGATGTCATGAGCATATCCGCCCGGAAATATCTGACGGCAGGCTGCCTGATCGTGCTTTTATCGGCTGTCCGCCCTTCGGCAGCCGGGCAGCGGGACTATTTCCTCCCGCAGCCGGATACTGAAAAGCATGTGGTGATGTTGACCGGCACTGCTGCAGAGGAAAAGCACGCGAAGCGATTCCGCGAGTGGTCGCTTCGACTCCATGATGTTCTCACCGGTTCGTACGGTTACCGGCCGGAACGCATCACCCTGCTGCTCGGCGCGGGAGACCCTGCGGAATCGAGGGTTTCGGGGGCTTGCAAAAAAGAGACGATCGTCGAAGCCATCGATCGTCTTGCCGGCGCCGCAAAACCGGGAGATCAGATTCTCTTTATCCTGATCGGGCACGGCACCAGCAATGAGGACGGAGCCAAATTCAATATCGAGGGTCCGGATATCACCGGGGAGGCGTTCGGGAAGCTGCTTGAAGTCTTTTCACGGCAGGATATCGTCGTTGTCAACACCACCAGCGCGAGTTACCCCTTCTGCGCGGCACTTTCCGCACCTGGGCGCGTGATCCTGTCCGCCACCCGATCCCGCGCCGAAAAATACGACACCTTCTTTGCTCAGTATTTGATCGAAGCCTTTGAGAACCGTAGAGCGGACCGGGATAAAAACATGCGGGTATCCATGTGGGAAGCCTTTCAATACGCAAGAATGCGTTTAGAAAAATGGTATACGGACAACAACCGCATTCCATCCGAGCACTCCACACTCGACGATAACGGAGATGCATTGCTGAGCCCGGAGCCGGATCCCACCAAAAACGACGGCAGCCTGGCCCAGATCGCTTATCTGGACGTTACACCGAAAAGCGCTTCGCCGTCCGGACCGGAAGCGCCGGCGGCAATCGAGCTGATCCATCGGGTGCATGCGCTCGAAAGAGCCGTTTTCCTGCTCAGAAGCCGCAAATCGGGGATTGCCGCAGGGGAGTACAAAAAAGAGATGGAAACGCTTCTCATCGATCTGGCCAAAACAAGCCGCGATCTGAGAAAGACTCGGAACTGACGCTTCATCACATCTGCCGTAGCAGACCGGATACGCTTAACGGCGCACAAACAGAACCGTTTGTTTTTTCTCATCGAAACCATCGCTGCCGTTTGTTATCACCTGCATGTCCCACCGCTCACCGAACCGGTGCCGGACATAGTCCAGGGATAGAAAATGACGGGCGAGAACGAATTGAGCCGGATAATAATCCAGCAATCTGCTCCGACTGCCGCCCAGGTGTTTGTCGATAACGTAAACCGGCCGCAGGGAAAGCAGCATTTGCTCTTTCGAAAGCGCTTCCATGACATCGAGGCAGCTTCGCAAAAAGCCGCTGCGAACGGTAAATTTACCGATGAAATCGATCATCATGCCTAGGTCGTATGGCCGGCTACAGTTGAGACGCGTCAGGTCTTCTTCCAGGAAATCCACATTCTTCAGCCCGAAAAGCCCCTTGAGAATTCGGCATCCGCGAATGATACGCGCATCGATGTCGACCCCAAGCACATGGGCAGCCCCCCTGCGAGCGGCGTAGAAGCTGAATGCGCCGAAATTGCACCCGATATCGATGACCCGCTTGCCTGCAAAAAGCTCACCGGGCAGCTCATCGCCAAGGCCGTCCTCAGGGTCCCCGATGCCATGGGCCAGCAGGCGTCCCCGCGGATCATAAATCGGCCGCCAGATGCCGCCTTGGCCCACATCCGCCAAAATGGCGATCAACTCGTTTAAGTCTGTCTGATCACCAGGTGTTCTCATTTTGCCGTATGTCTCGTCCAATGGATCGGTACCCCTGCGGCCGCCACGTTTCACTTTCTTTTCCGTTTATTTGCGCTGCGGCCGGATTTTTCATAGAAATCGACTTTGCGCTGATAATAGGAATTACACGGATCGAGAGCCGAAAGTTTTTTGTAGAGCCGCAAATTTTCCATCCAGTCTGATTGAGGAATCGGCTTTACGATCGCTTCAAGCCGGGCGATCTCGGGTGCATGCTCCTTTCGCCTCTTTTCGGCGTCGATTTTAACGGTGCGATCGTTAGTGACCCAGTTTGCCTGGACCCATCCCGTAAAATCCTCATCGACTCCCTTTACGTGCAGCCAACGATCCTGAAGGGCCAAAACCATAAATTCGGACCCGATGCAAAAGACCTTCAGAATTTTGCCGTCTCCGGATGGATTCGACCGCAATGGTATGGATCGTACAATATGTGTACGATAATTTACAAAAACCGTATCTCCTTCTTTCGGCAGATAGGCATTGCCTGCGTCCAGCGTCTCCTCTGCGATGCCATCCAAGGGTCGTGCATCCTCTTTTTTTTCCACCCGGCTCTTTTCGACATCTTCCGCTTTCAATTGAACTTTTTGCGGGTCTTCATCCGCTGCCTTAGCCGGGAAATGCTCTTTTTTTTCAACCGTTCCTATCGTCGAGCCACATCCGGAGAAAATAAAAAGACAAACGATCGACAGGATGATTTTGTTTTTTCTCATGATATTTTAGACTCCCTCCAACTGGAGCGACCAAGACGCTGGCCTCAGTTAGCTTAACGGGAACATAAAATCAAGGATTAAGGTTTGATTCGAACGGGTCGGTTGCCGTTCAGAGGCAGTCTTTTTCTTGTAAGGCGCCTTTTCTAAGAAATATCTTAGAAGAATTCATTGTTTCCCCGATTGCAGAAATCTATTTATCGGCGCTTAATTGCTTATGCGACCTCCATTGAATCGGCAATGATGTCTTCAAACATATTACGGGCAGGGGGAAAATCGGGCCGAATCGATGGCTCGTGATGAAGAAGATCGATTCGAGTGTCTAGGCGATCGGTGACCGGCTTGATTCGCAACCTATCCGGCTCCGTCGAGGCTGTTCAACTTTCAAACGGCTTAATCCACCATAGGTGTTCACGTCTTATCGGCGATTTATTGGTCAACCAAAGAAGGGATATAATGATGCGAGACAAGAAAAGTGTCTTTATTGCAGAAGATCATACCATCCTCAGGCAGGGATTGAAGACTCTTCTGAACGAAAACGACGATTTGGAAGTCGTCGGAGAAGCTGCAGACGGGCTGGAGGCCATCCGCGGCCTGCAAGGTTTATCCCCGGATATCGCACTCCTCGACTTGAGCATGCCCCGCATGGACGGGCTGTCGGTCATCAAGGAGGTCAAGCGGCAGAATCCGGAAACAAAGATTGTGGCACTGACGATGCATAAAGACGAGGAGTATGTCCTGGAAGCATTCAGATCCGGTGCAAATGGATACTGCTTGAAATCTTCAAGCCAAAATGAACTTCTGATGGCGATTCGCTCCGTCTTGTCCGGTAAAACTTACGTAAGCCCCGAAGTCTCGGAAAAAGTACTGGAAGGATACCTTGAGACCAAAAAAAGGATCAAGGAGAGATCCTCATGGGATACGCTGACCCAGCGCGAAAAGGAGGTCTTGAAGCTTGTCGGCGAAGGGTACCGAAACAAGGAGATCGCCGATTACCTGTGCATCAGTGTCAAGACCGTAGAGAAGCACAGAGCCAACATCATGCAAAAGCTGGATCTGCACAGCGGCTCCGCATTGACTGCTTATGCGATCGAGAAAGGACTGGTCGTGATGCAGTAGACCGGGTTTCCCCGGAGCACCCGCGGATCGCCTGAAGTCATGAGGAAGGCCGGGAATAGCGGCCGATCTCATATGCCGAGTCGAACATGGCCGCCACGTTTTCGGGCGGCACTTCCGGCTGGATGTTGTGGACCGAACAGACCACGTATCCGCCTCCGGGCCCCAGATCGCTAAACCGGTGACGGACTTCTTCCCGCACATCCTCAGGAGATCCATGCGGGAGCACCTCGCGGGTGTCGATGGCTCCCCAGAATGCGAGCCTCCCACCGAAGTCCGCTTTCAATCTCCGGGTATCTCCCATGCCGGCGGCGGAGACTTGTATCGGATTCAATGCTTCTACGCCGATCTCAATGAAATCCTCGATCAGGGGGTAAACCGCACCGTCACAGTGGTAGAACCGTTTGGCCGGGGTTTTCGATTTGAAGAATTCGAAGGTTTTCTTTTGAAGCGGCTTGATCAGTTTACGATACATCTTGGGAGAGACGATGGTCCGATCGATCATGCCGAGGTCATCGCTGCTCACCATGACGATATCGATATTTTCCCCCACTTCTTCAAGGGCCCTTTCGGCCATGCGCAGCCGGATGTCGAGATACCGTTCCATTAATGCAGACGCAAATTCAGGATTGGCCGCCAGATCCATGTAGAAATTCTCCCACCCCCTCAGTTCGGCGCATCTGAGAAAAAAGGCGCAGTTGACCTGAAGGATCACCGCATAGTCGGTATCTTCATGCAGGACCTTGGTCTTTTCTTTTAGTCCGCGATATCTTCCCGGGTCTTCCGGATCCGGCCATTTATGGCGATCGATCGCCGATAAGGAGTCGTCACAGGCAAGGGGCGATCCGGTGAGATCGTAATAAAACCCCCCCTTGGGGCGGGTGCGGATTACCCCCCATTCATCCCGGTAGCTGTTTTCGCCGACCGGCTCGTCTCTCCAATGAACCGGAGCGCCGAGATCGATGCGCCTGAAATCGATACGAAACCGCTTGAGCACGTCTTCATCGACGAGGGCGGTCTGACCCAGTTTGCTCAGAACCCGGATAGGACGTTCCGGAAAACCGAGGTGCCTGATCAGGTTCTTATAGGCGGTTATGGTAATCGCATCGCCCGCGGCCTGTCCAAGGTCTAAGGGAACCCGATCCGGCTCCTCCAGGTTCAACGCGGTCATCGCACGCTCTCGAGGGGTCATCTCTGCCGGCATATCGCCTCCTTGGTCAAGTCGACCAACCTTTAAACCTTTCAATCCCGCCGCAAGCGGGAGACCGGTGAACGGTTGCTATTTTTCAGTATCATATTTTTCGTTTCATAACCGGTCAATAACTTTATCGCGGGTTGCCGTGTTTTCCACAAACGGTGGCGCACGGGATCGGAGCTTGAAAGCAAATTCGACCGGAAGGCGGCAGGATTCCGGTGATTTCCTCTTGCTCTTTGCATCCATCTCAGCTATTTTTTTCTCATCGAATTCTTTTCTCATCGACCTCTCATACAGCAAGCGTTCAGGGGGGTCAAAGGTTCAAGGTTCAGAACTGTGCTGGCTTACAGGTTTTCGGCTCGGCATACGTGGAGCGATCAGGGAGAGCGGAAATGGATGTGCTTCAGAAACAGTCGGAAGAAAAAGCGCGAGACATGGGGGCGCGTCTTTTCGGTGCGGCGGATCTCGGTCCCGCCAGGGATTTCATCACCACCCAGGGGGGAGAATTTCTGTCAGATTTTCCCCGTGCAATTTCCATTGGAATTACGCTTCACGATGCCGTTGTCGATCGACTGGCCGATCATAAGGAGATCGCTATCGCCAAGACCTACGATTACCTGTACTATACCGTCAACCGATCATTGGATCGGATTGCACTGCGCATCAGCACCCTTTTGGATCAAAACGGTTATAAGACCCTTCTGGTTCCCGCTTCGGATACCCTGTACAAGGATAAGGCGCTAGGCCTTTTTTCGCATAAGCTCGCCGCCCACCTGTCGGGGTTGGGCTGGATCGGACCGAGTTGTCTCCTGATCACCCCCAAGGCCGGCCCCCGGGTTCGCTGGGTCACCGTTTTGACCGACGCTCCTTTGGAAACGGGTGCCCCTCTTCGAAACGGGTGCGGCGCCTGCAGCGCGTGCGTGGATGCATGCCCGCCGAAAGCGTTTACCGGTCGCGTGTTTCATCCGGAGGAGCCGCGGGACATGCGCTTCGATGTGAAGAAATGCATGGACTATCGGAACTGGCTTGAAAATAAAGTGACCGGGGTGAGAGTGTGCGGGATGTGTATTCGATCCTGCCCCATCGGACAATCCGGCACAGCCAAACAATAAGAATCTTTTCCCCGGTAACGAATTTGGGTGCGGGGTCCGGCACTCGACGTTTGAATTTTTTTGCGAAGTCGGTTATAGTGACCATTATCAATTCTCTTTACACCTTATTTTTCAAAAAAAATTATATCGATTCTTCATGGTATGAATGAAAGACGGAGGAAATTTCCTCTAAAGAATTCCGTTTTTGGATTCTTTTCAACGATTCGGAGAAGACTGGCCCTGCTGCTTCTTGCGATTCTCGTCCCCATCCTGATCGTCCAGGTGATCATCTATCGAGACCGGCTCGAGACGCATCGACGTGTGCAGCTGAATGCGAATCTGGAGATGGCCAGGACTGTGGCGGAGACCTTCCATCTGCTGGTTGATGCCATCCTCAACCAGGAGCTGGCGATCGGTCTGGCGCTGAGCTCTTTGGATTCACTCGCGTCCGAGGACATCTATTGGCTGCTCAAGAGAACCCAAGCGACTTATCCGTTTTTGCTCAATTTATCCTGGATCAGCCCCGCAGGCAGGATAATCGTTTCAAGCGACACTCTGGCTGCGGGAATCGATGTTTCCGATCGGGCTTTTTTCCGTGAAATCGCATCCGGACGCGACTGGTCGGTAAGCGATCTGAGCATCTCCGAACAGACCAGTTTTCCGATATTCACGATCAGCCGAGCGATTCGAGGCCCCAAGGAAACCCTTTCGGGTGTTGTGGTTTTCACCGTGCTGGCAGGCAATCTCGAGACGGTTTTTTCCATCGAGCGGCTCGGGGGAGGCTCGATCATTATCGTCGACGGCAGAGGACGCGTCGTAATCCGCAATCCGGAGGTGTATTGGACCTGGGACCGCCGAGACCTTCTCAACCGGATTCCTTCAGTAAAAGAAGCACTGGCAGGAAACGAGATTACGGGAACGACTCTTGACGATGAGAACCGAAAGAAGCTTATTTTCGCTTTCGCTCCGATCCGATCGTTCGGATGGGCGGTGGGAGTGAGCCGATTGGAGGATCAGGCGCTTGCTCCTGTATTTGCTCAGTTGGGACGCCATGCGCTGCTTTTCTCAATCGTTGTTTTCGTTTCCGTGCTGGCGTTTGTTCGAATCGCCAATTCCATTTCGAATCCGCTGAAGCGTCTGCAAAGCCGTGCGTTGGACCTGGGTAAAGGGGAATTGAACGCCTCTATGGTTGTCGAAGGATCCAGTGAGCTTCTCAACCTTGCCCATGCCCTGGATTTCATGTCGCATGAGCTCAATTTGAAAATAGAAGCCCTCGCGGAATCGGAAGGACGCTACCGAATCATGGGGGAGATTCTTTCCTACGGCGTCTGGCTTGCCGACAAAGAAGGCCGCGCTGAATATGTAAGCCCATCCTTTCTCGAACTGCTCGATATGAGCCTGGAGGAGCAAAGCGGTTTTGGATGGACCAAACGACTGGTCACGGAGGATGTCGGGCCGATGATGCGAAAGTGGCTGCATTGTATTCAGACCGGAGCGCCCTGGGACCACGAGCACAGGATTTTCGATCGTCATGGAAAGATCCATACCATTCTCAGCCGCGGTCTACCGGTAAGGGACAAGAATGGAAGGATAAAAAACTGGGCCGGCATCAACCTGGATATCACCGATCGCAAGCGGTCGGAAGAGGAGCTTCGAAAAACCAAAGAAGAACTCGAATCGAGGGTAATGGAACGTACCGCCGATCTTGAGAAGCAAAAAGAGCTTCTGCAGAAGATCGTGGACAACATCCCGGTGATGATTTCCTTCTATAATGCCGAGGATATTCTCTTTTTCAATCGGACAGCCCGTGAAACAATCGGAATTGGCGGCCCGGAAATAAAGAATGCAAGCATCATGGAAAGATGCTTCCCGGATCCTCTGTACCGGAAAGAGGTGATCGAATTCATGATGGAGGCGCCTGCACGATGGAAAGAGATCCGGATGATTGTCAAGGATGGAAGGGAAATCGAGACCTCTTGGTTTAATATCCGCCTCGCAGACGGCTCTTATGTCGGTATCGGAATCGATGTCACGGCGCAAAAGGCTGCGGAAAGAAAAATGCGGCGCTATGTGAAAGAGCTTGAGCGCAGCAACAAGCTGCTGGCCAAGTTGTCCTCGGAGCTGACGCTTTCAGAGCAGCGGGAACGGAGGCGGCTGGCCGAAATCTTACATGACCATCTGCAGCAGCTTCTCGTTGCAGCCAAAATCAACTGCGAAGTTTTATCCGGCCACATCGGGGCGGAACAGAAGCAGACTGCCGAAAATATCCTGAACCTCATCACCCAATCGATCCAGGCGTCGCGATCCTTGACAGCCGAACTCTCTCCTCCCTTTCTGCAGCGCGGGAGCCTTTCCGCCGCGCTGGAATGGCTTGTCCGGTGGATGCATGAAAACCACGGCCTTGCGGTTAGACTGCAAACAGCCCCCGGCATGGACCCGGAACGGGAGGACATCACCGTCCTTCTTTTCCAATCCATCCGCGAACTGCTGTTCAATGTGGTGAAACATGCCGGTGTAAAATCCGCAAGCCTCGATATATCCAGAGATGAAGAAAACAGGCTCCGCATGACGGTAATCGATCAGGGGGAAGGGTTCGATCCCGATACCGTCTGGGAAAAGACCGAATCCGGCGCCGGATTCGGTCTTTTCAGCATTCGCGAGCGGCTGACGTTGCTCGGTGGAAGTATGCAGGTCAAAAGCGCACCCGGCATGGGGGCATCTTTCTCGCTGGTTGTTCCGCTTGAATTAGCAAGGAATAAAGGGGAAAAACGGATCGAAAGCAATGTCGCGGGACACCGCATCGTCAAAAAATCCGGAGACAAGGTCCGGGTCCTTCTTGCAGACGACCACACCATCGTCCGCGGGGGGCTTTCGGCCATGCTCAATTTACATTCCGATATCGAGATCGTCGGCGAGGCATCGGACGGGGAAACCGCGGTCCGCATGTCCCGCGAGTGGAAGCCGGACGTAATCCTGATGGACATCAACATGCCGGTCATGAACGGCTTGGAAGCGACCCGGATCATTCATTCGGAATCTCCCCATATCCGGATCATCTGCCTATCGATGTATTGCGAGAATGATCGAGCCGCCGAAATGATGGAAGCCGGGGCATCGGCCTATTGCACGAAAGACGGGGATACCGACGTTCTCCTGTCTGCAATTCGGGGGGCGGCGGAAAGTTCTTCCTGTGAAGAGCCGGCTCAATATCTGCCGGTATAATCTTTTCGGGTTCGCTCCATCATCCGCTGTTCATCCCGGCGACGGATGGCTTCCCGCTTGTCGTATTTCCGTTTTCCCGTCGCCAGGGCCAGCGACATCTTGGCTTTGCCGTTTTTGAAATAGAGTTTCAACGGAATCAGCGTATACCCTTTTTCGTTTACTTTTCCGTAGAGTCGTTTGATCTCCTGCTTGTGGAGCAGAAGCTTCCGGGGACGAAGGGGATCATGATTGTCATAGCTGGCAAAGGGGTACGGACTGATGTGCATCTGATAGACGAAAATTTCGCCGCGGTCGATTTTTGCGTAGGAATCCTGAAGATTGGCCCGGCCGTTTCTCAGCGATTTCACTTCGGTCCCTTTGAGCACCATACCGGCTTCGAACCGGTCCTCGATCTCGAAATCGAACCGCGCCTTACGGTTTTCCGCAACGACTCTGTTCTGTTTGCCTTCCGCCATTTTTTTACCGGCACCCGCTATTCTAAGATTCAATCTTGATGAACTCGTAAAAAGTCCTAAAAGCCGTCACTCCGGCGAAAGCCGGAGTCCAGAAGCTATTGAAAATACTAGATTCCGGCTTTCGCCGGAATGACGGCATAAGCAAATTCTCGACTTTTTACGAGATCGTCATTCTTTCTTCACTTTAAGGCTTTGAGCTTTCAGCTTCGATCTTTGAGCCCCTATGCCGCGTACAGCTTGTCTGAAAACATGGAGCCGTAAGCCTCCTGAAGCATGTCGGCCACAGCCTTGGCACTCGTCTGTTTGAGCACATCTCCGATCAGTTGCCGGGTATCGGAAAAACGGAGCGATCGGATGATGTTTTTAACCAGAGGAACCGACTGGGGGTTCATGCTCAACTCATTGAAACCCAGGCCGAGCAGAATCGGAATATGGAACGGATCTCCGGCCATCTCCCCGCACATCGCCACCCGAATCCCCTTGTCCCTGCCCACATCGGCGATCTGCTTCAACATCCGAAGGACCGCAGGGTGGAGGGGACGATACAGATGGGCGACCTCCTTGTTGCCTCTATCGATCGCCAGTGCATACTGGATCAGATCGTTGGTGCCGATGCTGAAAAAGTCCACCATTCCGGCCATTACATCGGCCATGATCACTGCCGAGGGGACTTCGATCAGGATGCCGATTTCAATATCCCTCTTGTATGCGAGACCTTCCTTCTCCAATGAAGCGGCGGCCTCATCCACCAGTTCCTTTGCCGCCGCAACCTCGTCGCAATCCGAAATCATCGGAAACATCATCCGGACCTTTCCGTAGGCGGCAGCTCTCAGGATCGCCCTGAGCTGGGTTCTGAATACATCGGGGCGTTTCAGGCAGTAGCGGATGGCGCGCAGCCCGAGTGCGGGATTTTCCTCGTGGTTGCCGTTTCCGAATGCCAGCGCCTTATCCCCGTTGATGTCCAGGGTGCGGATGGTCACCGGTTTCGGCGCCATCACCTCGACGACATCCCTGTACTTATCGAACAGCTCGGCCTCGCTCGGGAAATCGGAGCGATTCAGGTACTGGAATTCGGTTCTGTAGAGCCCGATGCCGTCACCGCCGTGATCGATCACCGAGACCACCTCCTCGGGAAGCTCGATGTTTCCCATGACCACAAGGCGGACGCCGTCAACGGTTTCTGCGGGCAGATAGCTGTACCGGGTCATGGCGGCATGATAGGCTTCGTACTGGCCTTTGCGCTCTTCGTACTCGATCAGCGTTTTTTCGGAGGGGTGAACGATGACGATTCCGGCACTCCCGTCCACGATGATGAGATCGTCATTTTTTACGGCTTGAGTGACATGCCCGAGACCCATCACGACGGGAATGGCCAGCGTCCTTGCGATGATTCCCGTATGCGAGGTCTTTCCGCCTCTGTCCGTGATGAAGCCCATGATCCGGCGCACTTGGATCTGGCTGGTTTCCGCAGGAGAGAGATCATGGGCCACCAGCACAACCCGATCATTGATCTCCGAGATGTTTACGGATTCAGCCCCGGTAAGGGTTCGGATGATGCGTTCGGATACCTGGTCGATGTCTTCTGAACGCGCCTTGATGTAAGGGTCGGAGATATCCTGAAACGTGCTTTTGATCCTGAGAACGACTTGTTTGAGCGCCCACTCCGCGTTTACCCGCTCGCTTTTGATGGTTTCGATGGTTTGTCCATAGAGCATTTTGTCTTTCAACAAAACCAGATGCGTCTCCAGAATATAGGCATGCTCGCGGAAAGCTTCCGGCGTGTTCAAAATGATTGAATGCAGCTCGTCGGTCACCTCCTTGACCGCCAGCTTGAAGCGTGTGATCTCGGCATCCAGATCACCCGGTTCGATAATGTACTGCTGGACGACTTCCCTTACTCCATTGTCGACGAGATACGCCTTTCCGATGCATACTCCGGGTGAAGCACCGATTCCCTTAAAAATTGTTTCTTTCGGCATCTTTTCCGACATCTACGAAGCTTCTCCGAAACCGCCTGCGATCATCTTTTCGATCCGTTCAAGTATTTCCAGGTCTTTTGGATCCTCGATTTCGATTGAAACCGTCGAATCCTTCGCGCATTCAAGAGTCAAGATATCGAGAAGGCTGGATGCATCGACAGCCAGCCCGTCTTTTATCATCCGTACACCGGCCGAAGCATTCTGTGCCGCCTTCGAAATCATACCTGCTGCCCTTGCGTGGACACCCAGATCGTTTACGATTCTCACCTGCTTTGAAATGAAAGCCATATCATGACTACTGTATTAAAAATTACCCGAATTGGCAACGTACATATTTCCCGCCGGTGCGTTTTTTTTTCGCTTTAAAAGATGCCGCAACGATTTTTCCCTGTTTGCAAGGGAGATCGGGCCTGTAAATAAAGAACCTGCAAATAAAAGAATGACTGCAAAGATCATGCCTTCATCCAACGCCTTAGAATTCATTTGACAATTCGCAGCAACAGCTATAAATCGGCTGTGGATAGGGGAATTCTTTTCCGCATGCCTTTTCAAACCTTTATGAAGTCAAAGTTATGCAGTGCAAACGGCTCCACCAAATGGGGGAGGTGGGGTTTATTCGTTTGCAGGCTGGTTTGCATTCTCGGAACAAAGGATAAGGAAACAGGAGAAATACCGAATCGATGGCTTTAACTACACCCGACAGTCATGCATCCGGCAGCCGCCCGGAAGAAGCCTTGCTGGAGCTTGAAGATGTCCATATCGCCTTCGGGAAGATTTCCGCGCTGGCCGGCGTCAGTCTCAAAATCGGAAAAGGGGAGATTCATTCGGTTATCGGACCCAACGGAGCCGGCAAAACCGTCATGATGAATTGCGTCAGCGGGCTCTACCATCCCCAACGGGGAAGTATCCATTACAAAGGGAAAAAGATCAATCATCTGAAACCGCACGAACGCGCCCGATTGGGAATCGCCAGGACCTTTCAGAAAGTCGAGGTCTTCGGAGGGATGACGGTTCTTGACAACATCCGGCTAGGCCGGCACATCCATTATCGATCCGGGATTGTCAGCGGCGCCCTGTACTTCGGCAAAACCGCAAAGGAAGAAATCGAACACAGAAGGTTTATTGAAGAAGAAATCATCGACCTGCTCGAAATCGAGCAGATCCGGCATCAACCGGTCGGCCGGCTCCCCTACGGGCTGCAAAAACGGGTTGAGCTCGGCCGGGCGCTCGCGCTTGAGCCCGAACTCCTCATCCTGGATGAACCGTTGGCCGGCCTGAATCTGGAAGAGGTAGAGGATATGGCTCGGTTCATCCTGGATGTGAATGAAGAGCCGCGCTGGAAAGTGACCTGCCTGCTCGTAGAACACGACATGGGCGTGGTGATGGATCTGTCGCACCGGGTGTTTGTGCTCAATTTCGGCAACATGATCCTGGACGGCACCCCCCGGGAAGTTCAGAGCCACCCTGAGGTCATCAAGGCTTACCTGGGTGAAGAGGATTTGTATGCGACCCGACGTTAAAACCGATTTGTCCGCAACCGAGGTCTCCAGAGATCTTACCATCCCCAAGCTTTTTTATAAAAAGGCCACTTTGCATGGCAAGGATCGGGTTGCCATGCGGGAAAAAGAGTTCGGAATCTGGCGTCCGATCACCTGGCAGGATTATCTGGAGAATGTGAAATACCTGGCACTGGGGCTTATCAGTCTGGGTCTTCAAGAAGGGGACAAGGTCGCCATGATCGGTGACAATCGTCCCGAGGGTTTGTGGGCGGAAATGGCGGCGCTATGTGCCCGAGGCGTCGGCGTCTGGCTGTTTCAGGACTGCCTGATCGACGAGGTGCGTTACATCGTGGATCATTCCGATACGAAATTTCTATTCGCAGAAGGACAGGAGGAAGTCGACAAGGCGATCTCCATTTTCCGCGAATGCTTCAAGCTGCAAAAGATCATCTGGGACGATCCCAAAGGCATGCGCAATTACGATCAGGACTACCTCATCAGCCTCAAGGAGGTAGTTGCGCTCGGAAAGGCGCTCGACCAGGAAAGCCCGAATCTTTTCAAAGAGCGGATCGAGAAGGGTCACGGCGATGAAGTGGCCCTTCTGTTCTATACTTCCGGCACGACCTCGGTCCCCAAAGGGGTCCTGCTGTCCCATCACAACATGCTGACCATGGGAAAGCACCTGATGGATGTGGACCCCTGCAAGGAAACCGACGATTATGTGTCGTATCTTCCGTTCGCCTGGATCGGCGAGCAGATGATGTCGATTTCCTGTGGGCTGCAGGTGGGGTACACCATCAATTTTCCGGAAGATCCGGAAACCGCAAAGGAAAACATCCGGGAGATCGGTCCCCATGTAATGTTTGCGCCGCCGCGCATGTATGAACAGATGACCCGTTCTGTACAGGTCAAGTACCTGGATGCCTCCTGGATCAAGCGCAAATGCTATGGGCTTTCAACCTGGGTCGGCTACCGGGCGGCCGACCTGAAATTCAAGAAAAAACCGATCCCATGGTATTGGAAATTTCTGGAGCAGCTGGCTTACATCACCGTGCAGAAAAAGATCAAAGACCACCTCGGACTGTCCCGGGTTCGTAATGCCTACACCGGCGGGGCCGCCATGGGGCCGGATCATTTCCGCTTTTTCCACGCCCTTGGGGTCAATCTGAAGCAGATATACGGGCAGACGGAAGTGGCCGGCATCTCCGTGGTCCATCGCAGCGGCGACATCAAATTCGACACCGTCGGGCATCCGATCATCGGAACCGAGATCCGCATCGCCGAAGATGGAGAGATCCTCACCAAGAGCCCGTCCGTTTTTCTGGGATACTACAAGGACCCGGGAGCCACCGCAAAGGCGCTCAAGGACGGCTGGCTCCATTCCGACGACAAGGGTTTCATCGACGAAGACGGGCACCTGGTTGTCTTTGACCGAACCAAAGACGTTTTCACCCTCAAAGACGGCAGGCCGTTTTCCCCGCAGTATCTGGAGACCCGGCTGAAATTCAGCCCCTATATCAAGGACTCCTGGGTAATCGGCAACAAACGGGATTATATCGCAGCGGTCCTGTGCATTGACTATTCGGTGGTGGGCAAGTGGGCTGATGAGAGAAAGATCAATTACACCAGCTACATGGAGCTGTCGCAAAAGCCGGAGGTGTACCGCCTGGTCGAAGAACAGATTCGAACCGCCAACAGGGACCTGCCGGCAGCAGCCCGGATCCGAAAGTTTACAAACCTATATAAGGAATTAGATCCGGATGACGATGAGCTCACCCGCACCCGCAAACTGCGGCGATCCTTTGTCGAAAACCGCTACAAGGACATCGTCGATGCGCTCTATTCCGACAACAGCACCCGGGTGCATATCGATACCACAATCAAGTATGAAGACGGTCGGCAATCGCACATTACGACCGATCTGGCCATAAATTCTGTGGAAGACTAGTTGATGGAAGACCAGATGGGATTCCACGGGCGATGGTTTTACCTGCAGCCGCAAGGGCAGGGTTCAAGGAGAGGCTGGAATGGAACTGTTTTTCATGACATTGACAACCGGAATCATGGTCGGCGGGATTTATGCGCTGGTCGCGCTTGGCTGGGTCCTGATATATAAATGTTCGGGCGTTTTGAATCTGGCCATGGGAGAGATGACCCTGATGGGCGCCTATGTATCCCTTACTTTTTATTCCATGGGGATGCCTTTTCTGCTGGCGCTTTTCTTCTCGCTGATCATCGGCCTTGTCTTAGGCATCCTGACCGAACGCATCTTTCTGGACAAGCTCATTGGGGAACCGGTCCTGACCGTAATCATGGTCACGGTGGGGCTCTCCTTTTTTTTCAAGGGTACCGTCGAGTTTTTGTGGGGAACCGATACGCGGGTGTTTGACCCGCCGGTATTTTCGATCGAACCGATCCGGATCGGTTCCCTGGTGATCGGGCAGGTGTATCTTTGGAGCTTCGTGGCAGCGCTTATTCTCCTGGGTGTTTTTGTAAGTTTTTTTAAGTACACGCGTTGGGGACTGGCCATGCAGGCAACCGCCGATGACGAGATGGCCGCCCTATCGCTTGGAGTCAGCGCCCGTTTCGTGTATGCCGCCGCCTGGGCCATCGCGTTTATGGCCGCCGGAGTCGGAGGCACGCTGCTGGGTAACATCAACGGGCTCAATATCTCCGTGGGATACCTGGGGTTATTGGTCCTTCCGGTGGTTGTCCTGGGAGGCTTGAACTCCATTCCCGGTGCGATCGTCGGAGGCATCATCATCGGCATTCTGCAGAATTTCTGCGGCGCTTACCTGGACAGATATTTCCCGGGAGGAGTCAAAGAAATCGCACCGTTTGCCTTTATGGCCGTTTTTCTGCTTTTCAAGCCTTTTGGGCTGTGGGGCTGGGAAAGGATCGAGAGAGTTTGACGGGTTGCGGGTTGCGAGTTGCGGGTAAAATCAGGAGCCAACCCCACCTCGGCGGGGTAACGCGCAACCCGAAACTCATAACACGCAACATGTGACCCGTAACTCGTAACGCGCAACCCATAACGCGACGTTAGGAGCTCTAAAGATGTCAACAACGTTTCTTCCCTGCGGCGTCTATCATCAAACTTACGCACAGGATCATGGCTGGTGGCAGACAAGGTTTATCAAGGCAAAGATGATCCTGATGTTTCTGGTGCTGTTTTTCGGTATTCCCTTTGTAGCGGATTCCTATTGGCTGAGCGTGTGCAATCAGGTGGGATACACCATTCTGGGTGCCTTGGGCGTGCAGTTGCTGATCGGCTTCTGCGGCCAGATCACCCTGGGTCACGCCGCCTTTATCGCAGTGGGCGCTTATACCAGTACGCTCCTGATTCTGGAATTTCCCTGGCCGCAACTGCTGATTCAGTGGGGGCTGGCATACCCCGTCAGCATCATCGCCGCGGCCGTGCTGGCCGGCATCTCCTGTGCTCTGTTCGGTCTTCCTTCGGCCAGAGTCAAGGGTTTTTATCTGATTTTGACTTCCATGGCGGCGCAATTCATCATCGTCGATTTTATCATCACCCAATACGTCAGCCAGATCGGAGGCCGCGGGCAGGCCTTTTCTCTGCCTCCGGGGACGATCAAGGTCGGCCCCTGGGTCATCGACAGCGATCTGAAGGTCTATTACATGATGCTCGTACTGGTGATCCTGTGCGTCGGCATCGTGGTCAACTTGCTGCGCTCAAGGGCCGGCCGGGCATGGGTGGCCATCCGGGACAATGACATATCCGCAAAAGTGATGGGGATCGACATTATCAGTTATAAGCTCCTGGCTTTCTTTGTGGCAGGCTTTATCGGCGGCATTGCCGGGGCCTTCTGGATCAGCAACCTGGCAGCCATCAGCCCTGAGCATTTTCCCTGGTTCTTGTCCCTGTGGCTGGTCGGGGTGATTCTCATCGGCGGAGCGGGTTCGATCCACGGCACTATCTTCGGTTCCATTTTCATGGTTGTGGTGATGGAACTGCTGCAACTGGGGATTATGCCGCTGGCAGATACATATCCCAAGCTGTTGATGGATTTCTTGTTCATCAAGGAGGCCGCTTTCGGCCTGGCCATCTGCGCCTTCATGATCTTCGAGCCTTATGGTATCGCTTACCGCTGGTGGCAGATCAAGAATTATTTTAACCTGTGGCCGTTCTCGTATTAGCAAAAGGAGGTGATAACACAATTCAGGTATCGGGAAACAACCTTAAAGGCCTACTTTCAAACGAAAGGGGATAGCAATGAATCTAGGAAATATGTGGTCGAAAATGTTCGTGTTGGTTTTCGCGGTTGTCCTCGCCGCCGGTTTTTCAGCATCCGCCGGGGCCGAGGAGGTTAAGGTGGGGGCGCTCAACGACATGACCGGAGCGACCTCCGACGTCGGCAAGGACTATGCCTTGGGCATTGCCGAAGCCATTCACTACGTGAATGACAACGGCGGTATCAACGGCAAACAGATCAAGCTGTATCAGTTTGATTATGGGTACCGGGTACCCGAAGCTCTTACGAAGTATAAGCTCTTCAAGCGGCTGGGGACAGTGGCTGTTCTGGGCTGGGGGACCGGGGATACCGAAGCGCTGTCACCCACCGTCACCAAGGACAAGATGCCTTACGTGTCTGCCTCCTATTCCGGGCATCTGACCGATCCCAAAAAAACTCCTTACAATCTTTTCGCGGCAACCGATTATTCCACCAACGCCCGGGCCGCCATTACGGCCTGGTTTGATGAAAAATGGCCGAAGCACAAGGATTTCGGTAAACGAAAACCGCGATTTGTCTGTTCCTACATGTTCGCATCTCCCTACTGCAGCGCGCCGATCAAGGCCATAAAAGATCAGGCTACGATTCTGGGATTCGACATCGGCGCGGATCAGGATGTGTCGCTGTTCGCCATCGACACCAAGAGCCAGATTCTTGCCATGAAGGATTTCAAACCGGATCTGGTCTGGCACGGCAATACCACCATGTCGGTTGCGGCCACGGTTCGCGACGCCTATGCCCTGGGACTGGGCGCCGATCATATCGTGAACAACTGGGGGTTTGATGAAAACCTGCCCAAGCTGGCCGGTAAAGCCTCGGAAAAGGTCATGGGAGCGGCCATTTGCGCCTTTTATGGTGAAAATGTTCCGATGATGGATAAGGTCATGGAATACGGGAAGAAGTACAACCCGGGCGTGCCCAAGGAAAAACGCCTGGTTCGGACGATTCAGGGATGGGCAAACACGCTGGCCTTGTGGGAAGCCCTGAAACGGGCGGATAAATCCGGCGGGCTGAGCGGGGAAAACATCCTGAAAAAAGGCTTTGAAACCATGCAGAATTATGACATCGGCCTGAACGTGCCGCCGTTGACCTATACCGCTACGGATCATCGTGTAGCCGGCAAGGTGCCGATCTATACGATCGCCGACGGCAATATCAAGCTGTTGAAGGCGGTCGATTTGAAAACGCGCTGGCCCGAGAAGTGGGCCAAGGAATGGATCGGCTGGTAAAGAAAAACAACCCGAAAGGTCTCACTGCCTTGTCAAACCAAGAATCGATTTTGAAAATAAATAACATCGAGGTCAAGTACCACGAGGTCATTCTGGTGATCAAAGGGGTCTCCATCGAGGTTCCGCAGGGCGGCATTGTTGCGCTGCTCGGCGCCAACGGTGCGGGCAAGAGCACCATCCTGAAAGCCGTCTCCGGG
This sequence comes from Desulfobacteraceae bacterium, assembly GCA_003599475.1. The sequence goes on from QZKK01000115.1 coordinate 21,421, forward strand.
CTTTTAAAACACGAAGACGGCGAGGTTACGGACGGCTCCATCGAGTTCATGGGCCAGCGCATCGATAAGATGGCCGCTGAAAAGATCGCCAAGCTGGGGATCGTGCAGGTCATCGAGGGACGCCGGGTGTTCGAGCATCTGACCGTCGAGCAGAATCTGAAGGTGGGCGCCCACATGAAAAAGCACGGGCAGTCCATCAAGGAAGGGCTGGAGATGGTATATGGCTATTTCCCGCGCCTGAAGGAGAAACGCAATGAAACCGCCGGATTTATCAGCGGGGGTGAGCAGCAGATGACGGTGGTCGGACGGGCGCTGATGACCAGCCCCAAGCTGATTCTCCTGGATGAACCGTCCATGGGACTTGCGCCGCTCCTGATCCATGAGATCTTCAACATCATCACCCGATTGAACGAAGAGGAAAAGATTTCGATCCTGCTGGTGGAACAGAATGCAAAGCTGGCCCTTAACGTGGCCCCCTATGCGTATGTTCTGGAAAACGGACGTGTTGTGATGGACGATACGGCAAAAAAGCTCAGACAGAACCCGGACATAAAGGATTTCTATCTGGGGATGACCGATTTCGGGAGACGAAAAAATTTTCGGGATGTGAAACATTACAAGCGCAGAAAGCGATGGCTATCCTAACCCTTAAAGGTAAGGGAGAAAAAAATGCGAAGAAAAATTCTTTACTTTGGTTTATGTATGCTTCTTGTCGGCACAGGTTTGATCGGCTGCGCGGGGATGACGACCAAGGCGACCGACCAGAATTTTAAAAATCCGGTGGTGACCCTGGATTCCATGGAGGTCGCCCATGCATTCGGCTACTGGTATTTTGCCAAAACCGTCCAGCCCACCAAGGGAACTCCGGATGCCGTGGGCGCGCCGCTGGACCTGGCTTTTACCTTCAACGTTCAGAATCCCAATGACTTTGCGATCAAGCTGGAAAACCTGAAATTCACGGTAGCGTTTGAGGATTTCGACCTGAATACCGTCAGCACCGACGCGGCACAATGGATCCCCCCAGGCAAGACCAACCAGGTCCGTGTTCACGCGCATTTCGACGTGCAGCAGTCGCTGCTCAGCCTGATGGTTACCAGCGGATTCAAGCTCAAGGAAAAAGATACGAATGCCTGGGCCGCCCTTGAGAAATGGTGGACCAAGATGCCGAGTTATGAGGTGCCGATTCAGGTAAAAGAGGGTTCAGCGCTGTTCAGCGCCGATCAAGTTTCCAAGGTCAGCTCGTTTAAAGCGGTTTTCCCCTGAAAAATAGAAACAACTCCTTCTGATTGGATCCCCTGCAGCGTGCCGGCCGGAAACGTCGCGTGTTGCCGGCAACGCTGCGGGGGGCCCGGAGAAGACAGCGGATGAGACCCCACGATTTTACGCTCTATCACATGATCCGGCGCAACGGCGCCTGTTTTCGGGACCGACCGGCCT
>QZKK01000137.1 GCA_003599475.1 Desulfobacteraceae bacterium
CACCGTCTGGCAGGGGGAAACCTGGCACTGGAGCAAACATCTGGAATTTCTTCGATTCATAGAACTGCCGGCTGAATCGAAAATTCCGCTGGAGTTGGCCGTCGGCGGAATCCTTCAAAACGATAGAAACATGCTCGAAGAGCACGGATGGCGGACCGTTGCCTCTTCGTCGCTGGATGACCCGGAGTCCTACCGTAAATACATCAGGTCGTCTCTGGGGGAGTTTTCCGCCGCAAAAGAGCAGTATGTAAAATCCCGCAGCGGCTGGTTCAGCGACCGAAGCGTCTGCTATCTTGCCGCCGGACGTCCGGTGATCGTTCAGGACACCGGCTTCGGCAATTCATTACCTACGGGAAAAGGTCTTTTTTCATTCCTCAATCGGGATGAGGCACTTTCTGCGATCGAAGAGGTTGCCTGTGATTATGCCGCTCATTCGGCCGCCGCCTTCGAGATTGCGAAGCAATATTTCGAGGCGGAAAGCGTTTTGGGTGAAATCTGCCGCAAAATCGGGCTGCTTTAACCACGAAACACACGAAACACACGAAATGCAAGAACGCGCCGCCCGGGGTTGATTCTCCGCCGCTTGCGGCGGGGTCGTTCATTCATATCCTGCATTCACAGTTGACAAATTTTTAAATCCAAGATAGCTAAAACCCCCACAGCTTTTCGAAGGCTAAAACCTGCAAGAAGAGAGGGGGATTTTGTCGAATCGGTTCGTTTTACTCTGTTTCTGGATTCAATTTTCATTCTTTGCACCTGTTTTCGCACCTGTTGTCGTCTCTCAAGCCTCTGAGCTTTCAGAAAAATTCATTCCAGCCGAAGAGGCACGCTCCCATTCCGAAGAAGTATCGGATTGGGAAGCGCAGGAGGAATCCGCGGATACGAATGTCGTCGATCCGGGCGATTTTTCCCGGTTGAAGGGGTACCTGGGGGAGATCGTCATCGAAAGCGACGGAGTCGACAGCTCGATCTGGAGGTACGAGGACAATTTTTCTTTCTCACCCGGATTCGATCCGAAATTGCGCCTCGTTAAAAAAGAAGCGCATCTGCCCTATTTTTCATCGAGTCCATGGCAATACGAAAGGTACGAAGCGACACGAAGACTGGGCGAGATCAAGTTGACCCAGGAATTGAACAGTTTTTCATTCGGCACTGCATTCCGCCATGTCGATGATGATTTCAAGGATCCGGCCAGATACCAGAGAATATTAAAGATAAAGAATCATTTAAGGTCCGATCAGGAAAGAGTCGATTTCTGGGCCGCAAAAAAGGTCGGGCTTTTCAAAGTCAGGGGATTCTATTCGAGATCCTGGGATAACGTCGCGGAAGATCCCGAACGGTTTCAGATGCTGGACTCTTCCGGAGGAACCCGGATCAGCTTCAAAACCCCCGAAATCCCCCTTTTCTTTTCACTCTCTTATGCAAAAAACCGGTCGGAAAGCATCCTCGAGCCGGAAGGATTGAAACCCAGGGGGCGAATCGAGGATTCCTTCAGCGGCTCTCTCTATTATTTCGCGGGAAGCGCATTCGACGTCACTCTTTCTTCGACTTATTCCCCGGGGCGCAACTCGATGCATCCGGAGGAGCAGGACGAGATTTTCTGGCATGAAATCCGGGCCAATATCCGGCCCGTTTGGCATATTACGATTACGCCGGCCCTGAGCTATGGGGATTTTCGTTACCTTTTGCATGGGGAGCGGACTGAAACCCCCTCCGCATCCCTTTCTATCTCTTACAGCGAACTGTTCGATTCGGTCGATCTCTCCTTCTGGGGAGCGTATTCGGAGACGAGGGGAACGGACCAATATCAGGACGATATGACAGTCAATACAGCGTTCGAGATCAACTGGAGACCCGAATACGACCTGCTGCCGGAATCGAATATCGGCTTGAAGGTTGCCCGCGGCAGATATATCGATCGTGTTTACGAGGATGTCTATGATGATTTTTCGACGAAGCTCTCCATTCGATTTCCATTCTGATCGATCTTTACGTCTTTTCGACATCGCCCGCAACGGCTTTCAGTCCACCTGATGTGAATCGCAGTACATGCCTTGCCATTTCATCGATGCCGGCCGGTCCGAGATCCAGGTCCGGCAGGACCATTTGTATGATGCGCCTGTTTTGAAAAAGAAAGAGAAACTGCGCCACGGTGCTCATCGTTCCACGGACAACCGCCGGGTGGTCCGCCGGAAGGTCCATCAGCCGGGCAATGAGCTTTCGAAGCAGGAGGGACATGGGACGGATTTGGATCTCCACCACCTCCTCCAGCGCCCTGGTGGGGGCGGTCATTTCCCGCGCAATGAGGCGTGCGAACCAGGATGCCGGAGAAGATCCGAGCATCGAATGGAGAAGCCTTGAAAAAAACCGGTTGAGGTTTTCCTCCGGCGGCCCCTTGTCCTCCACGATGACCTTGAGGTCGTCTGAATTGGTCAGGCGCCGATGCGCTTCGCGAAGGACTTCCACATAGAGCCTTTCCTTGCCTCCGAAGTGGTAATTCACCGCCGCGGGGTTTGCTTGGGCCAGCGCGCAGATCTCCCTTGCGGTCGCCCGATCGTATCCTTTCTCCGAAAAGACGATTCCGGCCGCCTCTATGAGGCGGCTTCGGGTGCGGTGGTCCCGGGCGACAAAATCTTCACGGTTCCGGATAGGGTTGCTCGTTTCCTCTTCCATGAAGCAGAAAAGTAGCACAGGGGACGCTTGTTTGTCAAATTCTAATTTAATATTTAAATTAAAATTTAAATTTGACAATTTCGGTGTCGGTCGATATTGTTGCCGGAAGGGGAGGAAAAACAGTCGATGAAAAAAGTCGCTCCATTCATTCTCTTGGCTGCTGCGATTTCGGCCGCTGCCTTCTGGTGGTTCAATCGATCGGGCGAAACCGATCGAAACGAGATCGTTCTTTACGGAAATGTCGATCTTCGACAAGTCAATCTCGCATTCAACGGCAATGAGCGGATCGAAGCCCTCTTCGTGGAGGAGGGGGATCGCGTGAAAAAAGGAGACGTGCTGGGGACTCTGGAAATGGAGAGGCTCAAGGCATCCCTTTTAAGGGCTGAGGCTCTTGTGGAGGCGCAGAGCCATGCGGTTGAGCGATTGGAAAACGGTACGCGTCCGGAAGAGATCGCGCAGGCGGAAGCCAACGTCCACGCCGCCGAAGTGGATCTGGAAAACGCCAGGCGCACTTTCGAGAGGCTGCAAAAACTGTCCCGCTCAGGCGCCAGCAGCCAGCAGGATCTGGAGAATGCGCAGACCACCCTGGAGGTTTCGAAAGCCAGGCTGCGTGTCAGCAAAAAGGCATTGGAGCTTGCCGTGTCCGGCCCCAGGAAGGAAGACATCGCCGAAGCCAGGGCCATGCTTCGGGGCAATGAAGCCGAAGCCGCCCTGCTGCGGCAGGATCTGGCCTACGCCACGCTCAGATCCCCCGTCGACGGCATCGTGCAGAACCGCATATCGGAGCCTGGCGAGATGGCATCGCCCCAGCGGCCCGTACTCACCCTCGCCCTCACCGATCCCAAATGGGTTCGAGCCTATGTTCCGGAGCCCGATCTGGGAAAGATCCGGTTGGGAATGAACGGAACCGTTGGCTCGGACAGCTTCCCGCAAAAAAAATACGATGGCTGGGTGGGGTTCCTCTCTCCCGTGGCCGAGTTCACCCCCAAGTCGGTTGAAACTACCGAGCTCCGCACCTCTCTGGTCTACGAAGTGCGCATCTTCGTAAAGGACCCTGCAGACGAGCTCCGCCTGGGAATGCCCGTTACGGTAAGGATTCCACTCAACCGGCAGCCTGCCGATCAACCTGTTCCTGCGTCTGAAAAGGAAGAAGGAGTGAGAGGCAACCGCATGGAGAACGAGCCGGGAAGAAGGGATCGATGAATTCGCAAGACCGCCAGGCGCACGTGCTGAGCTGTAAAGGGCTTGCCAAGGCGTTCAGGCGCGGCGGCAGGGAGAGAGTCAAAGCCCTGGACGATCTATCCTTTTCGATCCCCCGGGGAGGCATCACCGGTTTGCTCGGCCCCGACGGCGCGGGCAAGACCACCTTCATTCGCCTTGCCGCCGGGCTGATGGTTCCGGATGCGGGCTCGCTTCTTGTCCTGGGAACCGATGTCACGGCCGATCCTCAAGCCGTTCAATCCCGAATCGGCTACATGCCGCAGAAATTCGGACTCTACGAAGATCTGACCGTCCAGGAGAACCTGGATCTCTATGCGGACCTTCACGGGGTGACTTCCTGGGAACGCGCCGGGCGCTATCCGGAGCTGATGCACATGACCGGGCTTGCACGGTTCAGGGAGCGGCTTGCAGGACGGCTCTCGGGAGGCATGAAGCAGAAGCTCGGATTGGCCTGCACCCTGGTGCGCTCCCCGGATCTGCTCCTCCTCGATGAGCCCACGGTGGGGGTGGATCCCCTGTCACGCCGGGAGCTTTGGGAAATCGTCCTCCGGCTGGTAGGAGGGCAGGGGGTGACGGTGCTTTTTACCACCTCTTATCTCGATGAGGCCGAGCGGTGCGATCTGGCCGTACTGCTCCTTGCGGGAAAAGCGCTCGCGGCGGGGCGGCCGTCCGAAATCAGCGGCAAGGCGGCGGGCAGGTCCTTTCGGGTCGATACGCTGCCTTCCCTCAAACCCCGCCGGCTGCAAGCCCGTCTCGCGGAATCTCCCGGCATCGTGGACGCCACTCTGGAGGGAAGCCGCGTCCGGCTGGTGACCTCTGCACAGGAGGCGCCAAAGAGCATTCTCCTGAAGGATTTATCCGTCCAGCCAGTACAACCGCGGTTCGAGGATGCCTTCATGATTTTGATGCACGGAACAACCGGCCGCACGCTTCCCGATAGCGGCCCCACAAAGGAGCCGCCGGAACCCGCCGTGCAGCCCGAGGCAGGCGGGGTCGTGGTGGAGGTTCGCGATTTGGTGAAGCGCTTCGGCGCCTTCCATGCGGTAAAGAATGTCTCTTTTGAAGTGCGGAGGGGGGAGATTTTCGGGCTTCTCGGCCCCAACGGGGCGGGAAAAAGCACGACTTTTCGAATGCTGTGCGGCTTGATCCCGGCAAGCGGGGGCAGCTTGAGCATCGCCGGCATGGATCTTCGCTTCGCCCGGGCTTCCGCGAGACAGCGCATCGGTTACGTGGCCCAGAAGTTCTCGCTCTACGGCCAGCTTACCGTAATGGAGAATCTCCAGTTTTTCGCCGGCGCCTATGGGTTGAGAGGAAGGCGCAAACAGGAAAGAATCCGGTGGGCCCTCGACCAATTCGGTCTGCTCGGGCACATCGAGTCTGCCGGCGGCGAGCTCCCCGGCGGCCATAAACAGCGTTTAGCCATGGCCTGCGCACTGATGCACGAACCGGAGATCCTGTTTCTGGACGAGCCGACCTCCGGCGTGGACCCGCTGGCGCGCCGTGAATTCTGGCACCGGATCAACGGCCTGGCCGATGCGGGGGTCACCGTGATCGTCACCACCCATTTCATGGAGGAAGCCGAGTATTGCGACCGCATGGTCATCATGGTGGATGGGGAAATCCTTGCCGCAGGGACACCGGCAGAGATTCGAATCCGGGCGCGGGTTCCGGATGGCCGGGAGCCGACCATCGAAGAGGCCTTCATCGCCGTCGTGGAAGATCATCGCTTGGCGGCCGAGGGCGGGGAAGCCCGGGGAGGCCCGTCATGAATACTCCTTTCTCCCGCGGGCCGGCAAAAGGATCCTCCGATTTCAGCTTCCGGCGCACCCGTTCGCTGATCCGGAAAGAGACGCTCCAGGTCATTCGCGATCCCAGCAGCATCGCCATCGCCCTGATCATGCCCTTCTTTCTGATTCTGATTTTCGGATATGCGCTGTCTCTGGACGTAAGAGAGGTGCCGGTGGCGGTGGTCGTGGAAAAGATCACCCCCGATTCCATGGATCTTGTGGGCGGCTTCCTGCTATCCGGATATTTCAAGGTGAAAACGGTTACTTCCATGAAAGAGGCAAAAGACCTGATGCGGGATCGCAAGGTGGACGGCATCGTACGGTTGCGCGGAAGCTTCGGGCGCGAGCTCGCTTCGGGCGGCGCTCCGGTTCAAATCATCGTCAACGGGGTCGATGCCAATCGCGGGCGAATCATCCAGGGGTATGCCCGTGGGGTGCTGGCGAAGTGGGCGGAGAAAAAATCCGCCGCGCAGGCCCGCGCGGCCTCGGAGGCCGTACGGGTGCAGAGCCGCACCCGGTTCAACGAAGCCATGGACAGCCGCTATTTTCTCGTACCGGGGCTTGTGGTGCTGATCATGACACTTACCGGAGCCCTGCTCACCGCCCTGGTCATGGCCCGCGAATGGGAGCGAGGGACGCTGGAGGCGCTGTTTGTCACGCCCGTACGCGCGGGGGAGATTCTATTGGGCAAAACGATCCCCTATTTCATTCTGGGAATGGGCGGTCTGCTGCTCACCGCCACAGCGGGCCGGTATCTCTTTCACGTACCCCTGAGAGGGTCCCCGGCTTTGCTGGTCGTGGTCTCCGCTCTCTACCTTCTGGTTGCGCTGGGAATCGGACTGCTCATCTCTTCGGCCACGCGCAACCAGTTTTTGGCAAGTCAACTGGCGCTGGTCACGACCTTCCTGCCCGCTCTTTTCCTTTCCGGGTTCATTTTCGATCTCGCCGGAGCGCCGAGGGCGGTGCAGATGATCAGCCGCCTGCTTCCTGCGCGTTACTATGTGTCCCTTCTGCAGACCGTCTTTCTGGCCGGGAACCTGTGGGGCATTGTCTGGAAGGATTCCATCGTGCTCGCCGCGATGGCGCTCATTCTTTTTTCGATCACTCTCCGAAAAACCAAAAAGAGGCTGGCATAGACCGTGGAATCACTCCGCCGCATTTTGACTCTCATCCGCAAAGAACTCCTCGCGATCCTCAAGGATCCCAGAAGCCGGTTCATCCTCATCGGACCGCCTTTGATCCAGACCCTCATATTCGGCTACGCCGCCACTTATGATCTCGAAAGAGTCCATTATGCGGTCTTTGATCAGGACAGAAGCGCCGCTTCGCGAGAGCTCCTGGCCAGGCTCGACGGATCGCCCGCTTTCATAAGGATCGCCGGTCTGAACGATCAGAGCGAGATCCGTGCGCTCATAGACGACAAGCGCGTGATTTTCGTCGTGCAAATCGGACCCGACTTTGAACGGCGCCTGCTCGGCGGCGGACCGGCCGACGTGCAGGTCATCGCAGACGGGCGCAACTCCAATACCGCCGCAACGGCACTCAATTACGTCGGCGCCATTGTCGAGAGATTCAATATCGAATGGAATCGGACCCACGGGGGCCCTGCACCGCCCGTTGAAACCGCGGCGAGAGCCTGGTTCAACCCCAGCCTGGAGACCCGCTGGTTCATGGTCCCGGGGCTCATCGGCATGCTGACCCTGGTCCAGACGGTCATCCTGACGGCCATGTCCGTGGCTCGCGAACGGGAGCAGGGCACCTTCGACCAGTTGCTGGTAAGCCCATTCCGCCCCATCGAAATCATGACCGGAAAGTCCGTCCCGAGCATTCTCATCGGGCTCCTGCAGACAACTCTGGTGCTTTCTGTGGCACTCTTCTGGTTCCGCATTCCTTTCCAGGGATCGCTGATCACTCTTTTTGCGGGGGTTCTGCTCTTTCTGGCGGCCGCCGTGGGAATCGGGCTCATGATCTCCAGCGTGGCAGCCACCATGCAGCAGGCACTCCTGGGCGGATTCCTGATCATCATGCCTTTCGCACTGCTCTCGGGCCTCAACACACCGATCCGCAACATGCCGCACACGATGCAATACGTAACGGCAATAAATCCCCTGAGGTACGCCGTATCCCTGATCCACAGGGTTTTCCTGGAAGGTGCAGGCCTTAGGGTCATTCTCCCGGAACTGTGGCCCCTTGCCCTGATCGCCCTTGTCTCGCTCTCCATCGCCGTATTGATGTTCCGCCATCGGCTGGGATAGAGCGAAAGGGGTTTGCGTCTTCTAGAAAAGCCTGCGATCGGTGTGGATGCCGGAGGCGTGCCTCAATCGGCTTTTTTCCTGCAGGGAAGGCGGGGAATCGTCATCGAAGCGCCTTTTCCTGTCTGATCTTTCTCCGTCGCGGAAAGATTTGGGATTTTTCCGGTCCCGGTGCCTTTTGAAGCTTCGTTTGCCGAAGTCATTATCATCATTGAGAAAGAAGGGAATATAATCGCGCTCTACATAGACCCCGACGCGGGATTCGGGATCTTCCACGCGAGCGCTTTTGCGCTGCAAATCCTCCATCCTGATTTCGGCAATCTCCGCTTTTCGATCGGATTCTGTGAGTTTTTCACGCAACTCTTCGATCGATCTTTCGGCGCTGTCGAAGGTTTCCTGAAGCGCTTTTTTTGCTTCGGCCAATTCGGCTTCGAGCGCCTCCTGCTTTTCCAGATAAGCGCTTTCTACCTCCTCGACCCTGCGGTCAATGGTTTTTTCGTCCGGTTTTTCGACGAAATCAGGCTCTTCAAACAAAATTTTTGCTCCAGGAGGGGGGGAATCGTTGGTATAGTGTTCGACTCCCTTTTCGTCCTGCCAATGGTAGATATCGGCGAAAGCCGTCAGAGGAGGGATAAAAATGGAAATCATCAACAATATGATGAAATGAGATGGTTTCATGAGCCCAGGTCCTCCTGCAGGCGATAGGTACAATGTAATACAGCGGTCCCCGAGGATCAATTGCACCCACGTCTCTCTGTCCTCTCTATCCATTCAGCTTGACATATTTCCATGGCCGGCGTAAAGATCCATTTTTTTTTAAACCGATGGCCTGGAACCATTCGTGTAACCATTGTTGATGCGAAACGACATACACGGTATATCGGGCGAGTATCGTTCGCTGGGGAGAGTTCAAAGCTGAAGGATCGAAGAAAGGGCCGAAAAGGCGGGTGCAAGTTTCCCGCTTGAGCGGTTCAAGGTTCAATTCCGGATTTAAAGGAGGAAAGCAAGAATGTCAAAGAAACATTTCCGTGCGGCTCCTGGCATAAGCCGCTCTAAAACAATTTTTTCGATGATGATTGTGCTTCTTGCAGCGGCGGTTGCGCTGATGTCATGTGCAGGGGCAACCCGTCAGCAGAAAGGGGCCGCCATCGGAACGGGAGTCGGTGCGGGTGTGGGAGCGGTGCTCGGTCAGGCGATCGGGCGGAACACCGCAGGAACCCTGATCGGTGCGGGCATCGGGGCTCTTGCGGGCGGAGTCGCCGGAAGCGGGATCGGCTCGTATATGGACAGGCAGGAGCGGGAGCTCAAAGATGCGGTTGCTGCAACGGAAGCCGCCGCCATCCGGCGGACAAACGATGCGGTCGCTTCGGCCGAGCTCGCAAGCGTACAGAGAACAAACGATGTCCTGACGGCCACCTTCAGATCGGAGGTCCTCTTCGATTACGATTCGGCGGCCCTCCATCCGGGTGCATACACGGAGCTGGGCAGGGTGGCAACCGTATTGAACAGGTATCCGGATACCGCAATCACCGTCGAGGGGCACACCGATTCGAGGGGGTCTGAAGCTTACAACCAGCAATTATCCGAAAGGCGTGCTCAGGCAGTCCGTTCGGCCCTGATTCAGAGAGGCGTCGATTCCGGCAGGATCCGGGCGCTGGGCCTTGGAGAGACGCAGCCCATCTCCTCAAACGACGCGATCAACAGAAGAGTCAATATCGTCATCGAACCGATAGCGAAAGGGTAGAACGGGTTGGGGGTTGCGCGTTACGGGATGCGGGTTACGGGTTACGGATTGCGGGTTGGAATGCCTTGAGGAGGGGTCATGACGCGTGAAAATGCGATCGCTCGTGCGGAAAAGATGTTCGATGAGGGCCTGTTTTTCGACCTGCTGTCCCGGCGGGTCGCCCATAAGACCGAGAGCCAGAATGAGGATCGAAACCAGGAAATGAGGGGGTATCTGAGCCTGGAAATGGCCCCTTACCTGGAAAAGATGGGGTTCGAATGCCGGATCCTGGACAACCCGGTCACTCCGAGATTGCCTTTCCTCATCGGCCGGAAGATCGAAGCCGATTCTCTGCCCACCCTTTTGATCTACGGCCACGGCGATACGGTGCGCGGCATGGAAGGAAGGTGGCGCACCGGGTTGGAGCCTTGGCGTTTGATTCAGGAAGGCGAACGCTGGTACGGCAGGGGGGCCGCCGACAATAAGGGGCAGCACAGCATCAACCTTGCGGCGCTGCAATCTGTTTTGAATGAAAGGGGCCGGGCGGGTTTCAACGTCAAAGTCATCATCGAAATGGGCGAAGAGATGGGCTCGCCCGGGCTGCGCGAGATCTGCTGCAGGGAAAAAGAGCGGCTTTCCGCCGATGTTCTGATCGCTTCTGACGGCCCGAGGATCGATCCGCAGAAACCGACGCTTTTCGGCGGAACCCGGGGGGTTTTCAACTTCGACCTGAGCATCAAGCTGAGGGAAGGGGGGCACCACTCGGGCAACTGGGGCGGCCTGCTGGCAAACCCCGGAATCATTCTATCCCATGCCATCGCTTCGTTGATCGATGTTCGTGGCCGGATCCTGGTTGAGGGTTTGACGCCTGCGGAAATTCCCGGATCCGTGAGAAGAGCGATTGCCGAGTTGGAGGTCACCGGGGATAAAGGACCCGAGATCGATCCGTCATGGGGGGAGCCGGGCCTCAGCCCGGCAGAGAAAGTGTACGGATGGAATACGCTTGAGGTGCTGGCGTTCGAATGCGGCACCCCGTCCGCTCCGGCTCACGCCATTCCCCCGAGCGCCTGGGCGCGCTGCCACATGCGATACGTTGCGGATTCCGATCCGGCGGGCTTTCTCCCTGCCATCCGAAGACACCTGGACGCCCGGGGTTTCGAAAAGGTTCAAGTCATCCCTGTCAAACGCAGCCTGTTCAACGCCACCCGCATGGATCCCGACGATCCCTGGATCGTCTGGAGCCTGGCCTCCGTGGAACGGACCGCGCAGCGGAAGCCGGCGTTCATTCCCAATCTTGGCGGGTCGCTGCCAAACGACATCTTCAGGAACGATCTGGGTCTTCCCACCATCTGGATCCCCCATTCCTACGGCGGCTGCTCCCAGCATGCACCCGACGAGCACGTGCTTGCCCCGCTCGTACGGGAAAGCCTTCGAATCATGACCGGCATCTACTGGGATCTCGCCGAGAGCGGTCGCACGGTCAAAGAGCGGTTGAGCAAGAGCGGTTGAGTGCCTAAGCAGTCGAGTCGTTGAGCGGTTAAAGCCTGACGGTTTCGTAAAAAGTCGAGAATTGATCCTTTTTGTCATTCCGGCGAAAGCCGGAATCCAGTATTTTCAATAGCTTCTGGACTCCTCCCGGACCTGATCCGGGATCCGCCGGAGTGACGGGTTTTAGGACTTTTTACGAGTTCATCAAAACTAAACTTCTCAGCTTCTAAACTTCTCGCTCTCCGCTACCAGAATCGATTGCGCTGCGGATGCCAATCGTAGCCGTATCGGGGGTGGTACCGGTCTCTGTATCCGAACAGAAAACCATGCCGGCGGTCATTAAAGCCGAATCGGAGGCCGAGCCCGAATCGCGGGTGTCGATCGTATGGGTAACGGTACCCGGGCCGGTAACGGTACCCGGGTTTGTAACGGTACCCGGGGAAGCTTTTGAAGCGAGGCGCATACCCTCTGTCTTTCAACCTGTATCTGCTTGCAAACGGATAGCCTTTGTCCCGGAAGGTCGTCCATTCCCGGAACTCGATCCTTCCGTTTGAATTCCTGTCGATCTCACTGAACGTGCGGATGCCGCTCGTTTCATAGAATCGGAATTCATTCAGATTGACGTAACCGTCTGCATCCGCATCCATGTCGTTATATTCGCGTTCGAGATACGCGCCGAGCGCTTCCGTTTCCGGCAGGAGAAGGAATGCGGCTGCGAAAACGGCCGCTGAAAGCAAGCCGTAGGATTTTGCTGCTTTGATCAATCGATGCATGATTCATATCCTCCGGGGAGCACCCGATTTCAGGTCCTTCCGTCATGGAGAGGCGAGGCATAAGAAACGAACCGATTGGAAAGAACCCGCAAGAAAGATGCGCCCGATGATCTCAATTCCGGTGAACTGTTATGCAAAGGTGAGCGGACCCGCCTCAATCGTGCAGGGGCTCCTGAAAACCACCATATCACAATCCGACAAGGCTTTTCAACTTCCCGATCGATCCGCATAGTGCGCGGACAAGAAAATCACAAGTACACAAGCATCAAATTCCAAACAATAATGCAAAATAACCGGCAAAATATTCAAACAAAAGAAACGGCCGTTGATTAAAACCCGCCAAATAATTTCAAACCATAAAAAATCAGCCGCCGATTTTCGCTGATGAACGCAGATCATAAAGGCAGAGCTTGAACGTGCAACCTGCAACGATTTCAACCTGCAACGTGTAACGACACGCCTAACCCCTACATCCCTACACCCCTGCCTTCCCCGACCTGATCCATCGTGCACTGCCGGGGAGGTTTGTCGGGCCGCCACCGCAGCAGCCTCGTTCCATGGCGAAAGCGCCCTCCGGTAAAATGATCCCATTGCACCTCTACCACTAGATGCGGGGCCACCGGCTGCCACTGCTCCGAGCGTTCCGTACTCCAGCGGCTGGGCACTCCCGGGGAACGACCGGTAAAACCGGAAGTGGAGACGATCGGCTCCAGAATATCGAGAAGCGCACTCCGCTCCTTGTTGGAAAGGCCCGAGCAGAAGCCGACATGGTGAAGAAGTCCATCCTGTTCGTACAAGCCCAGAAGAAGGGAGCCCACCTGGCGGTTTTGCTTTTTTTCGGACAGCAGCCCGTGTTCATAAGAACTCGAAGTGTATCGAAAACCGCCGACCACGCAATCGGCGGTGTGCATCTTTTTGATCTTCTGCACCCCCGTGCGCTCTCCCGGCTGATAGGGCAGATCCCCTCTTTTGGCGACAACCCCGTCGAGGTTGACGCTGCCCGATTCTAGCCATTTTTCGGCTGTTTTCACATCCGGTGTGGATTCGGAAAGCGAAAAACCCTGCCTGTCCTTCAAGTGGCCTGCGGCAAAAAGTTCGAGTCTCTTCCTGCGGCTGAAAAGCGGCGTGTCTACGAGCGGAGTTCGATCCGCATCGACCAGCAGATCGAAAACGATCAGGGTTCCAGGCCGCTCTCGCGCCAGCCGGTTGACCCGGCTTGCCGCAGGGTGGATCCTTTGAAGGAGATCGTCGAACGAAAAGAGGCCGGTTACAGGAACCACGATCTCTCCATCGAGAACAAAAGCCTCCGCATCGATTCCCAGCATATTCTCGATCAATTCCGGAAAGTAGCGCCCGAGAGGTTTTCCGGCTTTGGATTGAAGCTCGACCTCTGCTCCGTCCCGGAAGACGATGCACCGGAATCCGTCCCATTTCGGTTCATAGATCCAATTCTTGCCCGTGGGTATTTGTGAGACCAGACGGGCTTCCATGGGAGGATAAGGGGGCAGTACGGGCAGCTTCACAGAAAATCCTCCAGAGGCACCCGGCCGGTTTCCTTCAGCAGAGGCTGCCAGAGGTCGCCCATCCGTCCGATCCGTTCGGGAACGTTTTTCATGGAAAAATCCTCGATCTCAAAGCCCCGCTCGATTTCCTCCCAGGTGACGGGGGTCGACACCCCGGCTTTCGGGTGAGGCCGCGCCGAGTCTCCAACTTACCGCAGACCTTCCCGATCCTTCCATAGGGTTTTCTGTGTAAATCTCAGACCGATTATCTATATTTCTTTGCGGTTTTTGCTGTGTTATAGACAAAATGCTCAAGAACAGACCGCTCACATCGTTCTCCCACCCGCCCGGAAGGAGGTGCCGAATGGTCGATAAAGGAACTTCCAGGAAGGAATGGACCGTCATGGCCTACATGGCAGGGGACAACAACCTGGATGGTGCGGCCGTAGAGGACATCAACGAGATGGAAGCGGCCGGCTCCAGCGATCGGATCAACGTGATCGTGCAGATCGACCGGGCGGCGGACTGCGATTCGCATAGCGACGGTTGCGGAACGACACGCCGCTATTACATCACCCGGGACTCCGACCGGAGAAGGATCACCTCCAAACAGCTCAGGGATCTGGGTCCCACCAATACCGGAGACAGCCGCTTCATCGAAGATTTCGTAAGGGAGACGGTTTCGGATTATCCGGCAAAGCGATACATGCTGGTGCTCTGGAACCACGGGAGCGGTTTTTATGTGCCTCCTGAAATGCTGAAGCGGGAAGCGGCTCCGTCCGGAAGAGAGCTCTCCTTTCGCGCACGCCCCAAACTTCGCCGCTCATTTTTTCATGCCACCCGGGAAAAGATCCTCTCGCTTCCCCCCTCGGCCAGAGGGATCTGCTACGACGACGGCTCTCAGGATTGCCTGGATAATCAGGAGTTGAAGACGGTTCTGGCCGATCTGCAGTCCTTTCTGAAAGGCAAAAAGGTCGATCTGGTCGGCATGGATGCATGTCTGATGACGATGCTCGAGGTGGCCTACCAGGTCCGGGATCATGCCGCCGTGCTGGTGGGTTCGGAAGAAAACGAACCCGGGGAAGGGTGGCCGTACGACCGCATCCTCTCCGGTCTTGTCGCAAATCCCGGGATGAACGCAGCCGATCTGGGGAAAGCGATCGTAAACCGGTATATCGAATCCTACCGGATGTGGGGGCCGTTTTACCCGAACGTTACCCAGTCTGCAATCGATCTTTCCAAGCTGACGGACATCACCCTTGCGGTGGACGAACTGGCCTCGGCCCTGCTGGGAAAGGTCGGAAAGTCAAAGACCCAGTCGGCAATCCTTCGCGCATGGAGAAAGACGCCCCGTTTTTTCGACAACATGTACATCGATTTATTCCGGTTTGCGGAAAATCTGGAAAAGCATACGGACGATGCCAAGATCGGGCAGGCGTGCACCGCTGTGAAAAAGACACTTGCCGGAAAAGGGGCGGAATCTCCGATCATCGCCGAACGACACCTCGGAGATGAGGTGAAAGACGCGCACGGGCTTTCCATCTACATGCCGCCGTTTAAGGATCCATCGGATTACTACCATGACCTCGATTTCTCGAAAGACACCCGGTGGGACGACTTCCTCGATGCCTATCTCAGCAGATGAGGTGCGTTATGGGTCTAAGACCGTTGATCGTACGCCTGGGGAACGGATCCATCGCCAGAGCCAGGACGCCGGCCGTCGTACTGGGGCATTTTCAGGGGATTGCACCCGGTGGCGCCGAACTCGAACTCGATGAGGTGCTTCGAGGCGCGATTCTTACTTTCGTGACAAACCGCAGCCTGAGAGGAGAGCCTGGCGACTTTTTTGCGATTCCCGCATTGCTCGGTGCGGTGTTTGCCCAGGCGGTCGTCGTTGTCGGGCTGGGGCCTCCGGACGTTTTTTCAAAGCATGCGGTCGCAGAGCGGGGATACCCGGCCCTTCTCACCCAGATCTCGCATCGGTTGATCGAAGGGCTTCTGGCAACGGATCTGATCCCCTTTGCGACGGTCCCTCTCGGTGCAGGAGGAGGAGGGCTTCCGGTGCGCGCAGCCGTGAAGGCATATGTGCTTGGCATCTGCAGCGCACTCCTCTGCCTGGATTCCGGCCGGCGGATCAACGAATTTGCGATCGTGGAAGCCGATAAGGAAAAGATGATCGAGCTGCGCAGTGGACTGGAAGAGGCGCAGGAAGAGCTTGCCGGGCAATTCCGATTCGACATCCGGGAATTGGAGATCGATTCGGATACGCGGCCTTTTTCGACATCATCCGTCTCATCCATCGGGAGGACGACGCATCTTTCCGCTCGGCGAAAAGACAATAAATTCACTTACAGCATCTTCAGCCAGTGTCCGGTGCAGCCGATGGTTTCCATCGAAATCCAGGATCGCACGCTTCGGCAATTCATGAACGATCTGATCGGTTATATCGAAAGCGGGAAAAACGCCGGTGAAATAAAAGAGATTGCCGCTACTTTTTACGAACTCCTGGTGCCGGTTCAAATCCGCGATCTGGTTCGAAGCTATGCGGGACGGGAATCGCTGATCTTCAACCTCGAACCGTCTCTTGCCGAAATCCCATGGGAGATGCTCTACGACCGCCAGGCGGAAGCCTTTCTCGGGGAACACAGGGTCAGCCGGCAGATCATGAGAGAGGAGACCTTTCGCCTGTCGGCTCGCGCAATGGACAAACCGTCCGGAATCGACATCCTCATCCTTGCCAACCTCTCGGGAGATCTCGAACATTCCGAGTGCGAGGGGCGTGAGCTGAAGGAATACTTTCGAAAGCTGAGCCGTTGTCGAAGTCTCCCCGTACGGGTCGATCTTCTCACCGGGGCCGACCTTCCCGGGAAAAAGAAAAATGCGGCTGTCCTCAAGGCGCTTTTTCAGGGCCGTTATGAGATCGTCCACTACTGCGGGCATGCATACTACGATGCGGTCGATCCTGAAAAAAGCGGCTGGATGATCGATCTGGAGGGACCTCAGGTCGTCCGGGCCTACGAGCTCTCCAAGCTGCCGCAGCCTCCGCTGATCGTCTTTGCCAATGCATGCCAATCGGCCGCCATGGGAGCGACGCATTATATTCCGTCCGGCGGATTCTCCCACAGCCTGGCCGGTGCTTTCATCAAAGCCGGGGTGGACCTATACATCGGAAATCTGGTCGAAGTGGCGGACAGCTCCGCCCACACGTTTGCGAAATCGTTCTATGAATTTTTCTTCGGGGAGGGGAGAAGCATCGGCGCTGCGCTCGGCAAGGCACGGCGGAAAATCATCGAGAATAAGAGACTGGCCGATCCGACATGGGCAAATTACGTGCTCTACGGCTCGCCGGAATTCCGGCTGGGCTTATATGAAACTTGATTCAAGATTCAAAGATTCAAAGATTAAAAATTCAAAATAGCATGAGTTTCTAATGTTGATCAAACTGGCCACCCGGCCAGTGGCGACGCTCGTGTGAAACTACATGATAAGCGCTTTGCCACGAAGACACGAAGACACCAAGACACTACGGAATACCAATCAAATTCATATTCTTTCTTTGTGCCTGTGCCTTCGTGCCTTGGTGGCAGTGATTTTTAAAAGCTTCTTTTTCGATCAAACTAGCCGCTTGAGCCGGCGTGACGCTGAATTTAACCATCAAAAAATGGAGGAGAGATAATGCGCAGGGCGCGTGATTTGGGCATCCCTTTCTACGGCACCCCCGGACCTTTAAACGCCATCACCGATGTTCCGGGCGTACATGTCGGGCATACAACCCTGATTTCCGGGAAAGGAAAGCTTGAAGTGGGCAAAGGGCCTGTCCGAACCGGTGTCACGGCGGTTCTCCCGCGGGGGAAAAAATACGACCCTGTTTTTGCAGGGTGGTATACCTTGAACGGCAACGGGGAGATGACCGGAACCATCTGGGTGGAAGAATCCGGGTTTTTGGAGGGTCCGGTCATGCTCACCAACACCCACAGCGTCGGCATCGTCCGGGACGGAGTCGTGGCCTGGATGAGGGAAAACGCGCTCTACGATCCGATCCGCTGGAACGTCTTCTGGAGCCTTCCGGTCGTGGCAGAGACCTATGACGGGCGTTTAAACGATATCAACGGTTTTCATGTAACGCGGGAGCATGTTTTTTCCACACTGGACGGCGCCTCGGGAGGGGCTGTTGCAGAGGGGAATGTCGGGGGAGGAACGGGCATGACCTGCCACGAGTTCAAGGCCGGCATCGGTACGGCATCGAGAAGAATCACCGATGAGGGGGGGGAATTTACGGTCGGCGTCCTGGTCCAGGCCAATTACGGTGCCCGGGAGACTCTGACGGTTTCCGGTGTCCCTGTTGGGCGAGAGATCACCGATCTGCGCCCGGTGCTCGGCTCGGAATGCGGATGTCCCGGAGCCGGTTCGATCATCGCGGTGGTCGCTACGGATGCCCCGCTTCTTCCGCATCAGTTGAAAAGATTGGCACGCAGGGGTTCCCCTGGGGATCGCCCGTGCCGGAGGGATGGGGGCCAACAGCTCGGGCGATATTTTCATCGCATTTTCGACGGCGAACCCGGGGGCTGCCCGGCGTTCGGGAAATGTCAAAATCGAGATGATTCCGAACGACCGGATGACTCCTTTTTTCGAGGAAACGGTCTATGCGACGGAGGAGGCGATCGTAAACGCACTCGTGGCTGCGGAAACCATGGAAGGGATAAACGGCAACACGGTTTATGCGATCCCGCACGATCGCCTGAAGGAGGCGCTTCTCAAATACAACCGCCTCCCCGATTAAGACCATTTCTTTCTGACCGCGCCCGCCGAGCTCTAATCTCGAATGTAGCCGTTTCTTGAATTGTGAAAACCCGTCCCTATATTCTGCCAATAAGGTCTTTTCTCAAGCTTATCAATGGAGAGATCGACGGAGAGATCGAAAAACATGATTCTTGAGCGCATTCGGACTTATCTTGTGGAGAAACGGTCCACCCTCACGGAGTGGCTCCGTACAAGCTCCGCCGACAAAAAGGCGGTCCTGCTCGGTCCTTCGAACCAGGAAGCGGTGCTCGCTCACCTGAGGGCTGTAGAAGAAGCCATTGCAGAAACCGAGTCGGGGACGCTTGGCGTATGCCAGGTATGCGGCGGCTCCGTTGATGACGACCTGCTCGAGGTGGATTACACGGCCAGTGTATGTATCGAGCACCTTTCGGCTGAAGAAATCGTTCGCCTGCAGGATGAACTGGAACTGGCCAAGACCGTTCAGAAGGCGCTGCTGCCTCAGGAGGCCCCCGTGATTCCAGGACTGGACGTTGCCGCATACAGCCGCCCGGCCGAGTTTCTGGCAGGCGATTACTTCGATTTCATCGCTTTCGGCGCAGATACCCACGGACTGCTCATTGCCGATGTGGCCGGCCACGGGGTGTCTGCAAGCCTGCAAATGGCAGGCCTTCAGGCACTCGCCCGCGCCAGTGTTCCGACCAGCCGCTCACCGTCCGAGGTGGTACACCGCATCCATGGTTTGTTCAGACACAATATCCGTTTCGTGACATTTGTGACAATGTTCATCGGCGCATTCAGCCCGGCCACCCGGACGCTCACATACTGCAATGCAGGTCACAATCCGCCCCTGGTGCTTCATCCGGACCGCCGCTCGGAAACCTCGGTAAGCTGGCTGCGCCCGACGGGACCGGCCCTGGGCCTGGTCGAAGACTCCGAATTCGGCGAGCACGCATTGATCCTGAACCCGGGAGAGCTCTTG
Organism: Desulfobacteraceae bacterium; assembly: GCA_003599475.1. The sequence goes on from QZKK01000137.1 coordinate 19,160, forward strand.
GTGATGTATACGGACGGGCTGATCGAAGCGTCAAACCCCGGCAACGACTCTTTTGGAGCGGATCAACTGGCAGGAGTCGTCGAACGATTGCACGATTCTTCGTCAAGAGAAGTGGTTCGAGGTATCCGGATGAGCTTAGAGGGATTTGTGATGGGCAAACCTCTTCTCGACGATATCACGCTGGTCGTCTGTAGAATCGTTTAGGAGGAATATTGCTCGCCGCAGACGGCTTGAAAAAGAAAAATAATAATTACGACCGCCGAAACCGTTTGCGACCGTCCTCGTAGAGATCGCCGCCATAGAGGTCGTTGACCACGATGGCCGGGAAATCTTCAACCGTGATCCGGTGGATCGCTTCCGTACCCAGATCCGGGTAGGCGATGATTTCGGCGGTGCGGACGCATTCGGACAAAAGCGCCGCCGTACCCTCGACGGCGCCAAAGTATACGCACCCGTATTTCAATGCCGCCGCACGCACATCCTGTGAACGGCGTCCTTTGCCGATCATTCCTTTTAAACCACGCTCGATGAGCATCGGAGTGTAAGAATCCATGCGACCGGAAGTCGTCGGCCCGGCCGAACCGAAGGGCCTGCCCGGAGGGGGAGGGGTCGGACCTACGTAAAAAACGACCTGCCCGGCCGGATCGAACGGCAGCGCCTCATTGTGCCGGATTGTTTCCCACATCCGCTTATGGGCCGCATCCCTGGCGGTATATAAAAGCCCTGTGATCCGGACGCGATCCCCCATGCGCAGCCCTTTCAACGATTCATCATCCAGCGGGGTCGTCAGCCGTACGATCTCGTTCACAAGATCGCCTCCTTTCCGCGATGGGAATGACAGTCGATGTTGACAGCGACCGGAAAGCTTGCAATGTGCGTGGCAAAAGCCTCGATATGGACGCCCAGGGTGGTTACCCTTCCGCCGAATCCGGCAGGCCCGATTCCAAGGCCGTTGATCCGCTCGACCAGTTCCTCTTCAATGGCGTTTAGCGTCGCATCCGGATTGGGTTTTCCCACGGGCCACAACAAGGCCTTCTGCGCCAGCAGCGCAGCCCTGGCAAACGGACCTCCCATGCCGACACCGATGACAAAGGGAGGGCTTGCATCAGGGCCTGCGCGATCGGCGACTTCGACGATGAAATCCTTGGCAGCCTCCACCCCCTGTGCCGGAGTGAACATCTTGAGCGCACTGACATTGTCGCAGCCGGCCCCCTTGACCAAAAGGCCGAATTTGATCCGGTTCCCCTCGACGATTTCGGTGTTGATCACCGCCGGGGTGTTGTCGCCCGTGTTTGTTCGGATCAGGGGACTCTGCACTATCGACATACGCAGGAATCCGTCCCGGTATCCTCGCCGGACGCCTTCGTTGATTGCCGCGGTAAAGGAGCCTCCGACGATGCGGACATCCTGCCCGAGTTCCACGAATAACACCGCATAGCCCGTGTCCTGGCAGAAGGGCATCCTCTGGCCGGCGGCGACCTCGGCGTTTCGGATCAACTGCCGGAGGACTTCCTTGCCGGCTTCGGACTCTTCCAGCTTCAGGCTCCTGTGGAAAGCTTCGACCGTATCCGGTCTGAGCTCCGTGTTGGCATCGATGCAAAGGTTCCGGACCAGCGAGACGATCTCATCGAAATGAATTTCGCGCATCTTTTCCTCACGATACCGTGCAGCCCTGAAATCGGAGTTTCAGATTCTCTTCGAAAAGCTGCAGGAGAGTGTACCCGGATTCGCTGCAGGCGACCCGAGCAAAGGTCTCAGACGGCCGCTCCATCCACCGCGCCCCGGATCGCAGCAAGGAGAAGATCTGCATTGTCCGCCTTAGACTGGTACGCGGAGGCTCCGGCACGGATCATCGCTTCCGCCTGGCCGTCCGGATAATACATCGAAAGCCCGATGATGCGGATGTCGGGAAATTCGGAATGGATGATCCGGGTGGCCTCGATTCCGTTCATCCTCGGCATGCTGATGTCCATCAGGATCACATCGGGTCTGAGCTTCCGGGCCAAATGAACCGCCTCCTCCCCGTTGGATGCCTCCCCGACCGTTTCGATGTCGGATTGCAGATCCAGCAGAGCCGAAAGCCCGTGACGCATCACCGCGTGATCGTCGACCAGCATCACACGGGTCTTTTTCCCGGCTTCCGGTGCAGTCGAAGGCGTGGAGATATCGATCGATCCGGCGGAGGACGGCTTCTTTGAATCCGGTCCGGCTGTTTTACTTTCTGCAGGCGGAGCCGTCAACGAAACGACGGTCCCCTTTCCGGGTGTACTGGAAACTTCAAATCACCCGCCCAGAAGGGACAATCTTTCGCGTATGCTGAAGAGCCCGAAACCGCCCGAGTTCGGGTCGGTGCTCTCCCACAGATTCTTCGAATCGAACCCCGCTCCCTGATCGCTTACGGTAATTTTCAGGTCTTCGCCGTTTTTCCTGACCATTTCCACCCGGGCGGAATCGACGCCGGCGTGCTTGACCACATTGAAGAGCAGCTCGCGTACCGCCTCGAACAGGAGCACCGTCATGCCTTCCTCCTCGGGGACGGCGCGTGCGTCCGCATCGAGAGCAACGTCAAGCCCGTGCTTTTCCTTCATCCAACGGGAAAGCCATTCCAGCGCCGGAATCAGGCCGCGTTCATAGAGGATCGGCGGGCAAAGCTCGACTGTCAGCGAACGCGAGGTGTCAAGCGATTCTTTCAGCATTCCGACAATCTGTTCCAAGGGATGCCGGTGCTTTGAGGCCACACGCTGGACAATGGTTTCCAGGCCGAATTTCGCCCCCACCAGCATCTGCTGGAGGTGGTCGTGCAGGATCTTGGCGAATCGGCGGCGCTCCCGCTGCTCGGAAAGGGTCAATTCGGAAGACAACCGGGCAAGCTGTTCGGCTCGGCGGCTGAGCTCCTTGTTTTTTTGCTGAAGGGTTTCGGCAAAGGCTTTGAGCTTTTGTTCCGATTTCTTCTGCTGCGTCAGATCGGTCACAACGATGCAGAGCGACTTTACCTCTCCCGTTGCGAGGGACCGCATGGAAAACAGTACCGGCAAGGCATCGCCCATTCTGGGACGAATCCGCATTTCATTTCTGATGCCTTCGAACGATGCCCGCTTCAAGATGGCTGCAAATCGATCCTTTTGAGATGGTTCGATAAAGCCGCTCATCGAAGCGCCGATGACGTTTTCGCTGCGGGTTTGAATCATTTCGGCAAATCGGCCGTTGCAGTAAAGGACCGTTCCTTCTTCAGAAAGGATGACCGCCCCCTCGGTCATGGTCTCGATCAGGACCCGATAGGTGTAATCCGCCCCTTTCAGGGTATAGGTCCGATCTCCATGCCGGCCGGAAACAACCAGGGCATCGACGCTTCCGTTTCGAATCGCCTGAAGAACTTCCTCGGCCTCAGCAAGCTTCTCCCGCAGGCTCGCGAGTTCGTCCATTGATTTCTCGTCAGGAGATTTTATATCGATCATCATCGAATCTCCCAGAAATCGGGAAAGATCAATCCATTTCTCCCAGACCCAAACCCCCGCCATGACCCGTCGGTGTTCGTAAGATCTCCGATGATTTTGCGGAAAGGTTTATGAAA
>QZKK01000031.1 GCA_003599475.1 Desulfobacteraceae bacterium
CCGGGGAAAACGCCAGCCATCCACAGGTGCCCGACCGGCTGCCGTGCGATCATTCCGTAGAGAACGAGAACGACGCTCGGCGGGATCATGATGCCCAGCGAGCTTCCCGCCTGGATGACACCGGTGATCATGACCTTGTCATAGCCCCGTTTCATCATCTCCGGTAAGCAGAGACTCGCTCCGATTGCCATACCGGCGACACTCAAACCGTTCATCGCGGAAATTGCGACCATCAGCCCGATCGTTCCGATGGCCAACCCGCCGTTGAGCGGACCCATCCACACATGGAACATCCGGTAGAGGTCGCTTGCGATTCCCGACTCGGAAAACATATAACCCATATAGATGAAAAGAGGGAGCGTCAGCAGCGGATACCAGTTGAGCAGAATAAAACTTGCGTGAAAGGGCATCTCCTGGGCCCCCTCACCCCACAGGAACAGGGCGAAAACTGTGGCCACCCCGCCGATGGCCCCAAAGACCCGCTGCCCGGTGAGAAGCATCAGCATCATCGAGCTGAATATCAGCACGGCGATAAGCTCATAACTCATGTCGTCTTCTCCCCTCCCTGCATCAGGTCCTCGAAAAACTTCTGCCCTCTCGCCTTTGCAACGTCCTTGAAAAAGGTGGCGATGACCTGCAAGAGCATCAGAAGGATTCCGAATGTCATGACAATCTTGATGGGAGCCAAAGGCGGCGCCCAGGGCGTATAGTTTACCTGTCCGTACTCCAAGGCGTATTTGGTGCTGGAAATGCCGCCGATGAGAAGATACACCATGTAGAAGATCAGCAGGGAAGCCGTGATGACGTCGGCAAGGGCCTGTTTCCTTGCCGTCCACCGGCCGTAGAGGAGATCCATCCGGACATGTCCATCGAGAATCATGGAGTAGCCGCCGCCAAGCAGGTAATAAGCGCCCATGATGAACTGCGCCGTCTCCACCACCCAGATGTGCGGCAGATTAAAGATCGTTCTCGATATGGACTCGAACAGCAGGATCCCGATCATGACAAAGACGAGATACATCGAGAATTTGCCTACCGCCTTGTTCGCTGCCTCGACATACCGAACGTAGATTTTTATTGCTTTAGGCATATCTTTTCTTTTCTTCGATTTTTGTCGGCCGGAGGGAGGGTTATCGGGCAGCATTCCCCGGTCCGGGTTTCGCCCCGGCCGGGGAACGCCATGCCACACGAATTTTCGAATCCGGTCATCAATATCGGTAGGGAGGACCGGCCGCCTTCATGGTTTCGTTATAATCTTTGAGGATCTGGATCACCTTGGCACTTCTGGGGCTCTTTGCAGCGATCTCGTCCCAGAATTTGAGCGCTTCCTCTTCCACTTTCTTCCACTCGTTATCCGGGATGGTGGTCAGCTTCAGTTTTCCTCCCTTGGTGCGGTAGTGAGCTTCTCCCCACCAATACCAATGGAGCCTGTAGTAATGCGAACTGTCCATGGACAACCGGAACAGTGTCTTCAAATGTTCAGGCACAGCCTCCCATTTCTTTGTGTTGACAAAGTAGGAGCCCGCCCAGGCACCGGAAATGGGATTTGTAAGATAATATTTGGTGACATCGGCCCACCCGACCGTATAATCCTCGGTGATCCCCGACCAGCATACGCCGTCCAGCTCACCCGTTTGAATGGCCATCTGTACGTCCACATAGGGAAGAGCCATCGGGACAATCCCGAATCTCTGCATGAACCTGCCCCCGGTCGGGAACATATAGATTCTCAACCCTTTGAGGTCTTCGAGGTGGTTGATCGGCTTTACTGTGGCAAAGTTGCAGGGGTCCCAGCTTCCTGCACTGAGCCAGGTGACACCCTTGATTTCGGCGTAGGCTTCCTCCCAGATTTTATTCAGCCCATACCAGTTCCACAGCGTGGGAACATCCAGGCTGTAGCGGGAGGCAAACGGGAAGTAGGCGGCGAAAACAGCCACATCCACAGGAGCCGCGATGGAATCGTCGTCGCTCTGGGCCGCGTCGAGTGTACCCCCCTGCACCGCCCGGAACAGCTCGCCCTGCGGCACAAGCTGATCCGCATTGTACAATTCGATCACCATCTCTCCGTTTGCGGCCTTATTGAACGCATCGATCGAGGGTTTGATGACATGCTCAGCCAGTGCGGGGCCGGCATACGTCTGCAATCTCCATTTGATGGCCGTTTTCTTTTGTGCAATGACATAGGGCGCGTTCACGGCCGTTGCTGCCAGTGCGGCAGCCGTTCCCACTCCTGCTTTTTTGATAAAGTCGCGTCTTTTCATCTTACCTGGCTCCTTTCATGGTGTTAGGGTTTACCTCCTACCAAAACGAAACAGGTCTTATTTTGACTATATGCTGAGCAAGGTGCTGTCAAGTTTTTTGTGTCCATTGCCAATCGCGGATGCAAATACCCGGTGCGGCAAACCAAAACCACCGGGTATTTGCAGTTCGATGATCCTTTCGTTACCCGAAATATGCCCGGATGAACTGCATGAATTTTTCGTTTTCTTCATCCGTTCCCGGCGTCACCCGGAAGTAACCGGTCTTTCCGTGAATCGCTCCGATTTTTTTCAGGTAGATCTTCTGCTCGATTCCTGCCTTCAGGATCTGTTCGGTGGTTTTCCCGGTCATGGTGCCGTCGATCAGCATATAGTTTCCATGCGCCGGATACGGTTTCAGACCCAGTTTCTTGAGCTCTTCCGTAAAAAGCGCCATCCATCGGTTGTTGTGGCGAACCTTTGCATCGATCTCCTCCGGGTTGTCGATGATGGCCTCTGCCGCAGCGGCCGACATGAGGCTGACGTTCCAGGGAAGAAACATGGTTTTGAATGCCTTGATCATCTCTTCGCTGCCCAGGACGAAACCGAACCGGATGCCGGCAAACCCATGGGCTTTGGAAAAGGTGACCGATAGAAATACCTGGGGGTACTTCTTGATCAGGGCTGCCTTGGAGGCGACATTCGGATTGTAGTCCCGGTAGGCCTCGTCGATGCAGAGGGGGATCCCGGTTTTGCAGAAGCGCTCGAGATCCGCATCCTCGATGAAGAGGCCGGTCGGATTATTGGGGTTGATGATCAGCAGCAGCTTCGTCCTTTCCGTGACGGCTTTGAGCATCCCGTCCGTGTCATACTGCAGATCTTTCTCTCTGACGGGAACCTGAACGACTTTTGCGTTGCACAGCTCTGCCCGGGTCGGAAAAAGCTCGAAGGTCGGATTGGACATGATGATTTCGTCCCCGGGGTTTAAAAAGATCCGCATCATCGCGTCGATGGTTTCGGAAGAGCCGTTGCAGAGTCCGACGTTTTCGGGTCCCAGACCGTACAATTTTCCGATCTTGGTTCTGAGTCTCAAATAGCTGTCCGGATACCGGTTGCCGTTTTTCATGGATTCGACGACGGCATTGATCACCTTGCTCGAAGGCGATATGGGGTTTTCATTGAGCATCAGCCGGGCATAATCGGGAGTGGCCCACGCCTTGTCCAGGATGCTGACGTTGTACTCCCTGGCTTTGAACAACCAGGGAACGAACCAGTCTTTAAGCGCTTTTTTCATTCTGATTTCCTTTCAATTTCTTTGTAATCTTTTTCCATTGAGCATTTCTTCGGATTCCGTTCTACCGGGAAAGTACGGAATTCAAGGGGACGTATTCCATTTTGAACGCCTCGGCCACCCCTCGATAGGTGATTTTTCCGTCGATGATGTTGATCCCTTTCGCCAGTTCGGGGTTTTCCAATGCGGCGGCTTTAAAACCCTTGTCCGCGAGCTCCAGGGCATAGGGAAGTGTCGCGTTTGTCAAAGCCTGGGTCGAGGTCATGGAAACCGCCCCCGGCATATTGGCCACGCAGTAATGAATGATGCCCTCGACCTCATAGATCGGATCGTCATGGGTGGTCGCCTTCGAGGTCTCGATGCACCCTCCCTGGTCGATGGCGACATCGACGATCACGGACCCTCTTTTCATGAGCTTCAACATGTCGCGCGTGATCAGCTTGGGAGCGGCGGCACCCGGTATGAGCACCCCCCCGACCACCAGGTCGGCTTCCGGCAGCAACTTTCTTACCATCGCCGGGCTCGACATGAGCGCAAAACAGTTTTTCGGCATGACATCGCTCAGGTACCGGAGGCGCTCGAGGTTGGTATCGAGCAGATACACCTTTGCGCCCATTCCGCAGGCCATTTTTGCGGCATTGGTTCCGACGATTCCACCGCCCAGGACGAGAATGGTTCCCGGAGCCACCCCCGGCACGCCTCCCAGAAGGATTCCCTTGCCTCCGTAGGTTTTTTCAAGGTATTTTGAACCCTCGTGGATGGCCATCCTGCCGGCCACTTCGCTCATGGGAGTCAGAAGCGGCAGAGAGCCGTTTGACTTCGTCACCGTCTCATAGGCGACGGCGATGCATCCTGATTTCAGGATGGCCCGGGTCAGCTCCTGGCTTGCGGCAAAATGAAAATAAGTAAACATGATCTGGCCTTTGCGGATCATCGGGTATTCCACCGGGAGCGGCTCCTTCACCTTCATGATCATTTCGCATTGCCGATATATCTCCGCCGCCGAACTCAAGACCGTTGCGCCCGCTTTTTCATACTCCGCGTCGGAAAATCCGGACCCCTCGCCTGCCGCATGCTCAACCATCACAACATGACCGCGTGCGGCCATCTGTTCGACGCCGGCCGGTACCATGGAAACCCGGTTTTCCTTCACTTTGATTTCTTTCAAAACACCGATTTTCATTTTTATCTCCTTATGGTCTTCGTGGCGGATATTCAGTTCAGACATTTGCCTGCAAACGCCACCATTTCATCCGTTGCCTTGGAAAACTGTTGCGCGGTTTTCACCAGCGCCGGATGGGTATTGTATTCGTTCCTGGAGTACCCATCGACCGCGTAAGCCCGTTCGAAATAAGGAATCCGCATCAGCTTGTCCATTACATTCTTGGGGATTTCTTCCAGAATCCGGTCTTTTTTGAAAACGATTTTTGCCTGATCCGGGAAATTGATCACCTGGTCGATAAAAGTGGGGGGGCAGGTCACCACGACGGCGGCTCCGGCTTTCTCCTCGAGATGCCAGATCCGGGTGATGCCGTCTACCGCGGGGCCCAATCTCAGCGAGCAGGAGAGCATCTTACTCTGCAAACCATTATCGATAAGGTATTTATAGGCTTTCTTGAAGATGGCCAATTCCGCCAACCGGACCTCCCCTTCGGACAGCGTGATCCCTTTTTCGGCGGCGAAATCCCTCAGTCCTCCGAGATCCCCGTATCTTGATTCCATATGCGTGATGACGGACCGCCACTTGGATAAATTCACCCCGTCTTTTTTTGCCTTTTCCAAGCCTCGCTTCACCGATTGTGCACAATCGACCAACTGAGGCAGCACGAAAGTCAAGGTGTTGTTGGTCGAAATTCCTCTGGCGGTCAATTCTTCGATGACTTCGTACCCCTGTTCGGAACCCGGAACCTTGATCATGACATTCGGGTTCAACTTGGACAATTCGAGGGCCTGTCGCAGCATGGCTTCCTTGTCAAAGACGCTTCTCGGGTCCACTTGACCGGAAAGAAAGCCTTCCCGATACCCGGACTTTTCGAAAAGGGGCAGATACAGGTCCGATCCACGCTTTACGACCTGCTTGTAGAGCGTCCAGAACAGCATTTCCCGATCGATATCGGGGGAATCGGAGACGATTTTGCGGGCGACCGATTCCCAGTACGGCGGGTTGTCCTGGATCGCCTGAAGCGAAAGCGGTGGATTTGTGGTTACGCCTCGAAACAACTGCCGGGCGGGGTTGGCAGGGTCGAACATGCGATGGAACTGGCTCTTCAGGATTTCTCGATTCTCGGGCGCCGCCTTGTCGAGCATTTTACGGCACCAGTTTTCGAAAATCAGGGGGGAAGAATCCCACCAGATTTCCATTCCCGGACTCACTTCACACAACTTTTCGAATAGATTTTTACCTTCCATGATTACCTCCTTACGATAGGAATTCCAGTCTGATGTTATAGACGTATATACAATAAAATCGCAAAAAAATCTTTTTTTTCTCCTCCTTTTGTCATTTTCGGTTCCTCGTATTCAGGCCGGCAATCTTTCAGCCGGTGAGACGCGGGGGCACCATTGCGTTTGATGGTTTTTCTATAGATGATAGCGGCCGAGTTCGGCTTCGAATGTGTATTTATCCCCTCGAAAGTAACAGCATAGAAATTCCACGGGTATATTCCGATCGTTGTAAGTGATGCTTTCCAGATAAAGCGCTGCGTCCTTTTCCTTGAGACCGAGAAGCGCTGCAATTTTCTTTCCAAGGTTTACGGCCCGGATCGTCTGTTCGCACCTTTCGAGAACGATATTGAAGGTGTTCGTAAAGATCCCGTACATCGATCCGGTAAGATCCATCTCCAGGATGCCGGGAAACAGATCGACGGGAAGATACGTCTCTTCATAGATCAAGGGGATCTCATCGCCTGTTCTCAACCGCCGGATTCCGATTACGGATGCTCCGGCAGCCAGCCCCAGGCTGCGGGCGACATGTTCCTGCGGGATTCGGCAACCTTTTTCGAGAAGGTGGGTGTTTTCCCGGAAGCCGGCTTGATTGAGCTCCTGCCCGAAGCTGGAAATCCGATTGAGCTTATGCCTCAAGCCCGCCTGCATCGTGCCGGACACAAAGGTGCCCAGCCCCTTTTCTTTTCTCAGAAGCCCCTGGGAAGTCAACTCGCCGATTGCCTGCCGCAATGTGTTCCGGTTGACATGGCACAATCGGGAAAGCTCCAACTCGGAAGGAAGCCTTTCGCCGATCTTGTATCTTCCCATCTGGATCGATTCTCTCAGCCAAAAGCAGATTTGAAGATATTTCGGTATCGGGTTATTCGGATCTACAATATGCAACGCGTTCTTTTTAACTCCTAATCGATGATTAAAAACCCCTTCTTAAATCTTCCTGTTTTAGCGCCTGACGCATCGTCAAGCTGTTCTCCGCCCTATTTTCTTTTGCACGAATTGCAAAACCCCCAGCATTACCAGGACAATGGCGATAATGCACGTGCAGAGGGCGTTTGCACTTGCGCTCCATCCGTCGTTGTCGAGCATGATGATTTCGATGGCTGCCAGGTGCACGGTGGCGGATACAAGAAAAATGACGGCACTGATGGTTGTCATGGAGCGCATGAAAAAATAAACGAAATTCTGAAAAAAAGCGACCTTCGACAGGGGGAAGATCACCCTGAAAAAGGTTCTCAGCGTATCTCCGCCAAGGCTTATGGATGCCTCTTCGATGGAAGGATCGATGTTTCGCAAATTGGAGATGCTGGAAAGAACCCCCAAGGTAAAGTTGCAGATAACGGTATTGATGACGATAATCCAGGGGGTGCCGAAGAAAAAGTAATAGGGTTTATTGAATGCGAGGATGTATCCGAGGCCCATCACCAGCCCGGGGATTGCAGCCGGCATCACCGACAGGAGATAGATGAACTGTTTGAAGAAGGGCTTGCGCGTCTCCATGACGTAGCCCGCGACAAGTGTCAGGAAAGCCCCTGCGATCCCTACGATCAAAGAAACCCAGACGCTTGTCCACAGCGCCGAATACCCGGCGATCGAAGGGAAACTGTAATGCTGGAGTGTCAGCGTCCAGTCATACGGCCATATCTTGACAAAAGATCCGATGATCACGGTGGCAAAAATCAGGATGATGCAGAAGGTGACCAGCATGCAGTAGATCGTGAAAAGCGTCTTTTTTAACGGCCGGGAAGGAGGAATCACCGGTTTGGCCGCACCGCTGATCATGGAGAAGGTCTTTCTCGAGAGATAGTAATTGAACATAAACGCCATCATGGATGGGACCAGAAGCACGATACTGATGGTTGCGCCCAGATCGAATCGATACAGATTCGTTACCTGAGAGTAGATTTCGGTCGCCAGGACATTGTAGTTTCCTCCGATCACGACGGGATTGCCGAAATCGGTGATGGTCAGGTTGAAGGTCAGTGCGGCCGCACTGAAAATACCGTATTTTGCAGACGGCAGGGTGATCCGGGTGAATACTTTAAAGGGGGTTGCACCCAGGCTTTCTGCAGCCTCGTCCAGGCGGATATCGACGGCGGAAAGTGTCGTGAACAAAATGACAAAGGCATGGGGCAGACAGTAGAGGACTTCGGAAATGATGATTCCGGTCGGCCCGTATATATCCCAGCCTGTCTTGAATAGATGGGCGGTGATCAATCCGTTTCGCCCGAATAGATAAATGAGCGCCAGCGCCTGAACGATCGAGGGCGCTACCAGGGTCATCATGATGATGTTTTTGAAAAAAGGTTTCCCCGAAATGGTTGTTCTCGCCATTGCATAGGCAAAGAAAAAGACGATGACGGTGACGATGACGGTGGTGACCGTCGAAACATAGAGGCTGTGCCACAGGGCTTTGAGGGTATAGGGGGTCGTAAAGTATCGATAAAAATTGTCCAGGGTGAAACTCGCGATTCCGAATTGGCCGCCTTTGAAAAAACTCAACAGGAGAATCGACCAGAGGGGGAAAAGCATGAAAAAGATGAGCATCAGCCCGATAAAAATCGTTACGGCCGGCAGAATGAACCGATCCGCTTCCATCCGGGCGGATGAAATCGGGTAGGGATTTGAAGAGATCGCGGCATTCATGGTTGCGCTCATCGTCTTATTCCCGAATTCGCTCAGATCAGTTTGGTAAATAATTCATCATAGGCATGGAAAGCGTCAGGGGAAAAATAGAGGCTGACTTTGTCTCCTCTTTTCAGATCGACTCTTTCAAATTCCCGCTCGGGCATATCGAACAGCATCTCCTCCCCTTCCAGCGTAAACGTAATCCTTACGATCGCACCGAGAAAATTGACGACTTCAACTTTGGTCTCGATGATATTGGACTGAATCATCCCTTCGGTGGAATCGCCGGTTTTGACCAGTTCGATTTTCTCCGGCCGGATCGCCATATGGACCGTATCTCCTTTGAGGTGATCCAAATTGCATGCCGCAAATCCGACTCGGCCGAACCGAACGGTCCCGTTTTCCTTTTTTCCGGTAATGAAGTTGGAGGTCCCGACAAACTCGGCGATGAAGCTTGTCTTGGGCTTCTTGTAGATCTCCCACGGCGATCCGATTTGAATGATTTCGCCGTCTCTCATGATGACCACCCGGTCGGCCAGTGCAAGCGCCTCCTCCTGATCGTGGGTCACGTAGATCAGGGTAATTCCGAGCTCATCCTGCAGGCGTTTGATGACGGTTCTGAGCCGAACCCGTATTTTTGCATCCAATGCACTGAGGGGTTCATCCAGAAGCAGAACGTTTGGCTTGATGGCAAGAGCCCGCCCCAGCGCTACCCGTTGCTGCTGCCCGCCGCTGAGCTGTGAAGGATAATGATTCTCCCACCCCGCAAGGCCGATCAGCCTCAGCATCTCGTCGACCCGATCATCGACCTGTCTCTGGGGCATTCGACGCATCTTCAATCCGAATGCGATGTTTTGTCTGACCGTCATGTTGGGGAATAATGCATAGGATTGAAAGACGATGCCGAATTCGCGTTTCTGGGGGATCACCCGATTGATGACCTTGCCGTCGTAAATGATTTTTCCGGAGGTCACTTCTTCAAAACCGGTAATCATCCGCAGAATGGTGGTTTTTCCGCATCCGCTGGGGCCGAGAAAGCATATGAATTCCCCCGGCTTGATATCCAGATCGACGCCGTTGACGGCGATCAGGTTGCCGAATTGTTTGCTGAGCTTTTCCAGAACCAGATTTTTTGACAACGCTTTCAGCCCCCCTGGAAAGTGTCAAAGGTTCAGTTCAATCAGCCGTTGGCCGCCGAAGCGGCCAACGGCTGAATCCTGGAACGTTTCCGCAGTCGTTATTTCAGGAAATGCTTCTGCCAGATATCGAGGATCTTTTCCCTGTTTTCAGATTGCCATGGGAAGTCCATGGGCGCCAGCTTAACGGTATTAAGGGCCGGTAAACCTTCCGGGCCTGGAATTCCGGGATAGGTGACGCCGAGCTTGAAAGTCGCATATTTTTCCATGGCCCTTTTTCCGATGGCCCAGTCCAGAAACTTCTTTGCGGCTGCTTCGTTCTTGGCGCCCTTAAGAAGCGCATTGGCTTCCAGCTCGTACCCGGCTCCCTCCTCGGGGATGACAAGCGCCACCGGGAATCCTTTCTTCTTCAGTGAGGAATATACGAATGCAAAGGAACACCCGACGGCGAATTCTCCTGCAGCAGTCAGCTTGGCCGGCTTGGATCCGCTCTTGATGTACTGCGCCATGTTCTTATCCAGTTCCTTCAAAAAATCCCAGCCCTTGTTTTCTTCCACGGGCTTTTTCTTGTAGTCTGGATCGAGCAACACCAGAAGGCTTGCCACCTGGAGAAACCCCGTACCCGAGCTTGCGGGGTTGGGCATGACCAGCATCCCCTTGTAGGCCGGATTCAGCAGATCTTTCCAGCCTTTGGGCATCGGAAGTTTCTTCTCTTCCAGCACCTTTGTATTGGGAACCAATGCTGCGGCATACAGATCGATGGCGGTCCAGTACCCTTGCGGATCTTTAAATTTGGCGGGGATCTTCTCCCAGTCCTTGGGCTTGTAAACCTGGAGCATACCCTTCGGAATGAATTCCGCCATATTGGTCAATGCCCACCCCCAGATGCAGTCGGCCTGGGGATTGTCCTTTTCCGCAAGCATTCTGGCGCCCAGCTCCCCCGTTGAAAGCCGGATTGCCTGGATATCCAGATCCGGAAGATTCTCTTTTGCTAGCGCCAGATACTCCACCACTTCTTCGTTTTCGAGGGATGTGTACACAACCACCTTGTCCTTGGAAAAGCATACGCCGGTTGCCAACAGGGAAAAAATCAAAACAGAACTCATCGATAAAATCACCCTTTTCATCGCTTACCTCCTAGTTGAATTGTTAGGCCGTTCTGGTTCCCCGAGATCTTCCTATCTTCTTAACTCAATCCGGACTCTCCTTCCTTTGACCTGCTCATGAGATTGATGACTGGAGATTGGATTTGAATGAGGGGCATGAGCGCGCCGAAACTCACATCAAAAACGGGTCGCGGAGAGCATCGCAAGGACCTTGCTCCGAATCGCTTCAGGATCCAACCCCTGATAAGGAATTTGTTCCGCCAATCCGCCTCTTCCTTCCCTGTTTGCTCCGATATGGGAATAGCCCGCCCGAAACCCCCGCTCGAGCAGCCATGTACCGAATCTTGAACCGAGGCCCGATTTTACGTTCTGGCTTTCGACAACCAGAACGAATCCTCCTCCCATCAACCTCTCCATCATCGATTCATCTGCAACGTTTAAGGTCGGCTTATTGATCAGCCCGATCCGGATGCCTTCGGATCTTAACCGATTCACAACATCCAGGCAACGATATACCATCTCTCCGTAGGAAACGATAAAACCCGATTCTCCATCCCGGATGATTTCATCCCTTCCGGGAACAAAGCGGTACGCCGGGCCATAAAAAAGTTCCCCCGACTCATTCAGAAGATACGGTACGGCCGAACGGGTGGAGAAAACAAACCGCAGCCCCTCCTCGAAAAATACCTTCTCCAGGATCGCCCGCATCTGGTTTGCATCCGCCGGGTAGTAAAGCCGGGTTGTATCTCCTTCCGGCAGCCCGTTGTCGCAGAAATAATTGTTCACGCCGAAATGGCAGGTATTGTCGGCCATATCGTCGACTCCGGCATGAGAAAAATGGGCCAATACGTTCGCCCGGTTCAACCTTGCCATCGTGATCTCCGATATCACCATCTCCATAAAAGCCGAAAAGGTGCCGTATATGCCCTGCTTTCCTTTGGAAGAACCGAACCCGGCGGCCGTTGAAAAATTATTCCGCTCCATGATGCCGCCGTTGATGTAAATTTCAGGATACGCTTTCCGGATATGGTGGAGTCCGCAGGATCCCTCGAGATCCGAATCCACCACAAGAACGCTCGATTTGCGATCCGGAATGTCTTTCAGGAGATCACAGACGATTTTTCCGAAGTCATCCCTGTTTTTGGCTGTTTCTTTGGTGCTGCCGAGATAGACGGCTGTTTCCGGATTCTTCTTCGACGATCCAAGCATCCGGGCCGCTTCGTCCAGACCTCTTTTCTTGAGATACGAAACGGCAAGATCCACAGGAATGACATCATGGCCCTTGGGTGAGCCTTCGATTCCTCCGACCCCCACAGCCATTTTCCGCTTGTTGATCAACGCCGCCGGCCCCCGGGTGATCAAAGCTTTCCGTATCCTCTTGTATACTGCCGCAACATCTTCGCCGTCTCCCGTGTCGACTCGAAGACCGTGCCCCGCCAACGTTGCTTCAACGCTGAAGCCTTTCATGTAGCGGCTTGGATGTCCCGCGATGGTCACGTCGTTATCGTCGATGATCAGCTTGACATTGAGATTCTGAGCGACGGCATATCGAGCGGCTTCGGCATCTCCGCCCTCCTGCTGGGACCCGTCGCTTCCGAAGATCACGATGATCTTGTCCGGATTTGCCGTTGCGACCCCGTTCGCATAGCTCCATAGGTGTCCCAGGCGGCCGGAACTGAAAAAAATCCCTTTATTGTCATCTCTTTCGGGATGCCCGTATAAACCGCTGTCGTATTCCCTGTAATGGAATAACGCCTCCGGTTTGCGGAACCCATTTAAAACCGCCATCTGGTACTGTATGGCGACCCGGTGCCCCGCTTCATCGAAATAGGCTGGATAGATGGCGCATCCTCCCCTTACGAAGCCGTCGATGATCAGCATTTCGGGAACGATGTCGTAGGCGCCCCCGGTGTGGCCGCCCAAGCCTTTGGTGTTGGCGTGTGCCGTAAAAAAAACGATACTGTCACGGATCAACTGAATATTGGACGTCAATCGCTTCTCCTGATCCTCGGTGAGTTCGTCCTGGCTGAGGTTAAAAGGTGTGGGCAAAAATTCATCTAAAGGAATCGGGTAGTTCATTTGGCACCTGCTGTTTGGCATTCTTTAAGAAGAGTCTGCGAGATGGTTGTAGATGTCTATACAAGCCTTCTATGCGAACGGATTTGGTTTGTCAATAGAAATAAATGGGACAAAATATCACTCCACTCAGGCACCGAATGAAAACAGGAGAGGGAACCGAAATTACCGGGTCCGAACAGAACCCGGATGAGAATGAAAGAATGAAATGAGAATGTTGACAGGCATGCCTCTCCTATGAAATATTGGTATGATTTCAAAGGAATGAAAAATGGCCGTCAAACTCATCCTCCTATCCGGAGAAGGAAAAGAAAAACAGTTTTACCTCGATTCGATAAGCAGGCTGGATGTGAGAATGGATACGGTTTCCACGTTCAAGCAGCTCGAGAAGAAACTGCTTGAATCCGCTTATCAGGGCGTGCTGGTCGATCTCAAGACAAAGGTCAGGGCCCTGAAACAGGAAAAAGAACTGGCCTATCAGATCCTCGAACAGTTTCCAGTCGTCCAGTTGCGGCTGGATGAACAGACGCAGGAGATTAAAACCCTCTATTATGGGAAATCGATCGGGGACGGAACTCTGGAAGAATTCATTCTGAGGGATTGTCGTTTTTTCGAGCCCCGCATCCTTCGTGCGGCACATCGCGTCCGCATCCATTTCAACGTGATGCTTTCGCCCACCGGCCTTTTTTCGGAAGCCGATGCCGAAAAAACAATTACTTGCGATGTATCCAGAGGGGGCTGCTTTCTTTTCTCTTCCCGGAAGCATCATTACAGACAGCGTGTTTTCCTCATCTTTGCGGATTTGAAGGATCGCACACCCATAATCGGAGAAGTCCGCTGGGTGAAAAACTGGGGGGAGGCGCTTCAGATTCCCGGAATCGGTGTCGAATTCAAGGAAATCACGGACGGCCAGATTTCAAAAATCTGTCGAACCGCGAGGTTGAAGCCATGAAAAAAAATGCCGTTTCCATGGACGCCCGGACCGATTACCCCGTGCATGAATTTATCACAAAGAGATGGAGCCCTTACGGTTTCTCGGACCAGCCGGTCTCGGATGAGGATCTTCTTTCGATCTTCGAAGCCGTGCGATGGGCGCCTTCTTGTTTCAATGATCAGCCTTGGCATTATATCGTCGCCAGAAAAGAAGACCTGCAGGAATTCGAAAAGATGCGCTCCTGCCTCGTAAAGGCCAATCAGGTATGGACCGAATTCGTACCGGTGCTGGCCTTGTCTGTTGCACGCCTGAATTTTTCGCACAACAACAAACCCAATCGATCCGCACTGCACGATATGGGGCTTGCCGCAGGAAACCTGCTGCTCGAAGCGACTTCCCGGGGTCTTTCGGTCCATCAGATGATCGGCATTCTTCCGGACAGGGTACGCGAAGTCTACGGAATACCGGATGGATTCCAGCCGATGACCGGAATTGCCATCGGATACGTCGGAACCGCCGACCGTCTTCCTGAAAACTACAGCGAGAGGGATCTCAAAAGACGGCCCCGCAAGGACCTCAAAGATTTTATATTCGGAAAAAACTGGGGAATCCGATCGGAAATTGTCAAATCATGAATCGTCACGGGGTGAATGATCCTATGGAAACCGTTTCTCTCTCCTCGAGCCTCTCACAGGTGATGCCCTCTCGCATTCGGCAACTTGCCGACGTTGCCTTCGGAATGGAAAACGTGCTTCGGCTTCACTTCGGAGAATCCGATATGCCGACGCCGCAGTTCATCAAAGATGCTGCGGTTGAAGCCCTCAAAGAGGGCTATACCTACTATACGGAAAATGCCGGATTGCCCGGTCTAAGAGAAGCCGTTGCGGAGAAATACCGTCAACTCCATGGGGTGAAGCTGAATCCGGGAACGGAGATCGTGATTACCGCATCCGGCGTTCAGGCGCTCAATGTCGCCATCCGCTGCGTCATCGACCCCGGTCAGGAAGCGATCGTTCTTACTCCCAACTGGCCTAATGCAACGGCGATTGTAAGTCTCTACGGCGGAATTCCAAGGGAGATCACCTTTCGCCCCATGCGGGAGCGCTTTACGATTGATTTCGAGGCCCTGGAAAATCAATTGAGTCCGAAAACCCGGCTGCTGATCTATGCATCTCCGTCGAATCCTCTGGGCTGGGTCGCGTCTGTGGATGAGCAGACCGCTTTGCTCGAATTCTGCCGGCGCCACGGCCTATGGTTGCTCGCCGATGAAGTATACGAGCGCATCTACTATTCGGGTACGGTCGCTCCTTCGATCCTCCGGCTGTGCAGCCGAAGCGATGCCGTCATCAGCATCCAGTCTTTTTCGAAAAGCTACTGTATGACCGGTTGGCGACTCGGGTGGTTGGTCGCCCGGGAGGATCTCGCAAAAAAGGCGGCTCAGCTAAATGAATTTATCGTTTCCCATGCCCCCTCGATGGTCCAGCGTGCCGGCCAAATCGCCCTCGAGCAGGGGGATCGACAGATCGATTCCATGGTACAGGAGATCAGAGACCGTGTCTCTTTCTGCTACAACACGCTTCTTTCCGTAAAAAGCCTTAAACTGCCGAAACCCGAGGGCGCATTTTACCTTTTTCCCAAAATCGACGGGGTGACGGATTCCTTTTCCTTTGCCCTTTCGCTCCTTAAGGAAACCCGGGTTTCCCTGGCGCCCGGGGTTGCATTCGGAAAAGGG
Source organism: Desulfobacteraceae bacterium (assembly GCA_003599475.1). Next base: position 15,580 of record QZKK01000031.1, read on the forward strand.
GGAGAGGGATCCGTTCGAGTCTGCTGCGCAGCCGACCGCTCCATTTTGGAACCCGCCATGGAAAGAATGACACGGTTTCTGGATCGAATATAGAAGGTTGCGCGCTGCAGGTTACGGATGCGTGGAATTTCCGGGACATCGACTGCATTCGGATTCCCTACCCGATTAATTTTCGGCACGATTAATTTTCGGCCCTTGCGCTTTGGTCGTTTTTTGATTAGCATAAACACTTTTGATCAACAAATGGGTTAAAGTTGCGTTTCAACCCCGCAACATGCAACCCGCAACTGAATACGACAGGAGGATCCGATGGGTAAAGGTGATCGACGGACGAAGCGCGGTAAAATCTGGAGAGGCACAACAGGCAACTCGCGGTCTAAAAAGAGAAAGAAAGAGAACGAAAAGGAAAAGTAGCCCGACGATTTTATCATCTTATAATACAGCATGGATTCGTTTTCTCTGGAATCTTTCCATCGGCAATACGAAACCGATACCGTTGAAATGACGATCGGGGGAAGGCGTTTTCGACTGTTGACCCCCAAATCGATCGATCCGTTTATCGACCCGAACGATCTCCTGAGGGGATTTCCCCTATGGGCAAAAATCTGGGAGGCTTCCTGGGTGCTGGCGGATTATCTTTCCGGCATACCCCCGGACAGCCAACGATCGCTTCTCGAAATCGGAGGAGGCCTCGGGTTGGTGGGAATCGTCGCTGCTTCTTTCGGACATCGGATGACAACGACCGAAAACAACCCCGATGCGCTCCAGTTTGCACGGGCAAATGCAGCCCTCAACGGGTGCTCGTCCCTGCGGATCGTTCCACTGGACTGGCATTTGCCGATACGCGACAATCGTGATGATGCTCCGCATCCAGGCGGAAGCGACGCCCGGGAGTGCAACACTGGCGATGAACGAGGCTACGATTTGATCGTCGGCTCTGAGGTCATCTATCATCAACGGGATTTCGAACCTCTGGAGAACCTCTTCCATAATCAGTTAAAGCCCGGAGGAGAGATCATCATCGCAGCGGCCATGCGGCAGATTTTCGCTGATTTCTTGAAGAAAATGCAGAAAAGGTTTCGCATCTCCGCCACGCGAAAAGTACTCCGGTCCGCCGGTGAAGAAGAGACACGGATCGCATTCTGCCGGATGTCTCCCGGATGTCACTAAGATGTCCCGTTAGTTCACGGACGTTTCATGTTGTATTCCGGATGCGGCCGCCCCTGAACACTCGCAGTTTACTCCGCAAGGCACCGGAAACTCAGGATGTTGGCGCTGTAATCGACCGGAAACGAAAAACGGGAAGACAGCCGAATGCGGTGTTCGGAAATCCAGCTTCCACCCTTTGCGATGTAATGCTCCTCCCCCCCTTGACCGGAAAGGCGATCGATTGTCCATTCGAGAGTATTTCCCAAGAGGTCTTCCAGGCCCAACTCGTTTTCCGCTTCCTGAAAATGATCGACGGCAATCGTATCCGACACTTCGCTTTCTGCAGTGTTGCATCTGTTCTCGATCCAGTCGTTTCCCCACGGATAGATGTATCCGCTTGCGCCTCTTGCCGCAGCTTCCCATTCGAACTCGGTGGGCAGCCGTTTGCCTACCCAGGATGCAAATGCCAAAGCATCTTTGATGCTGACCTGAACCACGGGATGGTTCCGCTTCAGATGGAGAGTACTCCCCGGGCCCGAGGGTTGATACCAGAATGCTCCGTCCCGGCGGTCCTGCCGGATGCCGGAATTCCACCGATAACCGGTCTTGCCGGTTCGGTGATTCTTGATCCTATGGTATCGGCCCTGATAGACGATTCCATACCCCTTTTTCTCTGCGGTCGTTTTATAGCCGGTATGATCGATGAAGATTTCGAAGAGGGCATTTGTTACGGGATATTTTCCGAGGTGAAAACCGGATATGCGGCCGTCTCGGCAGCCGGTGCGATATTCGCCTTTCGGAACATAAAGATACTGGTTATAATGCCTTTCCACGACGCCGAGGTAATCGTTGAACCGGTCGGAAAGAAGTTTTTTCCTTTCGGCATCCGGAATCGTCGTGTCCTGGATCAGATCATCTTCCGGGAACAGGTCGACGGCGGACTCAAACCCTTCAAAATCAGGCAGTTCCGCCATCTCGGCAGTTTGTTCCGGAGGATCTTCCAGCGCCTCATCCGCATCCAAAACCTCGACAAGCTCGGTCGCTTCCTCCACTTCTTCAACATCGTCGGTTTCTTCTTCGATCTCCTCCGGCTTCAGTTGATCTTCATCGATTTCCTCGATTTCACCCCCGTCGGCTGCGTCTTCCGGTATCGGCTCCATATTTTCCGATTCATCCACGACCTCCACCACCTCGACAACCTCCGAATCGTTCTCTGATTTTTCGCTGTCCGTCGAAGGATCGGATTGTTCAATTTGATCGCTCGCCGGATCATCCGCCTGATCGCCGGCCGATTCAAAATCCTCATCTTCATCGGATTCAATTTCCTCGAACTCGTCATCATCGATTTCCTCGAGTTCGCCCTCATCGGAAATCGGGTCCGATTGCTCTTCGATAACGACCGTGCCGACGGCCCGGCTATCGGTTTCCGCCTTTTCAGAAAGAATCCTGACCAACTCCGCGATTCTGTCCTGCTCACCCTGGAGGTCGGTGGTTGAGATTCGTGAAATCAAATCGCCTAAGAGAGTCAGCATCTCAGGGATTTTTTGGGCCGGCAGCGGACGATTCGAGCCGAGCGCTTCGATGATCGTATCGAGAAACCCGAGAACATCGGTATTTGGAATTCTGGCTAGAAATTCTCCGAATCTCTTGGATATCTCAAGGATCTCTTCGACGGAAAGCGAACCTGCGGTATTGAAAGCGCGGGAAAACGAACCGATAAAGCTGTCTTTCGCTTCATCGGACATGACGAAGGTAAAATCCGGACCAACAATGATTCCTTCCGGGTTCGATCCGTTTTTAAACCCTCTCAGCAGATCGCCGTTTACCGCCGATCGGATGCTGTTTAGGTTCTTGAGCCTTCCCTGCACCGAATCCGGATGAGATCCCGTGCTCCAAAGCGCCGCAGCCAATTGTTCATAGCGCATAGGCCCCGGAACATGGATCGCAGCTTCGGTGTAACGGTTTCGAACGGCATGGATCAACTTGTATTTCAAGCTGTGGGCGTTTTTATACTTCAGGCCGCCGATCGCTTTATCGATGCCGTCCAGCGATATGGAATTTTCGTGCATGGCAGATTCCTGAGAATGTCCACATTGGACATTCCTTTCCGTCTTTTCAAGCCCGTTTTTTTGTGCTAAAAACCCGCCATGTCGCACATCATCTGTGTTTCCAGCCAAAAAGGCGGGACGGGAAAGACGACAACCGCCGTCAACCTTGCGGCCGCTCTTGCACTGTTTGAAAAACGGACCCTTCTGGTCGATTGTGACCCTTTGGGCACGGCGACGACTCATTTAGGTATCGACAAAAGACGTCTTTCGCTTGATCTTTTCGACGTGCTGACCGGATCGGCGGCTGTAAAAAACGCGTTGGTGAAGACGGACTTGGCCTTTTTGCAGGCGCTGCCGGCAAGATTCAGGTTGATCAAGGCGGAAACCGCCCTGTCCTCGACACCCAAAAAGGAACAGGTCCTTCGTCTTCTTCTGGTTGATTGTCGCGAGGCGTTCGACTACATCATCGTGGATTCCCCGGCGTCCTTCGGATATCTCAACCTTTGCGCCATGGCCTCCGCCGACTGGTTGATCATCCCGTTTCAATTTCATCTCGATGCGTTCGAAGGTCTCGGATACCTTTTGCGAATCGTACATCAAGTCCGGAAAAAACTGGGATCGAAGCTCAAGGTGGCAGGGATTCTTTTCACGATGTGCCATGATTCCGAGCCGTTTCAAAGGGAGATCTCCAAGAAGGTCCTCTCCCATTTGAAAGAGAATATCTTCTCTACATGCATCCCGTGGGACAATCGATTGCATGAGGACACGGATCGCGGGAAACCGTTGCTCCTCCAGGATGCCACTTCGAAATCAGCCAGAGCCCACATGCGGCTTGCGGTTGAAATCATGCAATTACTTAAAGCCCAAGGGGCTGTTGGTCGATAAATGAATAAGCAAACGAGGGGGTTTGGAATGAAACTGACCGATTCTGAAATCATCAAATCCGGAGAGCGGGAACTGATCGATACCATCATCGGTGACCTCGACTGGAGCGCAATCGAAAAAATTTTCAAAGACCGCCATCAACTGCAGATCCGGGATGATGTGGAGTACCGTTGCGGTGACCTTGTGGTCAACAACGGGCAGGTCGCCTACCACCTGGAGTTTGACGTCAAGGTCCGGTTATCGATTCTGCTCGATCGCTCAGGGAATTACCTGTCCCTGGCGGTTCAAAGCGCCGGACCGGAAGAAGACCCTAGTGAGAAGGATTCGACCTCGATGACCGATTCGGATCTTGAGTTGGAGCAAGCCGGCATCGGTTCTTCTGTCGATCCCTGCAAACCGGCGACTGAGAACATCTCGCAAATGGCCGATCAGATCGCCGAAATGCTTTCCGAGATCAACGACGATTGATCCGGCATGACCTCCACATGATCGAGACCTCTGAAAAATGAATTCCGAATCGATTCGAACGCGCTTCGACGAAATTCTGAGAGACAACATCCGGCGCTTGCTGGATACGATGCCTGAGGCCGCCTCGTTGCCGTTCGATATCGTAACGATCACCAGCCTGATATTGCTTGTCGAAAAGGAAAAGGAGGTCAAGGCAGACTCTGCCAAAGAAAGCTCCGATCGATATTCGGAAAGCACTCTCCTTGAAGATCTAACAGAAACCGGGCTGAGTATCGATGAATATTCCAGGACCTCTGTGCGAAACCTCCAGGGGATGGGATTTTTATCAACCGGTGCAGGCGGGCGCTTTGTACCGCGCGAATCGACCGCGAAACTGGTCGCCGTTCTCGACAACCTGTTTCCGGGGATGCCAGGGATGAACCTTGTCGCCTACTTTCTGCAGACCCTGGACGAAGCCGTAAGCGGCAGAAAAGAGGTCGATCAGGCGGCACGGCAATTCGAACAAACGCTCATCAGTCGTGGGGTTCCCTTATCGAAGTCAAACCCGCCGCGGGAAAAGGCGAGTGGAACGGCAAACGGGTCCAAACCGACGGAAAAGGTCGATTTCAGCCGCCGCATCTCCAATCGGACCTCCAATCTGGAACGGCTGAGGAAAATACGATCCAATCCAAGCAGCCGGTCTGCGGAAGTGACCTCCGTAAGGCCTCTGACCGGCTTTCAAAAACTGGAAGTCGTTTCTCTGTTTCCGTCAGGGGCCTCTTTCCCCGATGCCTGCAAAGAAGGGGTGCAACCCCCTACTGCGCAACCGCACGATATCGGAGACAGTCAAAAAGATCAAATCGATCGAATCGATGACGGGGAACGATCCCTTCCGCTTAGCGGCTCGGCGCCTTCGGACGAAATTTCCGGTCCGAAGGCGAGCGAAGGTGCAAATTCAGAAGCTGTGGCCGAAGAAAGCCCTCCATTCGAAGGCGGCGATTCCCTCCTGCCCGAACCGGATGAGAGTCCTGCCGGCCGACCGGACCGCCTCGATGTAACGGGGGGAGAGGCGGAAACCATCACCCGGGCGGCAGCCCCGGATGCTTCGGCGGAAGATCGTCCAATGCCAATGCCGCTTGAAGCCGAGCCGGAAGGCATCGCCGACGATGAAAAGATCCAATCGGAAGCCTTGGAGGCAGATCCCGTCGCCAAAGAGGAGATGATCGATTTACATGTAAAGCAGTTCCAGCAGGCTCTTGCAATGACATGTCCCCTGTGCAGGGAGGGGCTCATTCACCCATCGAAAACGGATAAGGGAAAGACCTATTATTCGTGCGAAAACAGAGACTGCAATTTCATCAGTTGGGGCAAACCGTATCATTTCAGCTGCCCCTACTGTCGGAACCCTTTCCTGATAGAGTACAGCAGCCAGGACGGGGGCACCGGGCTGAAATGCCCGAAAGCCACGTGCAATTACCGCCAGGAGCATCTGAACAGCCCGTCTTCCGAAACAGCACCATCGATGACTTTCCCGGTGCCGGGAAATGCTCCCCAAAAGGGGAAAATGCTGGTCAGAAAGCGGCTGGTTCGAAGAAAGCGCTGACTATTTCGATCCCTTCCCCAGACGGTCCCCGACTCCGAGGCCGGATGCAGCCGAAAAATCGTTTGCCGAGATCTTTCCCGAATCCCTGAACTGAACTCTTTCTATAAGAATGGCCCCGTCTGTGGCTCCGACCACAAGACCCTTTCCGGCGGAAATTTCGAGAATCTCGCCCGGTGTTCCGACTCTTGTTCCGACGGATGCGTAAGGCCTTGCCTCCCAGATTTTCAATTTTTCGCCTTTAAACCAAGTCGTTGCCCCGGGAGAAGGGTTCGAGCCTCGGATGAGGTTGTAGATCTTTCGAACCGGATCTGTCCAGTCGATGAGGACATCGGATTCTCGGATAACCGGCTGGAAGGAAGCCCGGGCGGGATCCTGATCGAAGGGACGGGCTTTGCCCTTGCGGATTAACCGGACTGCCTCTCCGATCATTTTGATTCCAAGCGGATACAGTTTATTGAAATAGAGACTTTTTACCGTATCGTCCGGATCGATATCGACCTTCTCCTGGAGCAGCACCGGACCGGTGTCCACACCCTCGTCGATGAAATGGATCGTTACACCCGTTTCCGTCTCCCCTTCGATGAGGGTCCAGTTTATCGCGGACCCACCGCGGTACTTCGGTAAAAGCGATGGATGGTAATTGATGCCCCCGTAGGTCGATGCTTCGATCATCGCTTTAGGGACAAATTGGGTGACAAAGGCGAGCACCAGGAGGTCAGGTTTCCGGCTTCCCACCCATTCTACGGCGTGCGGCTTGTTCAATCCGGCGGTCTGCAACAGGGGAATTTTCAATCTTTCAGCGGATTGCTTCACGGGATCTCCCGCTTTTCCCGGAACGGTGACCACTCCGACAACGGACTCCCCCTGCGCTGTCAAAGCGTCCAATGCATCTTTTCCAAAAGCAGCCTGGCCGATAAAGACGATTTTCATCGAAAACCTCCATCGGGATTCGTTAAATCGTTGCACGTTGAAATCGTCGCACGTCCATATGTTCTATGCCTTCTGCCCTCTGCCGTTACCTTCTCAACTTCTTACCTTCTCAACTTCTTAGCCACTTGCTCTTCGCCGATATCCGACTTCCGACATCTG
>QZKK01000219.1 GCA_003599475.1 Desulfobacteraceae bacterium
GAAGATACGCGGAACACAAGCAGGTTCGGGCGTTCAAGGACATGGAGGTATTTTATTACCAGGGCACGGATTTCATTTCCGAAGTCGAAGCCCTCCTCAAAGAGCAGATGGCGGTTTTCCTGGGCTGCAGCCGGGTCGAGACCCGGCTGATTTCCGGACAGATGGCAAACATGGCCGTTTTCAGCGGGATGCTCGACTACATCAACCGGGCGGACCGGAAAACCGAACAGCGCCGGCTCCGCAAAGTCCTCAACCACCACATCATCAAGGGCGGGCATCTGAGCGCACAGCCGATGGGGGCGCTGCGCGATTTTGTGGCCAGAGACCCTGCAATGGAGACGCCGGCTGTTGTCAACTTTCCGGTTCTGCCGGAAAACCCATACAAAATCGATGTCGAAGCCTGCAGGCCCCTGATTGCAGAGCATCGACCGGAGCTGATGATTCTGGGAAAGAGCATGATCCTGCACCGGGAGCCGGTTGCGGACCTGAAGGCCATCGTCGATGAAAACGGCATCGACTGCATCATCCTCTACGACATGGCGCATGTGCTCGGATTGGTGGGACCCTACTTTCAACAGCCCTTCGAAGAGGGGGCCGATGTGGTTACCGGTTCGACGCACAAGACTTTTTTCGGCACGCAGCGGGGGATCGTGGCATCCGACTGCGGGCCGGAATCTCATCGGTATCCCTTCTGGGAGGCGATCGAGCGGCGGACCTTTCCCGGAAGCGTGAGCAATCATCACCTGGGCACCCTGCTGGGGCTGCTGATGGCCTCCTACGAGATGAACCATTTCAAGGATGACTATCAGCAAAAGGTGCTGGCCAATGCCAAGGCCTTCGCCCTTGCCTTGAAAGAATGCGGCCTGGATGTGGCCGGAGACCCGGCGGTCTCTTTTACCGAAACGCACCAGGTCATCCTCCAGGTCGGGTATGCGCAGGGTCCGGAAATCGCCCGCAGGCTCGAAGACAACAACATCATCGTCAACTACCAGGCAACCCCTTCGGAGGAAGGGTTTACCGCAGCCGGAGCGCTTCGCATGGGAGTGGCGGAAACGACCCGTTTCGGTATGACGGAAGCCGATTTTCAGAAACTTGCGCCGCTGCTCTGTGACGTGATCCTGCACAATCGAACCGTTAAAGAGGAGGTCGGCCGTTTTCGGAAACAATTCCTGGAAATGAGATACTGCTTTACAGGAGACGAGTTCGACGGCCTGATGCAGTCGCTGCATCGATGGATCTAATCGGATGGATCGAATCGCTTCGAACGAAGACATTCTGACCACGAAACACACGAAAGACACGAAAAATTATCGAGAGTTCTTTTTTTACACCCTATCTGTTTGTTCCGTGGTCTAACTTGATCACTGGAAACTTTACATTCTGCATTGGACATTGGCGAGGGTCCGGTTTTTGAAGGTGCGCCTTTCCGTCATGATGTTTACTCAGTATTTCATTCATGGCGCCACCTTGCCGATCCTGAGTCTTTATCTTACCCGGTATCTTCATTTTTCAGGGCTGCAGGCAGGAACGGTGCTCTCCATGTCTGCGGTGGCGGCTTTCATTTCCCCGCTGATCGGAGCCTTCACGGCGGACCGGTTCATCGGCACCCCCCGGCTTTACGGGTTATGCCACCTGGCTGCAGGAGCGTTGATGGGGGTGCTCTCTTATCAGGATCGGTTCCATCCGTTCGTTCTCGTCTACCTGATTTACATGCTCGTCTTCGGACCGACCACCGCCCTTTCCAACGCGATCACGTTTCATCATGTACCGGATCCGGAACGGAACTTCGGCGGCATCCGGGTATGGGGGACGATCGGGTGGATCTCGGTCGCCTGGATCTTCGGTTTTTTTTGGCTCCGGAGCAGCGAGGGAATCGTTGCCGGCCGCCTGGCGGACGCGCTGACGCTGTCTGCGGCTGCATCCGTCCTTCTGGGGGTGTATGCATTTACGCTTCCGGCTCCGGCCGCCGGACCCGGCCGCAGGAATCCTCTTTTCCCGGTGGAAGCCTTCCGGGTAATGATCAAAAAGGATGTCCTGCGCCTCTCCGCAGTCAGCTTCCTGGTTTCATTGGTCGATCGCTATTACTTCTTCGGCACCGCACCTTTTCTTCGGCAGATCGGCTTCCCTGAATCCGATATCATGCCGGCCATGAGCATCGGGCAGGTGCCCGAGGTATTTGCACTGGCATTTCTGGGCGCGGCCATCGCAAGGCTCGGTCTCAAACGGGTCCTTCTCCTCGGTGTGCTCATGGAAATCGGGCGCTTCGCTTCGTTTGCAGCCGGCGGTCCGGTTTGGCTGATTTTAACCGGGCTGTCATTGCACGGTTTCGCATATGCCTTTTTCTTTGCCACCGTATTCATCTACCTGGATCGGAGTTGCGGCAGAGACACAAGATCCGGGGTGCACCAGCTCTTTGCCATCATCAACTCGGGGGTGGGAAGCTTCCTGGGCAGTCTTGTGGCCGGAAAAACACTCGACATTTTCACGGTCCCCGGAACTGTCTCGATCGATTACCGGGCCTTCTGGTCGGTCCCGCTGTTTTTGTCGATGCTTGCATTTTCTGCCGTCCTGTGGTTTTTTCCTAAGAATCGATGACGCAAGGGGAGAAATCCTGTCGCAAACCGGATGCAAAAACTTAAAATCGAATTGGAAACGAGCGCCGCCGTGCCGCTTCCGGCATTCGATCGAATCAGAAACTGGATAGAAGAACGCTGAACACTGAACGCTGAACACTTTGAAGTTTCATATGAGGGGAAAGATATGGCCATGCAAGCACAACTCAAGTGGACCGATGGAATGCAGTTTGTGGCACGGGCCGGCAACGGACCCGCTCTCGTCATGGACAGCCGTGAAGCCGGCAGCGGCGCAAGCCCGATGGAATTGGTCCTGATGGGAGTGGCAGGGTGTACGGCGATGGACGTGGTTTCGATTATGACCAAAAAACGTGCCCGTCTGAGCGGAGTCACCATCAACATCACCGGAAACCGGGCCGAAGAGCACCCCAAGCGGTTTACCGGCATTCACATCGAATACGTCATCGAAGGCAGAGACATCCGTCCAGGGGCCGTCGAACAAGCCGTCCGGTTGTCCGAAACCAAATACTGCAGCGCCATCGCTTCCCTAAACGCCGACTTCTCGAGTGCGATCCGGATCGTTGAAAGTGAATTCTGATGAACGCGGTCGGTTGAATGCAGCCGAATCAGGATGATCGATCTTTATTGCCTTCCCCGAGACAGAGTGCGCGGAAACTGCATTCCTTCTGGTCGCAGAAGCCTTCGGCGCTTCCGAAGCAGTCGAAATTGCCCTCTGCCCGCTGGATTTCCCGGATGATCGCCGCTTTGCTCTTTCCGAAAGAGTTGATCCCGAGTGACTTTGCCTTGATACGGAGCTCCTGCATTTTCATCTGGTCACCGCCGCTTTTCATGCTTCCTTATTTGAGATCGGATTTGAAAAATTCCAATACCCTCGTCTTGATCTGCCCTTCCGTAATTTTTTCGGAGGCTTCGACGGGTAATACTCTCGACTCGCCTCGATCGGATTTCCGAAACGCCTTCTCCAATTCGAGCTTTGCCCTGCCGGGTCCGAAAATCAGGATCTTTTCGGCGTCCTGGACGCTTCCGATGATCTCCCGATAATACTTGTGCAGCTTACGACGGCGCATCAGATCGATCCTGAGGTCGAAGACAGATTCCGGGAACAGCCGAGTGGAGGCCTCCAGGCCGGAATCGATGCGCCGGAGGCTTACTTTCGGTTTGGAGTCGAAGGCCGGATCGTTTTGAGCGATCGAAACGGTGAAAGCCTTCTTCGAATCCACCCAGATGCCGACGCGTTTGTTCGCTTCGATCCTTGAGGCCTTCTTGTCCTGTCGGATCGAAAAGATCAAGTGGGTCAATATCGATAAGCCTCGGAATTTAATCTTGATGCCCCTTGTTTACCGAGAATTCAGGCGGGAATCGAAAACGATCCCTCATGGCCGCAGTCGCTTCCCCGACTTCCTCGACACCCGTATAGTAGATGGCCGTTGCCTGGATACCCGATTCGTCGATGAAACGAGCCATCTCCGAATAGCCGGGAAGTTTCATGAAAGCCGGGCCGATCCAGAACATGAAAAGCCAAATAATTCCGATTCCGGCGGCTAGCTGGATCCAAGCCGATGCGGAACGGCCGGATTTTTTCCGGCCGCCCGCATCGGTGTCTTTCATTTCAAGCTCCATTTTCGATCCAATCCCCCGGGGCCGCATCTATATCTTTGCCGTAATCTCCGGAAAGACGATAAAGAACATGATATAGGCCATCAGCAAGGTCAAGATGAGATTGAACGACTGGCCGGTGACATAGAGGATGAGCGGTTTGCCGCCCTTGAAATATTTGGCAAGCTCGCGGAAATTGGTCGCAAGCCCGATTGAAGTAAACGCCAGGGCAAAGAACCATTCCCGCAGCAGCTTGCTGAATGCCCTCAACACCCCGTAATCCAGCACAGCACCGCTCAGGTCCTTGCCCATGGCGGAGTCGATGATGGAAAATACGATCGAGGCCGCGATGAAACCCAGGACGAATTTCGGGAACCGGTACCAGACCTCCATCCAGCTCACCTGCTGCCCGGGAGTGCAATCGACCCGCGCGCACCAGTAGACGGCGACGCCGAAGGCGATCACCCCGATGAGGATGTTCTGGATCATCTTGACCGTCGCCGCAACATAGAGCGCCTTTTCCCCAAGGAAGGCACCGGCTGCAGCCACCGCGCCGGTGGCATCGATGGTACCGCCCATCCAGGCCCCTCCCAGAATCTGGTTCATTCCGATTGCCCTGATAAATGTCGGCATCGCCACCATCATAACCGCCGTAAAGACCATCGAAAGACCGACGGCCAGGGTGAGTTCCTCTTTCTTTGCCCGGCAGGCCGCAGCGGTAGCGATTGCCGCCGAAACGCCGCAGACCGACATGTCCGCCGAAATGGTGATGTTGAGTGTCTTGGACGGGAAGTTGAGCACACGCTGTCCGAACCAGTAGGTGCAGATCAATACGATCGGTGTAACCACCCAGGCAACGAAGATTCCGGGTACGCCGATGGCAAGCATCTTACCGAAAAGAATCTCCGCCCCGAGCAGAACAAGCCCGGTTTTGATGTAGTATTCGGTCTGGACTGCTGGCATGACCCATTTCGGGGTTCCGATCGTGTTGCTGATCAGCATTCCGAAGACGATCGCCCAAAGCGGAAATCCGAATCCGTAATGGCCGACCGTCCGCTGCTTTTCGGCCATATAGGCCAGAACCGCCAGGAAAAAGACGAAGAAAAAGCCTTTCACGAAGGCCCCGAACGGTTTGCCCATCACCGACATCCCGATTCCGAAAAAGATCGCAAGGATAATGGAAAGGCCGATGAGGTAGGGGATGCGGTTGTATGGGGAGTTGGCTGTTTTCGCTTTGGCCTTCGAAAGACCATCGTTTGCTTTGAGCCATTGATCGATCTGGGTTTTTGCCTTCTCGTTGAGCGCCTGTTCTTTGAAACCGGCATCGGCTGCCGATTTTTCTGCGGTCTTGGCATTTGCCAGTGCGGCTGCTTCCGCGGCTTTGGCCTTTTCGAAGGCGGGCATCCCTTTGGCGTTCATGGCGTCGGTTTCGGATTTACCCCGGTAGAGCGAATCGATCGGATTTCCCGTCCAGCTACTGGGGGCGGCAAATAACTTTTGGAACTGCTTCGCATAGGATTCGCCGGTCGCCCGGATCCTTCTCTTGGCCATGGAGGCCTGGTGCCAGGCAAGGGTCTTGAATGGGGCCTGCTTCGCTTCCTGGGCCATGATGCCGTTGTACTTGGCAAAATTCTCATCCATATTCGCAGGAGGATTGGATACGAAAATGAGAAGCCCCAGGGCCAGGATGAAGAGCCCCAGCCAGATGGCCCAGTAGTCTTCCTTTTTCCAGAGATCGGAAATGCTCCCCTTCCCGTGATCGATTACAACTTCCGTCTTATCTGAGGGTGGATTGGATAAAGACGACATCTTCTTTCTCCTTGAAAAGGTTTTTGTTTATCGATGAAGGCCATGTTGCGCCTCGATCTCCCGTTTCAGGGGATCTGCCGCTCAGTTCGGATCGGGTCTGTCCGGAAGGGTGCACTCGAATTCCGGATCATCGTGACTTTTGCTGGAAGGCCGAATCGACCGGAATCGACCGGAATCGAATGGATCGCTGTTTCCTTCGCCGCCCCGGCCTGTTTCCGGAACGGCGGGGGTAAAACCATCCTCCTTCAAAAGCTCCTGATTTCAAAGGAAGCCGGATTCGATAGCGGCCGCATCGTATCTCAAGATACTCCTTTTGTCAAAAAAAAAGGGAGGACGAAACCGCTTTCCCTCCTCCCTCTTCTTGATGAAATCAGCCGTTATCTGGCTTCTTTGAATTCGGCAACTTCGACGACCATTTTTCCATCTTTTTCAGCGACGGTTCCTGTTACGCTGACCTTTTTCCCGGCCATCGCAGCCGGCTTGTCACCTGTTTCGGATGCGGCGATGCTGTATACTTTGCCGTCTTCGGGAACGTTGCTCTGCCCCTTCAGCATCACCGTAAACGTGCTCCCCTGCTCCGGTCGGCTGTCAAGCGAAATGCTGCCGTCGTAGAGACCGACGATCTTTTTGACGATGGCCAGCCCCAGACCGCTTCCCAGGATATCTTCCGTCTTCGGAGTCCGGATCCGAACGAATTCTTCGAATATCCTCGCGGCCTCCTCCGGGTTCAGACCGAAGCCGGTATCCGATACCTGCACGACGACCCCGCCGTCACGAGAGAAAACACCGACATCGACCGCACCGCCTTCTCTGTTGTATTTGATTCCGTTTGAAATCAGATTGTCCAGGATCATTGCAATCTCGTTCCGGTCGGCCGTCATGGACACAGCGCTTTCACCGTTTATACGGAGCGTGATCGCCTTTGCGGCCGCATCCGGTGCCGCATTTGCCACCGCTGCTCTGGCGCTTTCAACGACATCGACCGTTTCCAGGCGGCGCCTTTTTTCACCGGACTCGATCCTGGCGAGATCGAGCAGGTCCAGGATCAGCTTCCGCATCCCATGGATCCGGATGAGGCGCACCGTATCGGCTGTGAGGAGGATCGAACTCGCTCAAAGAAGCCCTCTGCGCTTCGATTCCCCGATCCTGGAGCATTTGTCTAAGCTCGATGAAGGTCAAGACGGCGTCGATTTCGACCTCTTTCTTTCCGGAATCTCTTTCCGCTTTTTTTGCGATGCAGGGCCCGATAAAGACAACCTTCAGATCTTTCCCGTAAAGCGTTTTCAATGCTCGGGCGGTTGCAAGCATGGGAGATACGATCGGTGCGAGAAACGATATCAAATCCGGATGATAGCGGCATACATACTCGACGATTCCAGGGCAGCTCGTTGCAATGAACCGGTTCTTCCGATCTTCTTCGAGCAGCTTCCGGTAGCGGGCGGCAACCAGGTCGGCGCCGAAGGCCACCTCGTTTACCAGATGAAACCCGAGACTTCGAATCATGCCGACCAGATTCCGGTAGTCGATATCGGTAAATTCCGCCGGAAAACTGGGAGCCAGGCAGGCCGAAACCCTCTTGCCCGAATCGAGCAGGGCATTCACATCTTCAATCGAACCGGCGACTCTCTTGGCATGCTGGCTGCACACCCGGACGCAGTTGCCGCAGCCGATGCATCGGCCGCTGATGACCTCCGCCTGACCGCCCTCGATCCGGATCGCCTTAGCCGGGCATTCCCGGACGCATGTGTAGCAGACACGGCATTTTTCCCGGATAGTGGTGACCAGGGGCGCAGCGTCTTCTCTGTTCATACCTTTGCTGTCTTTCCGCTTTTCGGAAGCTGAATCACAAACAGCGTGCCGAGTCCTTCCTCGCTTTCGACGGTGATGCGCCCGCCGAGCTGATCCACGACTTCCTTGACCATCGCCAAGCCGAGACCGGTTCCGTGTTCCTCCAGCATCCGTGCATTTTCGGCCCTGAAAAATTCTTTGAAAAGATTCTGCCTGTCCCTTTGCGGGATCCCGATGCCGGTATCGGCGATCTGAATCTGCACGGTTTCCTTCGGACCCCGCGAGAACTCGACCCGCACCTTTCCCCCCGGTGGCGTATACTTGATGCCGTTAGATACCAGATTCTCCAACACCTGCTCGACCATCTCGGGATTCCCGTCCACGAACGGGATCTCCCCGCCGACAAGGATCTCCAAATTCAATCCCTTCTGCCGGGCTTCATCCTGAAAGGTCCGCTGGATCCGTCCGGCCAGCAAGGAAAGATCCATCGGCTCAAACGAGATCTTTCGTCTTTCCTCCCTGCTTTTTGCCAAGGCGAGCAGTTCATTGATCATGGTCAGCATCGTGTGGACGCGGCGGTCTACCCGGCGCAGGTATTCGGACTGATTCTCGTTGAGAGGACCCTGATAGCCTCCCCGGACCACATCCAGAATGCTGATCACCGCCGCCAGCGGAGACCTCAGGTTATGGGCGACCCGCATCATGAACCATCTCCGCTCCTCCATGATTTTTTCGATCGACTCGTAGGCGCGAACATTTTCGATGGCCACAGCCACAAGCCCTGCCGCCTGGCGGAAGAATTCGACTTCATCCGGTGAAAAACGCTCCTGGTACTTGCAATAAGCCCCCAGAATTCCGATAACCTTTTCCTCTGCGATCAAGGGTACGAACAACACCGATTCGACGTTTGCCGCGGCCAAATCCTCACCGAATTGGAACATCTCTCCCGGGTTGACCTTTCCGGTCACATAAGGCTTGCCCTCGATGATCTGCCGGTTCAAGGGGCTTTTGGCAACCTCAACCACCTTGCTCCGGAATACCCCTGCCACCAGTCCCTCTGCAGACACGTAATGGAGAAATTTGCCGTCGGGGCTGAGAAGCTTTACGGAGATGCCGAGTACCCCCATTACCTGACAAAGCTCCGAGGTCACCATCTTGAGAACAAAATCGAGCTTTTTGACCGTACCGACCGCCTGGATTACGGCATAGAGTGCGTTCATCTTTTCGTTGAGCCCGCGCACATTTTCCGAGAGGTCGACCAGGTTCGAGATTCGCTTCCGCAGCATCCCCATAATGGAGGAGGTGAAAAATGCGGTGATATAGACCGATGCAACGAAAAACCCCAGGATCATGGCCATATGAAACGGGAGGCCGGAAAAATCGAGGCTTCGCCCCCTGAAGGCGATGGAATAGGGTGTAAGCCAGCCGGTATGGCAAGCGACGGAGATTGCCGCCATGCCAAATACGACCAGTGTGGCAAAACCGTAGCTCGAAGGGACCGGAAGCAGAATCGAAGCGAAGATGATATGGAAAAAGAGAAAAAAAATCAGAGGGCTGCCGATCCCTCCGGTAAAATGGATCAGCAGGAAAATCGAAACATAATCGAGTGCGAACTGCCAGCGTGTAAGGTTTCGGATGTATCCCCGCTGTCCGATACCCCGGCTTTTTTTCCGGCCGATGAGGTAAAAGACTGCATTGTAGACCGCAATAAAGACAGCCGTTCCAGCAAGGGATCCGATCGGCAGATTCTCGAATCCGAGGAGATCGGCGAGAACTGCCCCCAGAACGATTCCAGGCGGAACAAACCATCGAAGCCTGATAAACCAGTGCGTGCGCTCTCTGAGCTCTCCGAAGATGATCCGCTTTCTCTCTTCGATCGCATCCCGCAGATCCTTTTCGTGTGTTACCGATGCCGTCTGGTTCATCGAAAGGCTCCGCCACCCCGGATCCTGATTCCCCGGCTGCTTCCCGGAATGGACCGCATTGCAATCCGTTTCACAGGCTTTTGAACCTCGATCCCCCCGGGACGGGGCTGCCGGAAAGATTGAATTGAACGGGTCGTATTTACACCCGATCCGGTTTAAATCATCTCTATGCGGTGCCGCTCTACCTGGAGCCGAGCACCTCCTCGATTGCGGAGATCAGTTTTTCCGGTTTGATGGGTTTTTCAAAGAACCGGGTAACCGGCCAATCCTCCCCCAGAATATGCTGAAATTTTTCCGGACCCTCCTCCGTCATTTTTTGAGGAAAAGAGGTCAACATCAGGATGGGTATCCGCTTGTATTCCGGAGATTCTTGAAGCTTACAGGCAAGATCGAATCCTTCGGTTTCGGTAGACATCATCACATCCAGGATGATGACGTCCGGAGCCTTTTTTGTCAGCTCCGCGTACCCATTCTTCCCGTTATAGGCATACCTTACCAGGTAACCTCTGCTTTCCAGAATGATACGCATCGTATCCACGATATCCTTGTCATCGTCGATTACTAGAATATCTGCCATGGCTTGCTCCTGTTTTTACATGTCTGCCTCAAATCTCCGTCCTGTTTCCGTTTTCCCGCGTGGATCCGCACCACTCGGGTTTGCCTGCTGTCCCGATTCTTTTTCTACCGGGTTCAAAAACCATGCCGAAGCCCGCATTCTCTTTATTTATTTCCGGATGTGCAACTTACCGGAATTCCATTTAAACAATAATGCGCAAGTACTTGAATCACATACGGGGTTCGCATTCAGACCCCGGTGTAACTTCAAAAAGACGCGCCTGTCATAAAAAAGAGGACAACCGGCTCGTCGTCCGGCAGGGAATCGGGCCATCGCGCATGCTCCCCTTTTTTACATCCTGTAAAACAAATTGACAGTAGGGTCGGCTCGGGTTGCGGGTTGCGGGTCAATCGCTGTACATCAGGTTGCATCGGCCGGCGGATTGCAGACAACCGAAATTCGCGCACTCACGACAACAGCCGATATTTTTTCTTCCAATCCAATTTCATACCTGATATTCTATAAAGCAAGTGGATACACGATTGGGTCGAGGTTACCGGTGTTCCGCCAGCCGAATTCGATTGAACCCGGAACCGGCCAAAATTGTCGCCGAAATCTCTTTAGGATTCGTAAGACATTTCCGAAAGACGATATCATTGGCATGAAAATAGCTGATGCATAAAGTACCGATCGAACCACGGTGTTCCGATTCGGATCGTTTCCCTGGAGAAAAGACCTATGCCAAATCCCCATCTGCCTCATGTGAAAGAACAGTTGTGCTGCTCTTTTTGCAAGAAAAAGCAATCTGAAGTAAAAAAACTGATTGCCGGCCCTTCCGTCTACATCTGCGATGAATGCATCCATCTGTGCATCCAGATCCTGGAAAACGAACTCGGATCGGAGAAAAAAGAACTCTGCAAGCGGATGACCCCCGGAGAAATCAAAAACCGGCTGGACTCCTATGTGATCGAACAGGAGCAGGCAAAAAGGGTTCTCTCTGTTGCCGTCTACAATCATTTCAAAAGAATCGATTCCAATTTGACGCCGGACAGCGTCGAGATTCAGAAAAGCAACATCCTCTTCATCGGCCCGACCGGAAGCGGCAAGACCCTTCTGGCCCAAACACTGGCCAGATTTCTGAAAGTACCGTTTACCATCGTGGATGCGACCAGTTACACGGAAGCCGGCTACGTCGGGGAAGATGTCGAAAATATCATCCTCTCCCTCATGCACAATGCCGATTTCGATATCGAAAAGACCAAACGTGGAATCGTCTATATCGATGAAATCGATAAAATCGCAAAAAAATCCGATCACCCCTCCATCACCCGGGATGTATCCGGTGAAGGTGTTCAGCAGGCGCTCCTGAAGATTCTGGAGGGAACCGTGGTCAATGTCCCGCCCAAGGGGGGTCGAAAACATCCCCAGCAGGATTTCTTGAAGATCGATACCACCAACATCCTGTTCATTTGCGGCGGCACCTTTACCGGTTTGAATAAAATCGTCTCCAGACGATTGGGCAAACGGATGGTAGGCTTCGGAACGAAGATGAACCCGAATACCGACCCAAACTCCGAAACCCTGCTGTCCGGTGTGGAGCCGGAGGACTTGTTGAAGTTCGGCCTCATCCCCGAATTCGTCGGTCGTCTCCCGGTCATCGCCGTACTCCAGGAACTCAATGAATCGGCACTGATCCGGATCCTGTCGGAACCTCAAAACGCTCTGGTCAAACAGTACCAGAAGCTTTTCGAAATGGAAGGGGTATCGCTGAGATTTACGGAAGATGCGCTCAGAGCCGTCGCCGGGGAGGCCATCAAACGAAAATCCGGCGCACGCGGCCTGCGTGCGATTCTCGAGGATTGCCTGCTCGAGATCATGTATGAAGTCCCCTCCGCCGGGACCCTCAAAGAGTGCGTCATCGATGAAGCGGTCATTCAGGGGAAAGGAAACCCGACGTTTACCTATCAGCCGACCCGCAAACAGGCATAAAATCCTTACCGGACCGCCTAACCTGACCCGCAGAAAAGAAACAGCCCCGCTCTGCGGAAGCGCACTCTTTTAAATTCGACTCACGAATGATTTGTATATTTGGCCGGGTTGAGCTTCTCATGTTGGGTTTCGCTTACTTCGCTCAACCCAACCTTCTACGGAATTCAAGAAATTGTTGATTGTGAACGGGCCGAAGTTACTTTCTCGATCAAATGCCGCAAACGGCACGGCCCTGCTGAACACTGAACCCCTGAACACTGTACCACTGAACGCTTTGAAGTTTCACACAAGCGTCCTGCAATAGATGGCCTTATTGTCCCCCGGGCCGTAAAATTCCGGAACCACCGCATCGAGCCGGTATCCGATTCCTTCGTAAAATGCCCGGGTGCTTGCATACTGCGCCCGTTGGGATGTTTCCACGTAGATCCGGGTGCCGCCGGCCTCCCGGATCAACCGTTCGGTCTCCCGGATCAAAAACCGGCCGATACCCCTGCCCTGCACGTCCGGGTGAACCGCAATCCAGAAGATGTCGAAGCTTGAAACGGTGCATGCAATGGGCCCGTAGCAGGTGTAACCCGCGAAGCGACCGTACTGCTCGGCGAAAACGAAGTGGTAGCCGCTTTCCGCACCGCGCAGGAGCCGCTCCCGGACAAGTTCCTCTGCAACCGCATGCTCCTCATCCGAAAAGAAACCCGTGACCTGGACCAGTTTCCGAATGCGCGCCGGGTCCTGCTCCTGAGGTTCGAATCGAAGTTGGATACCGTGCAGGGGGCTGTCAGACGTGCGCCGTTCTTCCGTCCGGTGCAGCGCTGAAATGGAAAGCCCTTGAAAGAAGTGAAGGACGTTGATTCCGAGGCTGCGGGTTCGATACCCTCCCTCCTGAATCACCACGGTTGGAACCCCCAACGCGCCGATGAGGCGGCCGTTTGCCTCGAAGTCCCTGGCATTGAGAGACCAGGTTCCGGTCGGATCCCCCTTTGCGGGATCCAGACCGAGAGCGATCACCAGAAAGTCGGGGTTGAACGCCTCGATCCGCAGAAGCGCCTTCTCCAGAGCCTTCCTGTAACCTGCACCGTCTACAGCCTCCGGCAGCGGCAGGTTGAAATTGAAGCCCTCGCCTTCGCCTTCGCCGCATTCGTCTTCAAAACCGCTGAAGTAGGGGTAGGCAAAGGACGGATGCCCATGGATGGAAACCGTCAGGACATCGCTTCGACGATAGAAGATATCCTGCTGACCGTTTCCATGGTGATAATCGACATCCAGAATCGCCGTTTTCCCATAAGCGCTCAGATATTGAGCGGCAGCCGCGTTGTTGTTGAAGTAGCAAAAGCCGCCGAAGGACCGGTGCTCGGCATGGTGCCCCGGGGGGCGGACCAGGGAATAGGTGATCCGCTTTCCCTCCAGGAGCTCGCGGGCGGCGCTCAAGGAGCAGTCCACCGCGCGCCGGGCTGCAGGATAGGCGTTGCGATGAATGGGGGTAAACGTATCGATACAGTAGTAGCCGGACAGCACGGAAAGGTCCCGCGGCGGGCGCGTCTTGTTGCGGATGGGGAACACATAGGGGTAGATGGATTTATTCTCCCCTACCTCGCTGCAGGCGCGCCTCAGGTAGTTGACGTAATCGACGGCATGAACGGCATGGAGATGCTTGTCCGGAAAGCTGCGCGGCTTGACCTCCGCAAACAGCCCATGCGGAAGGATCGCATCGAGAACGCTTCGAACCCGAACCGGGGATTCCACATACCCGCGCTCGTGAATGTGATGGATGCCGTGCCTGTCGTTAACTACCACCACAATCTGTTCATCCGATCGAGCGGCAACCGTTGTGCGAACGACCTCGGGTTTCACGTAACGGAAGGGGCGCAGTCGAACGGGATCGTCACGGATGGAGCCGATTACTTTGTCGATGTATTCTGCCGGACAATAATCGGCATACTTTCGCTCCAGCAAGGCACGGACGACCTTGCGTGCGAAGCTTCGCCGGAGCGGCTCTCCCCGATCCAGCCCGTCGTATACCAGGTGCGGCATGCAGCGGTCTCCCGGATTGACCGGTGTTTCATATCCTGTATTTTCAAGGGGCCGGGCTCCGTATCTTTCGAAGAAGCGCAAGCGGGCTCGGTTTTCCTTCAGGAGCTCTTCATCCTGGCAGGCTTTGAAATCATCGGGCAAGCATTCGAAAAACAGCCCCTTGGCTCCCAGCACCCCTGCCTCCCAGCGGACGCGGTCGTAGAGCGCACCGCCGAGTCCTCCGACAGGCTTTCCTTTCTTTGTGGCAATCCAGTCCAGGAAAACGAACCTGATTTTGGGTTCGTGCATCAGCATGGCGAAACCGATCACGTTTTTCCGGCGATTTTCGGCAGAGAGAAGAACACTTCGGAAGCGGTGTTTGAAAGGGTTGCGCAGCTTTTCGCCGATCGCTTCGATCTCTTCCTCCGAGACTCCGTGTATGCGGCTTCGCAGGAGATCTTTGATCTGGTCGATGATTTCGCGGTTGACCGGCACGATGTCATCATGGATTCGACGGATCCGAAGCAAGGCTTTACTTCCTTCCAATCGTTCAGCCATTCGGGCACTGGAGCACGGAGGATATCCGATGGAGAATGCCTAATTTCCAGTAACAAGAATGAAGAGCTCGAATCTGCTTCACTCGGGTATTGGGCTTTGGAAATCGAAAATTCATCTTGGGTGTCTTTGCATCTTGGTGGCTGGGCGGCTGCCTTTCCTTTTATCGGCGGGAATCGATAGGAGAAAGCGCTTGGGGAGATGGCGGGCGACAACCGGCTGCGTCCTCGAGAATCCGCTCGATCGCCTGCGGGATCGTCATCCCCTGCCTGGCCGTCGCGGCGGCAAAACCGGCATCCGGGCTCAGGCAAGGATTGGCATTGATTTCGAGAATGAAAGGCCGCCCCTTTTCATCGACCCGAAAATCGATTCGGGCATACCCCTTGAGCGCAAAAAGCTGCCAGCACCGGGCGGCGATATCCTTCAGATCGGAAAGCAGAAAAAGATCGTCCGGACCGAAATCGAAGCGCCTCGGCGTATGGCTGTACTCGTAGGAATCCTCCTGCCATTTGGCACGGTAGCCGACGATACGCGGGCGGGATCCATACCCTTCAAAAAGAATTTCTGCAGGCGGCAGCACCTGAGGGCCGCCGGGTCCGGCCAGAACAGAAAGATTGAATTCCCGGCCTTCGATGAAAACCTCGCCGAAACAGGCGCCGCCCAGCAGCGGGCTTCGTAACCGGAGTTCGTTCAGCACGCGGCCTTCGGAGGCCGCATCGATGATGCTCGCCCCTTCCAGGCCCACCGAAGCGTGTTCCCAAAGCGATTTGACAATCCAGGTCTGCCGCAAACCTTTTGTATTTTTTTGCGGCCGATGAATGGGGGGCAATTCGGCAGGATCAGGCCCCACCCAATATGGCGTCGGCAGTCCTACGGCTGCCAGGCGCTCCTTGGCCATCACCTTGTGGGAGGTAAGCCAGATCGCCTCTGTTTTCGAACCGGTATAGGGAAACCCCGCAGAATCGAGCATGGCCGGAAACAGGTGGATCAACCGTCCCTTTCCATTCAGGGACTCCACCAGATTGAAAACCAGATCCGGCCGTTCAGCCTCCAGCCGGGCCTTCACCGATTCCAGGTCAAGACTGCAGGGGAGCGGCCAGGCCTCGTGTCCCAGCGCTTCCAGCGCATCCTGAACGGCCGAGACCTGGCTCAATACATCCTGTTCATCCGGCGGACTGTCCGCTGCCACGGCATTATGAACAACGGCCACCCGCATTGGATTTCCTCTTCGTAAGTTCCTCTTTGCCGCACATTTTGGAAGGACCCTCCGCAGAAGACGATCTTTTCGGCAGACGGTGCGCGGCTGAAGCGATGATTTTTTCGATCAGCTCCACGTACGGAAGGCCGATGTGATTGCAGATGATCGGAAGATCCGAATGCTCGGGGTGGAGCCCTGCAAGGGGGTTTACCTCGATGAACTGAGGTTTTCCGGAGCCGTCGCAGCGGATGTCCACCCGGCCGGCATCCCGGCACCCGAGTGCGCGCCAGGCCGCTAGGGATATGGCCTCCCCTTCCCGTACGGCTTCATCGGAAGCGCCTTCGACCCTCCGGTACTTTACCAGTTCCTCGCAGCGTTCCTTGTTTTCATACGAGTACACCCGGGGTTGGGCTCCGGGCAGCAGATGGACTTCGATCGTGCCCAGAACGGCGGCATCGGAGCCGGTCCCTGCGATTGCAACCGTAAATTCCCGGCCGGGTAAAAACGCTTCCACCAGCACCGGCTGGTGAAAGGTGTCGATCATCCTGGCGCAGCGCGGCCACAGATCCGCGGATGAGGCAATGATGGAGTCCGGTGTAACCCCTTTCCCCGTCCCTTCCGCCACCGGCTTGATGAAAAACGGCGGGGAGAAGGGAATCCTTTCCGCATCGTCCCTGTTTTCAACGACGATGAAATCAGGAGTCGGAACCCCCGCGTCGCGAACGACTCTTTTGGTCATCCCCTTGTGCAGCGTGAGACTCATGACCATCGGATCGGAAAAGGTATAGGGGATATCGTAGGAATCCAGCAGGGCAGGCACCAGCGCCTCCCTGCCATAACCCCTGAGCCCCTCGGCGATATTGAAAACCATATCCCAGCGGTCCCCGGATGCCAGGCGCTTCATCAGCTCCCTGGCATGGCCGATCCGGTCCGTTTCATGACCGAGAGACCGCAATGCCTGCTCGATGGCATCGATGGTATCGCTGCGATCGAATTCGGCTGTTTCCTCTTCATCATAACCCATCGCAAGATAGTCCTGGCGAAGGTCATAGGTGAGCCCGAATTTCATGATATTTCTCCCGCATCGAATTTCGGTTCACATCCCTCCGGTCCATGACATACTTTCGAATCGGGATAACGGAAAATTCGACCCTGGTAATTTTTTAGCAGCAGATCGCTCCCATCCCGGCCGATGACGTATTCCGGCAGCAGAGGAATCTTGCCGCCGCCTCCCGGAGCATCGATGACATAGGAGGGTACGGCATACCCGGTGGTATGGCCCCTCAGCCCCTGGATGATCTCCAGACCCTTTTCGACCGGGGTTCGGAAATGGGACGATCCTAGAATCGGATCGCACTGGTAGAGGTAGTAGGGCCTGACCCGGATTCTCAGGAGCCCGTGCACCAGCCGTTTCATGATATCCACCCGATCGTTGACACCGGAAAGAAGCACCGTCTGGCTTCCAAGCGGGATGCCCGCATCCGCAAGCCTTGTACAGGCCTCTTGGGTTTCCGAGGTCAGCTCGTCGGGATGCGTGAAATGAATGCTCATCATCAGCGGATGATAATGCTTCAGCTTCCGGGTGAGCGCATATGTAATGCGATGCGGCAATACGACAGGAATCTTTGTACCGATCCTCACGATTTCTACATGAGGGATCCTTCGAAGCCTCGATAGCAGATACTCCAGCTTGTCGTCTGAAAGGGTCAATGGGTCCCCTCCGGACAAAAGCACGTCCCGAACTGCAGGAGTCGCCTCGATATAGGAGATCGCCCTGTTCCATTGTTCGACGTCGAGATGCTGCTTGTGGCTCTTTCCGACCATACGGGACCGGGTACAGTACCGGCAGTAGGTGGAACAGAATTCAGTCACCAGAAGCAGCACTCTGTCCGGATACCGATGAACAAGCCCCGGCACCGGGCTGTTTTTTTCCTCCCCCAACGGATCGTCGGCTTCCCCCGGCGAACACAGGTACTCGCCCTCGACCGGCACGACCGTTCGCCGCAAAGCCTGCTGCGGATTATCCTCATCCAGCAGGCTCGCGTAATAGGGAGTGATGGCCACGGGAAGCGCCGTCCCCTCACCGGTAATGGCCCTCCGTTCATCCGGATAAAGCCGGATCATCCGTTCCAGCTTGTCTATGCTTGTGATTCGATTTCGGATCTGCCAGTGCCAGTCGTTCCATTGGGCGCTGGTCACTTCGGGGAAAAATCGTCTATGGAAGGCTTGCGTCCTGGGATTTTCCTTCAACGTATAGCTTGAAGGGTCTCTGAGGGGTCTTAGCTTGGGGTTCTTGGTTTTCTGTGGGGCTTCATCTTCTCTTAATGCGTGCTCCACGCATCGGTTCGTCACGGCAACGGCTTCCGGCTTCGTACTTGGAGGTTCGTAATCCTCCGTGGAGCAAAGATTCTCTGTCATCGTTTTTCGGCTCCTCCTTTTTCTTTCAATCGTTTTTAAAGACCGGTGAATGTTGGATGACCCTTTAGGCAATTAACATGCCACAATAACAGTAGCAATATTTTCAATTCCTTATTGCTTTGCCTGGATATTTTCAGAACCTTCGGTTCCGACCTTTTAAGGCCCCAAAAACATAGTTGGCCAAAAGGACAGCGAATTTTTTTCAAATATAATGAAACTAAAGTTCCTATACAACAAAAAAGTGGAATTTTCATATCCGATTCCAAAAATTTTTTTCAATGTTTCATTTTGTTACCTTTCCATTTCCAGGAAAATAAAAGGATCCGCTTTCGGCTTCTCGCTTCGATTCGGAAGCCCGGATTCCGATTCCCTGAAAATTCCACCGCAGCCGCTGATGTTTTCGCAATCGGCACACCGATGATGTTGTATCGGCATTTTGGCTCTGCTTATTGAATGCTGTCTTTTTTCGTCGGCAGTCCTTTTCATTTTCTGATTTACTTGGTATCATTTGCCAATTTCATCGTGAAAAGGCAAACGGATAGAAGGCCGTCATATTCAAACACTCGGGAAGGCCATGACCAATCCAGATGAGTATCGATTCGGACTGCTGATCCCCTTTCTTATTTTTTTATCCATCGCAGGTGCATCCTGTTCATCCAAGGAGATAAAGACTGCTGAAAGCCCGAAGCCGGAAGCGGTCCACGCAGAACCCGGGCTTGCGGAAAAAGATGCGAAGGAGCAGACCAAAATCGGAGAGGCCGATGCGGGCCCGGAGAGGACCACCAGGGACCGCTCCGTTCCGGGATCGAGGGGCACCGGAACAAGCACGCAGCTTCGATCTGAAATCAAATCCCTGGAATCGACTCCCATCTACTTTGAATTCGACAGGGCGGATCTGCGCCCCGATGCCCAGATCGTGTTAAGAAGACTCGCGGAATGGCTCAAGTACAATACGAACTATTCCGTCTTGATCGAGGGGCATTGTGATGATCGAGGCGATTCCGGATATAATATCGTTCTGGGCCAGAGCCGGGCGGCTGCCGCAGAGAAGTTTCTCAGGCTGCTGGGCATCGAAGCGGAAAGGATATCGACGTTGAGCTATGGCGAGGAAAGGCCGGCAGTTGCCGGAAAAGATGAAGCGGCTATGAGCAAAAACAGAAGAGATGAATTCAGATTGAAAGCAGATCGTTGAACGTCATCCGGTTTGATGGGAGGTTAAAATTCACATTTGTTCTTCGAGCCGGCTGAAAGGTGCCTCGGTGAAAGGAGAAAAGGAATGCCTCGATACGATTTTGTCTGCGATCAATGCAAGAAAGAATTTACGGTGACCATGTCGATCACGGACCATGGAAAAAGAAAACCCGAATGCCCGAAATGCAAAAGCCGGAAGGTGGTCCAGCAAGTCAGTACATTTCAAACGAAAACCTCTAAAAAAAGCTGACAGAAGAATCGAGAGAATGTCCAACGGAGAACTTGGACATTGGTAACTTTCCCCGGCGGGTGGCGGACGCCGGCAATCGATTGCGGCTGTTGCTCTGAAACATTACGGCAGGGGGGTCGATGGGGTGGCTGGCCGGACGGGAATCGGATCGGGCTCTACCGATCGACTAAACCCGGGATTCCTTGAACTTTACGATCTCGTCCTTCGAATGGGAGGATATTTTCTCTTCAATTACGGCATATTTTCTTACGACGATCACTTTCCGGTTCATCTGAGTGCCGGAGATTCGGCCTGTCACCTCCACCTTGCGGCGTAAAAGCTTCTTCAGTTCCTGTCCCTTTTTATTTCTTTGATCGATGACCAGCTCCTGCTCCTGATCCGTGGAAACGGCGACCGCAACAGCCTTTCCGTCTTCATCCCATTCCATGGCAACGATGATCCCGTTGACTTTGATGGCATCTTTTCCGGATTCGGATTTTTTTTCGGATTTTTTCATCCGGTCCTCCTCGGTTTAAACTTGCCTCCCCCCCTGGGTGAAGATTGGATGAAGATTGGATGGAGAACAGCACAGCAATGGTTGTGCCAAAGAGGTTAACCATATGAAAATACTGATCTTTTTACTTAAAGGCGTTCCATGGACTTGAAGGGAGGATTCTCATTTGCCGGCGGCCATTGTTCTGCAGCCGATTCGAAAGACAGAGGGATAAATATGACAATCTATTGGAATAACTTACTTTCTTGGCTACAAGAATTTATCATTCCGAATTTTAGTCGATAGGAACTGTTTGTTCTCGGAAGAGCCGTCATCGCATCGATTCCTAAGTCCTTTCAAGAGGCCTCTTTAAAATCTTCCTTTCGAATACCGTACTTTATCAATAGCTTGTGGAGCTGCCGGGTGCTGATGCCGGCGTCCTCCGAAGCCTTGTTCATTTTTCCTTTGTTCCGGGCCAGCAGTTCTTTCAGGTACTGCCGCTCGAAATCCTCGATTGCCATGCGTCTTGCTTCGGCGAGGCTGCAGGAGGAATATACCGGTATCGGGACGACGGGCATCTCGCCTCCGAACAGCTCTCCCGGAAAACTTTCCGGGCTCAGCGTTGTCGAAGTCTCCAGGATGTAGGCTCTTTCGATCAGATTTTCGAGTTCTCGTATGTTTCCGGGCCATTCATAGCTTTTCAAGGCCTGCAGGACATGGGGGTGGATTGCGGTAATATTTTTCTGGAGCTCCCGATTCAGCTTATTCAGGAACGATTCGATCAGGAAGGGAAGATCGTCGATTCTTTCGCGAAGCGCCGGGATTTCGATCGGAAACACGTTCAATCTGTAATAGAGGTCTCTTCGATACTGATTTTCTTCGGTCATTTTTTTAAGATCTGAGTTTGTGGCGGCGATCACCCGCGCATCCGTATGCAGTGAAACTTCCCCTCCGACACGGCTGAAGGTGCCGTCCTGAAGCACCTGAAGAAGCTTGATCTGGGCAGGGGGCGTAATGGTTCCGATTTCATCGAGAAAAATGGTGCCGCTTTTTGCGATTTCGAATTTTCCGAGCCGCTTGCGAACCGCACCCGTGAAAGCACCCTTTTCGTGCCCGAAAAGCTCGCTCTCTAAAAGGGTGTCCGGGATCGCCCCGCAGTGAACCTCGATGAACTGTGCGTCTTTTCGATTGCTGTGGTGATGGATCAGCTTTGCGAGGAGACTCTTCCCTGTGCCGGTCTCTCCGACCAGAAGAACCGTGGATTTGGTGGGGGCCACCGATCGGAGCTTATTGAAGACCTTCTTCATGGTCTCGCTTTGAGTCGTTACGATGTCCACCGAATCGGATCTCCAGAAGCGATCTCTCAGGTAATCCAGCTCGGATGATTTCAACTGCCGGTCATAGAGTCTTTCCCGGATCAGCCTCACTTCATCCGGGTTTACCGGAATCGTCAGATAATGCCTCGCACCGGCTTTGATCGCCCGGACCGCATCACGAATCCGGTCCCTGGGCGAGACGACGACGACTTCAACGGCCGGACGTACCGATTTCATCGCCTCCACTGCCACAGGGTACTGGGAGGGATCGCCGAGCAGTCGAATGTCGGCAAATACCAGATCGTAGGGGCTCTTATGGAGGGCAAACTGGATATCTTCCCGGCTTCCTGCCGAGTTGATGTGGTATTCCGGTCCGAACGAAGATAAAAGCCCCTGGAGAGTCTCCCGATCGACCGATGCCACCAGTATGGATTTCATGAACGCCTCCGCTGCGGACGCCGTACGGGAGGCGGCCCCATGCCGCCTCCCGTACTTGAAATAAAACGGAAACCTATATACTCTATTGCATAAAACACCGCAAGGATCACGTAAGGTCGGCAGGATCTGCTTTCCGGCTGCACCATCCAAGCCTTGCCCTGATGGGGTGGAACCTATGGGAATTTCAGACTATCTGCAGGGAACAGCGAAGCTTGAAATCCAGGCCTATGAGAAACCCAAGGAATTGAGCCTGTTGAGGGAAACGCACATCGCTTTCTCCGGCGCCCCCCGAAAGCATCCGTTCGATCCGAAAAAAGTTTTTCTGATCGTCGATCCTTTCAGCGCCAATACTTTTTTTTACGAATTCAGAACGGAGGACGTCACCTATCTGGAGGAGCTGCCGAGTATCGTCAACCTCGAAGGAAAAACCATCCCCATGGTCCGCCTCTGGATCAGGAAGACGAGCATCGCCGTGCGATGCACGCCTTTCATCGTGGGGGAAACCGGGTTCACATCGTAACGAAAACCAGGCTGCATGCCACGTGAACGATCGGGCTGCTTTTCCGCTTCCGCCAAGCCATATCGGCGGGTCGATCCTTTGCCCGCAAGGAATGAGCCCGGACCCTTTCGGAAACATTTCAACCCGGTACCTGCCCAGTCCTGTGTCCCT